>NZ_RHQR01000013.1:0-123502 GCF_003936645.1 Pseudomonas sp. p106
GACCCGAAAACGTTATCCCTGAGGCATTTCCCCGACAACAGCGATACTTCAGCAGCACTCGTAGGATAATTCCCAAGCAGGTCGATGCTGAAGCATTTGGTTTCAAGTTCAGAAATGTCTTACGGCTAGAGACCCTATCGCTGCGACTGGTCTAGGCCATGTCGCTGAACGCGAATTCCTCTGCCAAGTGATCGATCAGCGACCGCACCGACGGCAGCAACCCACGCCGCGAAGGAAAGATGGCATGCACGATGCCGCAGCGGGGGTGCCACTGCGGCAACAGCTCCACCAAACGGCCTTCGGCCAGGTCTTCGCGCACCGCCACCCGTGGCAAGTGCGCAATACCAACTCCGGCCACCACGAAATGGCGCAGGGCAAACAGGTCATCGGTGACCATGCGCGGTGTGTGCGGGATCACGATGCTGCGGCTCATGTCCTCGCCCTGGAACAGCTCCCACTGGTACTCGCGCTGGGCGCTCCCCCAATGCACGCTGGGCAGCGTCCCGAGCAACTGCGGGTCGAAGCCCTTGGGCAAGTGCTCCAGATACTGCGGGTGCCCCACCAGGCACTGGGTGCTGTTGCTCAGTACTTTCATCACCATGTCGGTGTTTTCCAGCGGCGGGAAGCGCACGCGCAGCGCCACGTCGAAGCCTTCGTGCAGCAGGTCGACGCGGCGGTTGGTGCTCTCGATGAACAGCTCTACCTGCGGATACTTGAGCATGTAGCGGGTGAGCATTGGCCCGACCCAGGAGTTGAGCAGGGTAGTCGGGCAGCTGATGCGCACCAGCCCGCGCGGTTCGCTGCGGTTGCGCTCGATGATTTCTGCCGCGCCCTCGGCCTCTACGCGCATGGCCAGGCAACGGTTGTAGTAGGCCTGGCCGATCTCGGTGAGCGAACAGTGCCGGCTGGTGCGGTGCAGCAGGCGCACGCCCAGGCGGTCCTCAAGGTCGGCGATGCGGCGGCTGAGTTTCGACTTGGGCATGTCCAGCGCCCGCCCGGCCGGGGCGAAGCCGCCGTGCTCGACCACTTGGGTGAAGTAGTAGAGGGAGTTGAGGTCTTCCAATGATCGTTCTCCAGGCGGAACGCTAAGGGCAATTTTCGCAGTCTACCGCTTTTGCCGGAGCGCTAAATCAGTTGCCCTTGAGAACAGGCTGGCCAATCCGGAAATTTGCCTGACGCTCAATCCGCATCCGAATCAAACAACCGCTCCAACTCCACCCGCGCTTCCTTGGCCGTCTGCATCACCTTGGCCCGGTCATCACGCACCTGCCCCTGCGCCTCCAGCACTTCCTCGTCATGCTGGGCGAACCGCTCGATGCGGTCCGCCGCCTGTTCACTGCTCAGCCCCAACCCGACCAGCGCCCGGCGGGTCATTTCCAGGCTCGAATAGAACGTCTCGCGAATCGGCTCTGCGCCCACGTCCACCAGCTTGTGCACATGCTGGCGGTTACGCGCGCGGGCCAGCACTTTAAGGTGAGGGTACAGGCGCTTGACCCGTTCTGCCGTGCGTGTAGTCACTTCCGGGTCGTCGATGGTGATGACGAAATACTCCGCCTCGCCGACCTTGGCTGCATGCAGCACCTCGGGGCGCTGCGGGTCGCCGTAGAACACCGGGGCCTGTTCGAGCATGCGGGTCATCTCGATGGCGTCCACCGAGGTTTCCAGGGCGACGAAGGGGATTTTCTGCGCCCGCAAGATACGCGAGACGATCTGCCCCATGCGGCCCATGCCGACAATCACCACGCGCGGGGCACTGGCATCGATGGCCTTGTATTGCTCGGGTACTTCGCGCGCAGGTTGCGTGCGCTTGAGGGCGCGGGCGCAGCCGAGCATCAGCAGCGGGGTGATGGCCATCGACAGGGTGATGGTCATCAGCAGCAGGTCGTAGGTCTGGGTGTCGAACAGGCCCTGGTCCTTGCCCAGCTTGAACACTACGAAGGCGAACTCACCACCGGTGGCCAGTACCATCCCCAGGCGCAGTGCGCTGGCGCTGTGCAGGCCACCGGCCAGACGGCCGATGCCGAGCAGCAGTACCAGTTTGACCGTCACCAACAACAGTGTCAGGCCCAGCAGCACCAGCGGCATTTCCAGCAGCAGGCTCAGGTTTGCGCCCATGCCGACACTCATGAAAAACAGCCCCAGCAGCAGGCCTTTGAACGGTTCGATCTGCGATTCCAGCTCATGCCGGTATTCCGAGTCGGCCAGCAGCAGGCCCGCGAGGAAGGCGCCCAGGGCCATGGAAATGCCGGCTTCCTCCATCAGCCAGGCGGTGCCGATCACTACCAGCAGCGCGGTGGCGGTGGACACTTCCGGTAGGCCGGTGCGGGCCACGATGCGGAACACCGGGCGCAGTAGGTAGCGCCCGCCTACGACCACCACAGCGATGCTGGCGAAGACGTTCAGGCCATTTTGCAGGCTGTCACCGTGGCTGGTGTCCTGGCCGCTGGCGGCCAGCAGTGGCACCAGGGCAATCAGCGGGATCGCGGCGATGTCCTGGAACAGCAAGATGGCGAATGCCAGGCGGCCATGCGGGGCGTTGAGCTGCTTGCTCTCGGCCAGGCTCTGCAGGCCCAATGCGGTGGACGACAGGGCCAGGCCAAGGCCTACCACGATGGCGGCAGAGAGTGACTGGCCGAAGCCGAACAGGGCGATGGCGCCGATGAGTGCGCCGGTCAGCAGCACCTGTGCAGTACCGACGCCGAACACTGACTTACGCATCAGCCACAGGCGCTTGGGCGACAGTTCCAGGCCTATGATGAACAACAGCAAGACCACGCCCAGTTCGGAAATGTGCGCCACGCTTTCGGTGTCGCGGATCAGGCCCAGGGCCTGTGGGCCGATGGCCACGCCAGCCAGCAGGTAGCCGATAACGGCGCCCAGTTGCAGGCGTTTGGCCAGGGGGACGGCGAGGACGGCGGCGAGCAGGAAGATCACCGCGGTTTGCAGAAGGCTGCCTTCGTGTGGCATTGGCTCGAACTCCATGAGCTGCCGGGGCAGCGTTAGAACAGTGTGGCGGGCAATTCTGAGGATTGCGGATGGTTCAGACAATCTGCCTGCGGCAAGAAACATTGTCCCGATTGATGTGACAGTCCGGGTCGACCTCGTGGCGAGGCTTCCTGCGAAAGGACCAATAGCCGTAAGACATTTCTGAGCCTGAAACCAAATGCTTCAGCATCGACCTTTTGGGAATTATCCTACGAGTGCTGCTGAAGTATCGCTGTTGTCGGGGAAATGCCTCAGGGATAACGTTTTCGGGTCGCTCAGGCGACCGGGTGTGAGAAACCCGACCGATAAAACAGCAGCACCGTAATGGTTGCCGTACGTGGGCGGGCTTCGGCTCGGCCGGGTTTTGCCTTTTTTCCTCGGTTTTCTCACCCCGCGTACGGCTGCCACCCACAATCTGTGGGAAAGATTCGAGTGGTAGTTCCCATTTTGAAAAAAAAGGAATTACACAATGAAGAAGATCGTTCCTGATCCACCCAGCCGTAAACCCGTCACTACCCCATTCTTCACCGTCCAGTCCGACATGTACCCGCCCGACGCCCTGGCCCACGCCAGCGAGCTGTTGCGCGGCGTCATCGAAACCATCGACGAACACTGCCGCGCCCGCGCAGGCGAACCTGGCCTGAACATGCTGAGCAATGCCATGCATGCCAGCGAGATCGCCCATTCGCTGGTCGAGCACGTGCACGCTCGGCTGTTTGGCCAACGGACCGAGGAGTGAAGCCATGGCAGACGAACCCAAGGTCCTGACCACCGTTGGCGTGGCGACCTTCCTCGATGTGGGTAACCCGCCGACTGATCTGCTGCGTGTGCAACCCGGCATTCCCATAGACGATGCCTACGAGCAGGTATCCGTGCTGCTCAGCTACATCAAGCACCTGGTGCGTGAAGGCGACATGGAGGATGACCACAAGCTGCTGGCAGCAGCCGACTATCTGAGCCTGTTGGCCAAAGCGCTGATGGACGATATCGAGATCGCCAAGAACAGGCAGCGTTGATACCCGTCAGGTAAGCGATTGGAGGCCGCTTTGCGGCTCATCGCCGGCAAGCCAGCTCCTACAGGCCCTGTGGGAGTCGGCTTGCCGGCGATGGGCTGCGTAGCAGCCATGATAACTAACTGACTGGCATTACCGCAGAGCGCACTTTCTTACATCAGCTCAAAACGCAAAGCACGAACACCCCAAGGCTCCCCAGAAGCCCTGGAAGTCATTCACCGGCACACTCGAATGCCGCGCCTTTTCATGGCTGTGCGCATGCACCCCGCAAGGCCCGCTGCACTGGTGCACCGTTGCAGCCAGTGATGGCGTACCCACGCGCCAGTGCCCCGGCACCTTGGCCACCGGCGACCACTCCGGCAGCACCGGCACCTGTGGCGGGCCGAGCCTGTCGAATTCGCCAGCGCCGTACACCACCTTGCCGTCGACGATAGTCAGTACCGACTCGATGCCCTTGATCGCCTCTTCATCAACGCTGAAGAAATCCAGCGACAGGGCCGCCAGGTCCGCCAGCTGGCCAACCTTGATCTGGCCTTTCTTGCCCTGCTCGCTGGAGAACCAGGCGCTGCCCTGGGTGAACAATTGCAGTGCGGTGTCGCGGCTCAGGCCTTCCGGGTACAGCTCCATACCGCCTACGGTCTTGCCGCTGACCAACCAGTACAGCGAAGTCCACGGGTTGTAGCTGGAGACCCGGGTGGCGTCGGTACCGGCGCCCACAGGCACACCCATTTCGAGCATGCGCTTGATCGGCGGGGTCTGCTCGGCGGCCTTCGCACCATAGCGATCGACGAAGTACTCACCCTGGAAGGCCATACGGTCCTGGATGGCAATACCACCGCCCAACGCACGCACGCGCTCGATGTTCTGCGGGGTAATGGTCTCGGCGTGGTCGAAGAACCATGGCAGCCCGTTGAAAGGGATGTCGCGGTTGACCTTCTCGAACACGTCGAGCATGCGCGTGATCGATTCGTTGTACGTAGCGTGCAGGCGGAACGGCCAGCGCTGCTCGACCAGGTGGCGCACCACCGGCTCCAGCTCTTCTTCCATGGTTTGCGGCAGGTCCGGCCGCGGTTCGAGGAAGTCCTCGAAGTCGGCTGCGGAGAACACCAGCATCTCACCGGCGCCGTTATGGCGCAGGAAGTCGGTGCCGCTGTGCAGCTTGACGCTGGAGGTCCACTTCCTGAAGTCGTCCAGCTCTTCCTTGGGCTTTTGGGTGAACAGGTTGTAGGCGATGCGCACGGTCAGCTGGTTATTGTCGGCCAGCTCCTGAATCACCGAGTAGTCGTCAGGGAAGTTCTGGTAGCCGCCACCTGCGTCAATGGCGCTGGTCAGGCCCAGGCGGTTGAGCTCACGCATGAACTGGCGGGTCGAGTTGACCTGGTATTCCAGCGGCAGCTTCGGCCCTTTGGCCAAGGTTGCGTAAAGGATCATCGCGTTGGGGCGGGCGATGAGCATGCCGGTCGGGTTGCCGAACTTGTCGCGCTGAATTTCACCGCCCGGCGGGTTTGGCGTGTCCTTGCTGTAGCCCACGGCCTTGAGCGCGGCGCGGTTGAGCAGTGCGCGGTCGTACAGGTGCAGCAGGAACACCGGGGTATCGGGCGCAGCCTGGTTGATTTCTTCCAGGGTGGGCATGCGTTTTTCGGCGAACTGGAATTCGTTCCAGCCACCGACCACGCGCACCCATTGCGGGGTTGGCGTACGCGCCGCCTGGTCCTTGAGCATGCGCAGGGCATCGGCCACCGACGGTACACCTTCCCAGCGCAGTTCAAGGTTGTAGTTCAGGCCGCCGCGGATCAGGTGCAGGTGCGAGTCGTTCAGGCCCGGGATAACCGTGCGCTGCTTCAGGTCGATGATCTGCGTGGCCGCACCCTTGTGGGCCATGGCCTCGGCGTCGTTGCCCACGGCAATGAAGCGGCCATCCTTGATGGCGACGGCGGTGGCTGTGGGCTTTTCACGGTCGACTGTATGCAGCTTGCCGTTGAACAGGATCAGGTCGGCGGTCATGGAACCTCCTTGGATGGATGCGTGGGCGGAGCCGGCGGCGCCGGTGAAGGGCAATGCGGACCAGAGCGCGCCGGCGGCACCGAGCACGGTACTGGTGGCGAGGAACTGGCGACGGGTCTTGTCGTTGGGGTCCTGGGACATCTTCTTCTCCGTCTGGGTGCGGCGGTGGCTGAAGCAACTGCGGAGCATGCCGGTTCAAGCCTGGCCAGGGATTGCAGGGGTGTGCGGTGAGTTGATGAAGGTTAGCCCTGTTCACATTTTGTGCTGCCGGGGCCGGCGATGGGCCGCAACGCGGCCCCCGCTTATTCAGCGGCTCAGGAACGCCAACAGGTCTTCATTGAGCTGCTGCGCATGGGTCACTGCAAACCCGTGCGGCGCCCCGCTGTACACCTTCAGCTCAGCCCCGCGAATCAACTCCGCAGCCCGCTTTCCGGTGGTCTCGAACGGTACGATCTGATCGTCGTCACCGTGGATCACCAAGGTCGGCACATCGATCTTGGCCATGTCCGGGCGAAAGTCGGTCTCGGAGAACGCACTCACACAATCCAGCGTGCCCTTTATCGAAGCCATCAGGGCAATGTTCAGGGTCTGCGTCTGCACACCCTGAGACACCTGCTGCCCATGGTTCAGCCCATAGAACGGCGTGGCGAAATCGGCGATGAACTGCGCACGATCCGCCCGCAGTCCAGCCTTGATGCCGTCAAATACCGAGGTATCGACACCGTCCGGGTTGTCGTCACGCTTGCCGAACACCGGCGTCACCGCGCCCAGCAGCACCAAGCCGGCAACGCGTTCGCTGCCGTGGCGGGCAATGTAGCGGCTGACGTCGCCGCCACCCATGGAGAAGCCCACCAGGGTCACGTCGCGCAGGTCGAGGTGCTCGATCAGCTGGGCGATGTCGTCAGCGAACGTGTCGTAGTCATAACCGTTCCACGGCTGGCTCGAACGGCCGAAACCACGACGGTCGAAGGCAATGGCGCGGTAGCCGCGGCTAGCCAGGTACTCCATCTGCGAGTCCCACATGTCGGCATCCAACGGCCAGCCATGGCTGAACAACACGGGCTTGCCGGTGCCCCAGTCCTTGTAATAGATCGAAGTGCCATCGCGGGTAACGAGCGTAGTCATGTCGGTATCTCCTTGAAAGTGTCGAGGTCAAAAATTGATCAGCTGCGCAGCCAGTTGGCGCAGCGACGGGTTACCCACGGCATGATGAAAAACACCACGGGCAGGATGACGAACAGGTTGACGATCAGGTTGCCGGTGATCACCCCGCCCAGTTGTGGGAAGCGTGCGAAAAACGGCGCCAGCAGTTGCGGGATGATCATGGTCATCGGGCAGATCACCAGGTAGGTCAGCAGCGCCTGCTTCCAGCGCGGCGGTTGCGCGGAGGTAGTGCTGGGCGGTGTGAACCAGAACTCCGGGTCTTCGTGCACCTGGGTGTGGTCGCCGCCTTCGAGCAGCGGCAGTACTTCGTTGACCAGCGTCTGGCGCTCGCTGGAGTTGACCCAGGCCTGCAGCAGGCTGGCCTCTGCGAAGCGCACCACGGTGGTGAAGTGCAGCCCGCCGTCGTCCGGGCGGATCACATTGACATCCAGGTGCCCCGGCTGCCGCCGTGCGGTGCTGACCGTACGCTTGAGCCAAGCCTCGTAGCTGGCCAGCGCCTGGGCGCGGACCTTGTGCTGGATGACCAGGGTCACCACGTTGCGGTTGTCTTGGAGTGCGGTGTTCATCGGCGTTCCTTGGGATGAGCTTGCCCGCATCCACTGTGCAACAACGGACGGGCGCAGGATTGGATGGGTGTGCTGCCCTGCGCGGGCACCGCTGTCGGTGCCCGGGGCGGTCGGCTTACTTGCCGGCGTTGAAGGCGTTGTAACTGGTCATCAGGTTGCGGTAATCCGGAATGTGGTTGGAGCACAGCGCCGCCAGGCCTTCAACGTCGTTGCGCCAGTCGCGGTGCAGCTCACATGCCACGCCGAACCAGGTCATCAGTTGTGCGCCAGCCTGGCTCATGCGGTCGTGGGCGGCGTCGCGGGTCATGGCATTGAAGGTGCCGGAGGCATCGGTCACCACGAACACCTCGAACTCTTCTTCCAGTGCCGACAGCGCCGGGAACGCCACACACACCTCGGTCACTACACCGGCGATGATCAGCTGCTTCTTGCCGGTGGCCTTCACTGCCTTGACGAAGTCTTCGTTGTCCCAGGCGTTGATCTGGCCAGGGCGGGCGATGTATGGGGCGTCCGGGAACAGTGCTTTGAGTTCTGGTACCAGCGGGCCGTTAGGGCCTTGTTCGAAGCTGGTGGTGAGGATGGTCGGCAGGTTGAAGAACTTGGCCAGGTCAGCCAGGGCCAGCACGTTGTTCTTGAACGCATCCGGCTCGATGTCACGGACCAGGGACAGCAGGCCAGCCTGGTGGTCGACCAGCAGAACAGCGGCGTCGTCTTTGTTCAGGCGGTTGTATTTGAAGTTGGTCATGGTCGTGCTCCTAAGGGTTTTGATGTTCAGTAAGTTGGGTGTTTCGCGTTGATGGGAGAAGATTAAAACCATCACCTTTGGAGCGGTAGATAGTGATTTTTGGCTATAGCGTTCTATTTTGTGAACGATGATCTAGCCTTGGATTTGCCGGCACATTGAAGACGGGCAAGCTCTCGCAGGACTCCCCGAGAGCAGAAGGCGGAGAGTTTTCTCTAGTCTGCGTAGGACGTTTCCCAAAGCATCTTCAAGTGACCTCTAGGCCTATTGCGGGGTGCTAGCTTCCAGGTTTGCCTAGGACCTGGATATGAGTCGCATCAAGATGAATGGCAGAGGCCAAGCACTGGAGGGTGATCGCACCACGACGGGCGCTACCTGCCTTGCCAGCATCGGCAGCTTCCGCGTTGGTGGTCGCCGGGTACTGCGCGAAGGCGACGTGACTACCCCTTGTCCGGCCTGCGACAAGAGCGGCACCATCGTGGAAGGGATGCCAGGGTTCGTGGTTGCTGGCCGGCTGGCCGCAATGGATGGAGCTCGAGTAGCCTGCGGTTGTCCGGATGGATGCCGGGTAATCGCGCCCTTGGGGGATTCCTCCCCGTCCAAGCCAACATCCGTGGCCAGGTCTGCTGAAGCAAGCCCAACACCACATGAAGCGGATTCACTGCCTACTCGCTTCAGACGAAATGTTGCAAGCTCCCCGGTGGATACCTTAGAGCCAGGTTTCTTCATCGTCCCGCGCTGCATGACCTACCAGGAAATCCTGGTTGAACTCGGCGCTCCACAGGCCAATCTGCCGCGCTCCAACCTGGAGCGCCTGAATCCTACCTATCAACAGGGTTTCAAAGCGGGCGAACTATTCATCATTGGCGACGGCCTCAGCCGACCGGTCTGTACGCGCGAAGAGCTGCATGCGATGAGCGCGGCGAAACAGGCGCGGGAGGCGTTGGCAAGCCTGACGCCGGAAGAGGCGGATTTCATGGTGCGGCATCAGGCTGAAATTGCAGGATGGCTCAGTGAAGTGAGCCTCTCAGTCGGAGTGAGCGAAGCGATGATGGCAAAGTCGGTGAGTGACATAAACCACATCTTGCGAAAGATCGAAGAGTTGCATCAGCAACAATTTGCCAAGCACGGGCACCTGCGCAGTCGTGAGTTTTTCGCTGAACGTATGAAACTCCTCAAGCAATTAGATACGACCCTGAAAGCGACTGTTCTGAATAAGCGCCTGAACCTTGGCAACTATGAAAGACTGCGTCGGGACTTGGGCATCTCATCAAAAAGCCTGGTTCATCATTGGAGCAAAGCAGGGATACCTGGCCAGATCCCCGGATATTCAACACACCTGGATAAATTGGCAAGCATTTCCAAGTATTTGAAGGCAGGGGGACATATAGGCGTTGCTATTGGAGGTGTTGGCTCGATAGTGAAAATATCTGATGTATGCCGAGCGGGCGATGCCAGGGCCTGCGAAAAAGTCAAAGTCACTGAGGCAGGGAATTTTTCCAGCGGTTTAGCCGGGGGCTGGGTTGGAGGCCAGGCGGGAATTAGAGCTGCTTTAAAAGTTTGCTGGAGAGTCGGACATCCTAAAGGCGTATTCATATGCGGCATAGCCATGACCGGAGCTGGAGCTTACTACGGCAGCACTAAAGGGATGAAGTATGGCGAGGAACTTGCGGACCTGATCTTCGAGACTTTCCACGATGACTGAGACACTCGACGTCAACGTTAGGCTCTTTTTACTGGCAGCTCCATTCTGTCTTGGCTTGATCGGGCTCTCATTAGACCTCTATATTGCTTGCAGCCGGGACTTCAAAGTAATGACTTCAGCACTTCAAAGGAGTGATTGTCTACCCTTTGCGAAAGGCCTATGTGGACAGCAAGGCTTAAAATCCAGAGTTCTCATCGTCTCCGCGATATCGAGCGAACTCATGTTCCCTAACGCCAGGATTCGCCGAGGATCACTGGATGCTCAGGACTATCTAGAGTTCCCCAAAGGCCTGAGAACAAGGATGGTAATCGCCGCTTGGTTTAATATAGTTGGCTTCACTTGGCTGATTGTAAATGGCTTCATCCTATAACCTGTATAAATCGGGAGTGAAAAACATCGAGAACAAGGCAAGCCGTTGTCGAGACCGGTCAACGGCCTGGCACTTCGAATCGAGATCGCCCCATTGCCTGCCACCTCAACCTGCTCTATTACTACGCACAACTCTCCTCCCCCCCCGAGACCTCCATGCTGGCGTTCATCCAGTCGTCCCCGTTGTTGCTCGGCACAATCCTGATCCTGCTCGACCTCGTGCTCTGGCAACTGATCCCCCCACAGCGCCGGGCCTTGCGCATCGGCACGCGGTTGTTGACGTTCGTGCTGTTCAGCTGGGTACTGGTGGCCGCCGGCATGAGCCCGCTGCAGCCCCCACCCTGGGTCGACGATGTGTCGCGCAACCTGATGGCCACGGTGCTGGCGATCGGCTGGTGGCTGTTTGGCGCGCGTACGGTGACGGTGGTGTTCGGCCTGCTGCTAGTGGCGCGCGGCAGCCATGGCGGGCGGTTGCTGCAGGATGTGCTGGGGGCGTTGATCTTCCTCGCGGCCGTGGTGGCCGCTGCGGGCTATGTGATGCAGCTGCCGGTGAAGGGCCTGTTGGCCACCTCCGGGGTCATGGCCATCGTCATCGGCCTGGCGCTGCAAAGCACCTTGGCCGACGTGTTCAGTGGCATCGTGTTGAATACCACGCGGCCCTACCAGATCGGCGACTCGATCTCCATCGACGGTACCGAAGGCAAGGTGCTGGACATCGACTGGCGAGCAACGCGCCTGCTCACGGGCTCAGGCAGCCTGGCGGTGATCCCCAACTCGGTGGCGGCCAAGGCCAAGTTGCTCAACCACAGCCGCCCGGCCGATGTGCATGGGGTGTCGGTCAGTGTGGTGGTGCCGGCCAAAGTGCGGCCTAAACGGGTGTTCGATGCGCTGGAAAAGGCGTTGCAGGGCACCAGCGCCATTCTTGCCTCACCCAAGCCGAAGGTCACGGTGAAGGCCTCCACGCTGGAGTCGGTGGAGTACGAAGCCAGCGGCTTTGTCGCCGACATGGGTGGCAAGACCGAGGCGCGCAACCAGCTGTTCGACCTGGCACATCGGCACCTGGAGGCCAGTGGCGTGATGTGGAACGTTGACCTGGCCATGCCGCCGCGCAGCCGTCAGCGTGAAGTGCTGGACGAGGTACGGGTGTTCCGTTCGCTGACTGACGAGGAGCGCGATGCCTTGAGCCAGCGCATGACTGCCGTCGAGTACCTGGCAGACCAAGTGATTCTGGGCGTTGGCGAGCATTCCGATCATTTGCTGGTGATCGGTAGCGGGGTGGTTTCGGCGGCGATACGCGATGGCGACAAATTGCTGGAAGCCGGGCGCATGGGGCCAGGGGAAGTGCTGGGGATCGAGGGCATCATCGATGAGGATGACTCGTTTGCCGAATTCCGTACCCTGACCAGCTGCGTGCTGTATCGCATCGAAAAGGAGCAGGTGCGTACCTGCCTGGTACAGCGCGGCGAGGTGCAGACGGCGTTGACCAAATTACAGCGGTTCCGGCGGCAGAGCCGGGAGTCTTTGTTGCTGCAGAAGCCGACCCTGATCAAGAAAGGTGGCTTCCTCAGCTGGTTGCACAGATAAACTGATTTCCCGCACGGCCTTATTTGTAGGAGCGGCCTTGCGTCGCGAAAGGGCTGCATAGCAGCCCGGGCAATTACTGCAGCGCCGCTGAATACCTGGGGCCGCTGCGCGCCCCTTTCGCGACGCAAGGCCGCTCCAGTCAGTGTCGTGGGACAACCTTACAGCACTACCCGCAAACACTGCCCCGCGTGGTACAGGGAGAACCCGGACTCGTAGAACGCCGTGCGCAACGACGGCGCACTCACCCCGGTCATCGGCGAGAACCGGATCGGCAGGCTGTCCGCCTCACCCTTGAGCAGAAACTCGGCGAACGCCCGACCAATCACGGTGCCCGTGGTATTGCCCCGCCCGTTGTAGCCCGTCACCGCGACCAACCCGGGCGCCGGCTCGAACAGGCGCATCAGGTGGTCGGGGGTGAAGTCGATGCAGCCGGTCCAGTGCATCTCCCACTCGACCTTGCCCAGCTCCGGGTAGTAATGGCTCTGGATACGGTCAGCCCAACTGCGCACGAACCACGCAGGCTTGTTGTCGACCCGTCCAAGGCTGCCGAGCAGCAGACGGCCTCGATCATCGCGGCGGATGCTGCTGAGCACCGTGCGGGTGTCCCACGAGCCCTGACCATGGGGCAGGACCTTGTCGGCTGCAGCGCCGTGCAGCGGTTTGGAGGCCACCTGATAGTAGTAACCGCGGAAAAACTGCTTTTGCAGGTTGCTCCAGTCGCCCTCGGTGTACGCGCCGGTGGAGATCACGACCTTGTCGGCGCGCACCGAACCGCGTGCAGTCTTGACCCGCCAGGCATCGCCGTCGCGCTCCAGGCCTTCGACGGCCGATTGCTGGAACAGTTTGCCACCCAGGCGCGCAACCGCAGCGGCCAGGCCCTGTGTGTAACCCATGGGGTTGATGGTGCCGGCGCGGCGGTCTAGCAGCGCGGCGGAAATCTTGTCGGTGCCGCAGTATTCCTGGCACTGGGCGCCGGTCAGCAACTCCACATCGGCACCGCGGCGGCGCCACTGTTCATGGCGTGCTTCGAGGTCAGCGATGCCTGTGGCGTTGTGCGCCATGTGCAGGGTGCCTTTGTGCTGTGCCTGGCAGTCGATGCCAAGGCGCTCGATCATGGCGAACACTTCGCCAGGGGCCTCACCGAGCACTTTGTTCAGGCGGCTGCCCTGCTTCTGGCCTAGAGTCGCCTCGACATCGTCTGGGCGGATCCAGGTGCCGGCATTGACCAAGCCAACGTTGCGCCCGGAGCCGCCGTGGCCGATCTTCCAGGCCTCCAGCAGGATCACCGACTTGCCCTGTTCGAGCAGGTGGATGGCCGCCGACAGGCCGGTAATGCCGCCGCCGATGACGCAGACGTCGGCCTTGTGCTCACCGGCCAGGGCCTGGGCGGCGACGGTCGGTTGGCTGACGTGTTCCCACAAGCATTGTTGACGCAGTTCGGACATGGCCGGCTCCAGCGATATTGTTCTTGTTGGGGCTGCTGCGCAGCCCTGTCGCCGGCAAGCCAGCTCCCACAAGGATCGCACCGAACCCTGTGGGAGCCGGCTTGCCGGCGAAACGGGGGCAAAGCCCCCGGCCATGCAGCATCAGTCGAACACGATACCCTGCGCCAGCGGCAGCTCACGCGAGTAGTTCACGGTGTTGGTCTGGCGACGCATGTAGCCTTTCCAGGCATCGGAACCCGACTCACGACCACCGCCGGTTTCCTTCTCGCCACCGAATGCACCGCCGATCTCGGCACCGCTGGTGCCGATGTTGACGTTGGCGATGCCGCAGTCGCTGCCCGAGGCGCTCTGGAAGCGCTCGGCCTCACGGATGTCAGTAGTGAAGATGCACGACGACAGGCCTTGTGGCACTTCGTTGTTCAGGCGCAGGGCCTCTTCGAAGTCATCGTAGGCCAGCACGTAGAGGATCGGCGCGAAGGTTTCATGGCGCACCACATCGCTCTGCGCGGGCATCTCGGCGATGGCCGGCGAAACGTAATAGGCGTTCGGGAACTGGTCGGCCAGCTGACGCTCGCCACCGAATACCTGGCCACCCTCGTCGCGGGCCTTGGCCAGCGCGCCCTGCATGGCATCGAACGACAGCTTGTCGATCAGCGGGCCCACCAGGTTGTCTTTACGTGGGTCACCGATGCGCACTTTGCCGTAAGCCGCTTTGATGCGGGCAACCACTTCGTCCTTGATCGAGCGGTGCACGATGAGCCGGCGCAGGGTGGTGCAGCGCTGGCCGGCGGTGCCCACAGCGGAGAACAAGATGCCACGCACGGCCAGGTCCAGGTCGGCGCTCGGCGCCAGGATCATTGCGTTATTGCCGCCCAGTTCCAGGATGCTGCGGCCGAAACGGGCAGCAACGCGCGGGCCGACTTCACGGCCCATGCGGGTGCTGCCAGTAGCGCTGACCAGCGGCACGCGCGGGTCATCCACCAGGGCTTCGCCGGCTTCGCGGCCACCGATGACCAGCTGTGCCAGGCCAGCCGGGGCATCGCCAAAGGCTTTCAGGGCTTTTTCGAACAGCGCCTGGCATGCCAGGGCGGTCAGCGGGGTCTTCTCGGAAGGCTTCCACACCACCGAGTTACCGGCCACCAGGGCCAGCGCGGTGTTCCAGGCCCATACGGCCACCGGGAAGTTGAAAGCGCTGATCACGCCGACCACGCCTAGCGGGTGCCAGCTTTCACGCATGTGGTGGCCAGGGCGCTCGGACGCGATGGTCAGGCCGTACAGCTGACGGGACAGGCCAACGGCGAAATCGCAGATGTCGATCATTTCCTGGACTTCACCCAGGCCTTCCTGAGTGATCTTGCCGGCTTCGATCGAGACCAGTTCGCCCAGGTCGGCCTTGTGTTCACGCAGCACTTCACCGAACAGGCGCACCAGTTCGCCACGGCGCGGGGCCGGCACGCTGCGCCAGGCTTCGAAGGCACTCTGCGCCTGGCCGATGCGGGCGGTGGTCTCGGCCTTGCCAAGCAGTTTCACCGAGGCGATCTGGCTACCGTCGATCGGGGTGTGAACAGGGTAGTCGCCCTGGGTGTAAGCCGTGGCGGCAACGCCAAGGCGCTCGAGCAATCCAGCAACCATTGTGCTTCTCCTACATCGGGTGATGGGGTGGAAAAATGATGTGGATCAGTATTAATCCGATCACACCAGCGCAACAAACGACCTTTATTCCGCATATCATTCCGTCAGGTAATGATTTGAGCCGCAGAGACCGCTATGTCCAAACGCCTGGTGCCTTCCATGACCGCCCTGCAGTGCTTCGAAGCTGCAGCCCGCCACCTGAGCTTTACCCGCGCCGCCGAAGAGCTGCACCTGACCCAGAGCGCGGTCAGCAAGCAGGTCGCACAGCTCGAAGAGATGCTGCGCCACCACCTGTTCCTGCGTATCCGCCGGCGCCTGCAATTGACCCCCGCCGGCAGCCTGTACCTGGCCGAGGTCAACAAGATCCTCACGCAGGTGGACATGTCCAGCCGCTACGTTCTGACCTATGGCGAGCAGACCGAGATATTGAAGGTAGCCACTCAACCGAGTTTTGGCGTGCGCTGGTTGATCCCGCACCTCAAAGGCTTTGGCAAGCGCCACACGAATATCCACCTGGACATCCGTAACGAGATGGAGCCGTTTGCCTTGCTGCAGGGCTCGGCGGATGTGGTGTTTTTCTATGGGCAAGGCACCTGGCCGGGGGCGACCTGCGTGGAGCTGTTCCGTGAGGAAGTGGTGCCGGTGTGTGCGCCGGAGCTGCTGGCCGGGCGCACGCTGGGCGATGCTGCAGAACTGGCCGACCTGGTGCTGCTGCAAAGCACCTCGCGGCCGGAGGCCTGGCATGAGTTGTTCCTGGAGCTGGGTTTGCAGAGCGTCAGCGCCTATCACGGGCCGCGCTTCGATACGTTCTATATGGCGTTGAGCGCAGCGCAGTCCGGGTGCGGGGTGGCGCTGGTGCCGCGCTATCTGGCGGCGAAAGAGTTAAGCGAGGGTAGCCTGGTCATTCCTTGGAATCATGCGATGAACAGTGCCGGGGCGCATTACTTGGCGTATGCCGAACATGCGGCGGAGGTGCCCAAGGTGCGGGCATTGGTGGAATGGATTCATGAGCAGCTTCAGGCTTGAGATTGCCGGGGCCGCTTTGCGGCCCATTCGCGACACAAGGCAGCTCCTACAAACAGCAGGAGCGGCCTTGTGTCGCGAACGGCCCTGAAGGTCGATCAAAAAAGGAATGACACACCCACTTTTTTTCGCTTGTGGCCATAGTGCATTCCCAGCTTTCATGTAAGCGTCCGAACCCAACCAGGAAGCTAGCGATGCCCGCCCACGATTTCGTCAGCCCCGACAGCATCCGCGCGCAGTTCTCTGCCGCCATGTCGCTCATGTACAAACAGGAAGTGCCGCTGTACGGCACGCTGCTGGAGCTGGTGAGCGAAATCAACCAGCAGGTCATGGCCCAGCAGCCAGAGGTGGCCCAGGCCCTGCGCTGGACCGGCGAGGTCGAGCGCCTGGACCAGGAGCGCCACGGCGCCATACGCGTCGGCACAGCACAAGAGCTGGCCACCATCGCCCGGTTGTTCGCGGTCATGGGCATGCAACCGGTCGGGTATTACGACCTCAGCAGCGCCGGCGTGCCTGTGCACTCCACTGCGTTTCGCGCCGTGCACGAACAGGCACTGCACATCAGCCCGTTCCGCGTATTCACCTCACTGCTGCGCCTGGAACTGATCGACAATCCCGCACTGCGTGAGTTGGCACAGACCCTCCTGGCCAAGCGCAAGATCTTCACCGCCCGCGCCCTTGAGCTGATCGCCCAGTGCGAGCGCGATGGCGGCCTGAACGCGGCCGACGCCGAAGCGTTCGTGCAGCAAGCCCTGCATACCTTCCGCTGGCACAAGGATGCAACGGTCACCGCCGAGCAATACCAGCAGTTGCACGACCAGCACCGCCTGATCGCTGACGTGGTGGCGTTCAAGGGGCCGCACATCAATCACCTGACCCCGCGCACCCTGGACATCGATGCGATCCAGTTGGGCATGCCGGCCAAGGGTATCCCGCCCAAAGCCGTTGTCGAAGGCCCGCCCACTCGCCGCCACCCGATCCTGCTGCGCCAGACCAGCTTCAAGGCACTGCAGGAGAAGGTTGCGTTCAGTGACCAACACGGTAGCGAAGGCAGCCACACCGCACGTTTCGGCGAGATCGAGCAGCGCGGCGCGGCACTCACGCCCAAAGGCCGGCAGCTGTATGACAAGCTGCTCGACGCTACCCGTGCAGCCTTGGGCGGTGCACCGGCCGAGGCCAATGCCGAGCGCTACATGGCACTGCTAAAAGAGCAGTTTGCCGAGTTCCCGGATGACCTGGCGCAGATGCGTGAGCAAGGGCTGGCGTACTTCCGCTATTTCGCGACCGAAAAGGGCCTGGCTGCACGCGAGCAGGCTGATCGCCCGACCACTTTGGAGGGTTTGATCGAGGCGGGCCATGTGCACTTCGAGGCGCTGGTCTACGAGGACTTCTTGCCGGTGAGTGCGGCGGGGATCTTCCAGTCCAACCTGGGTGACGATGCCCAGGCGGAGTATGGCAGCAACGCCAACCGCGAGGCCTTCGAGGCGGCGTTGGGGCTGCAGGTGCAGGATGAGCTGGCGTTGTATGCGCAGAGTGAGCAGCGCTCGTTGCAGGCTTGTGCGCAGGCGTTGAACCTGGCGTTGGGGTAAGGGTCAGGATTGTTGGGGGCGCCTTGCGCCCCCTTCGCGACACGAGGCCGCTCCTACCGGGGGGGTGTAGCAGCGGCCCCTGGGGTTTTAACGAAACCGATCGACTTCCTGGCGCAACTGCGCCGCCAGCCCTTCCAGCTCCTTTGCGGTAAAGGCCAGCTCATTGGCCACGTCACGCTGTTCGCTGTTGGCCTGGGCAATGCTCTGCAGGTTGCGGCTGAGCACGGTTGCGGTGCTGCTTTGTTCCTGGGTGGCAGTGCTGATCACGGTAAACTGCTCACCCGCGACGCGGCTTTGCTCGTCAATACGCGCCAGCGCCTCGGCCACCTTGTCGTTGCGTGCCAGGCCTTCCTGCATCAACTGATTGCCCTGCTCCAGGGTGCTGATGGCATGGCCGGTCTGCTGCTGGATACTGGCGATCATCACGGAGATTTCATCGGTCGCCTGACGCGTACGGGCTGCCAGGCCACGTACCTCGTCAGCCACCACGGCAAATCCACGGCCCTGCTCCCCTGCGCGCGCCGCTTCGATGGCCGCGTTGAGCGCCAGCAGGTTGGTCTGTTCGGCAATGGCGGTAATCACCCCGACAATGCCGCCGATTTCCTGGGAGCGTGCACCCAGTGTGTCCATCACGGTTGCAGTGCCACCCAGTGCCTCGGCGATCTGGCGCAACGAACTCGACGCTTCATCCATCGCGCTACGGCCAATACGGGTCTGCTGGGCATTGTCACGGGCCATGCGCTCGGTGCCCGCCATGTTGTCAGCGATGTTCATCGAGGTGGCGCTGAACTCCTCTACCGCACCGGCCATGCTGGTGATTTCGCCGGACTGCTGGTCCATGCCTTCGCAGGCACCGGCCGACAGGCCAGACAGCGAGCGGGCGCGGCCGCTGACCTGCTCGGAGGCCCCGCGAATGTGTTCGACCATGGTCGCCAAGGCTTCGCCCATTTTGTTGAAGCTGCGTGCCAGCTGGCCGATCTCGTCATGGCTGGTCACGGCCAGGCGGGCGCTCAGGTCGCCTGCGCCCAGCGCCTCGGCCTGGCGCACCAGGTCATCCAGCGGGCGCAACTTGCGGCGCAGCAGCCACAGCGTGGCGGCCACTGCCAGCAACATCGCCAGCAAACTGCCGATGGCCAGGCGCAAGCCAACATCCCAGGTCACCGCGCGGATTTCTTCCAAGGGCATGCTGGCGACTACCGTCCAGGGGCCTTCGGCAAAGGGCGCAGAAGCGCTGTACAGAGGCTGGTCGGCATTGGCCGGGGGCACCAGCCATTTGCCCTGCTCGTCGCGCAATGCCAGCGAGCCGGTATCGCCAATACGGAAGCGCTTGAGGTTGGCGAACTGCGCGTTTTGCGCGTCGGTATAGTCGAAGCCAACGAACAGCACCGCGATCACCCGGCCGCTGCCATCGGTCACCGGCACATAGCGGGTCATGTAATTGCGCTCGAACAGCAGGGCACGGCCGACGTAGGTCTGCCCAGCCATCAGTTTCGCGTAGGCCGGGTGCTGGCGGTCGAGCTGGGTGCCGATGGCCCGGCTGCCATCCTGCTTTTTCAGGTTGGTGCTGATGCGTACAAAGTCGTCGCCGCTGCGTACGAACAGGGTCGCTACACCTGCGGTCATCTGCTGAAATTCATCGACCTGCTGGAAGTCGTTGTTGAGCAGGTGATCACCCAGGTACAGCGCCGGCGTGGCCTGGCCGGCCACCTGCACGGTTTCTCCGGCATGCAGCGACAGCCCCGAAACGAAGCGGCGCTCGAACAGGCCGCTCAGGCGCTGGGTGTTGTCCTTGAGCGAACCGTGGAAGGTTTCAAGCTGATCGGCCAACAGTCGCGCTTCACTGGCCAGGTGTTCCTGGCGAGTGGTGAGGTTGGCGTCGTCCAGGGAACGCAGGGCGAACAGAGTACTGCCGGTGATCACCAGCGCCAGCACGATGGCGAGGGCGATACCAAGCTGCGAGGCGATTCGGGCACGCGGTTGAGACATGGGAAGCTCCTGGCAGGCGGCCCGGATCATCCTGATCACCCCGACCGACCGCTGTTGTCAACGGAGAATCGCGCCCTCTTCCGGGACGCTGGTGCAACTAGATCGGCGTCGCTGGCAAATACTTGAGTGTCGGACCCGGATATTCGCAAACGTTTTCTTCGTCTGCACCGCCCCACCTGTAGGAGCCGGCTTGCCGGCGACAGGGCCAGTGCAGGCAATCAAATAGCCGGCAGGATCTGCACAGCCGGCAAATTCACCGCCTGCGCCTCTTCCTGCAAAAACACGCTCAACCGCCGCAACCGCTCACCACCCGGCCGGGTCCGCGGCCACACCAGGTAATAATCCATGCCGCTGGGCACCGCCGTCGGCCATGGCAGGCTCAAACGACCATGCGCGACATCTTCGGCGACCATCAGCAGGTCACCCATGGATATCCCGTAGCCACGCGCCGCCGCGATCATCCCCAGTTCCAGCGTGTCGAACACCTGCCCACCCTTGAGTGAAACAGTGTCTGCCAGCCCCATGCGCTCCAGCCATTCGCGCCAGTCACGCTTGTCGGGGGTCGGGTGCAGCAGTTCGATCCCGGCCAGCCGGCGTTCGTCCAAAGGGCCTTCCTTGAGCAGCTCGGGCGCGCCCACCGGGATCAGTAGCTCGGAAAACAGCCGGCGTACCTCCCAGTCCGGCGGAAAAACGCCGTCACTGAGCAATACCGCGCAGTCGAAAGGTTCCTGGTTGAAGTCCACGTGGTCGACATCCATCCAGGCGCTAGTCAATTGCACTTCATTGCCCGGCTGCAAGTGCCGGAACTGGCTCAGGCGTGCCAGCAGCCAGCGCATGGTCAGCGTCGACGGCGCCTTCATGCGCAATATGTCGTCCTCACCGCGCAAGGTGTCGCACGCGCGCTCCAGCGCGGCAAAGCCCTCACGCACGCCGGGCAGCAGCACCCGCGCGGCTTCGGTCAATTGCAGGCTGCGGCCGCTGCGGATGAACAGGCGGCAGGCAAAGTGCTCCTCCAGGGTACGGATGTGTCGGCTGACCGCACTCTGGGTGATCGAAAGCTCCTGGCCGGCACGGGTGAACGAGCTGAGCCGGGCGGCGGCTTCGAATGCGCGCAGCGCATACAGCGCAGGCAGCTGACGGGACATATGGCACCTGCATACGGGGCAGAGAAGGAATGCGTAGAATCATATATGCATGAGTTCAACTCATGCCAATCATCGTTTTTATCCTTTTGTGCAAAGTTGACCGAAGCCTCAGAATCGTCCCTCGCTCACAGAGTCGGAAGGACCGCCCCCATGCACGTTGCGCCCACCACAGAACTCAAGGCTTTGCTGCGCTTGGCCGGGCCGCTGGTTGCCTCGCAGTTGGCGCACATGCTGATGGTGCTGACCGACACCCTGATGATGGCCCGCATCAGCCCCCAGGCGCTGGCCGGCGGCGGGCTGGGGGCGGCGAGCTATTCGTTCGTGTCGATCTTCTGCCTGGGGGTAATCGCCGCGGTCGGTACCTTGGTGGCGATCCGCAAGGGTGCCAATGACATCGAGGGCGCCACCCGGCTGGCGCAAAACGGTTTGTGGCTGGCCTGGGGGCTGGCGCTGGTGGCCGCACTGGCGCTGTGGAACCTGAAACCGGTGTTACTGCTGTTCGGCCAACAGCCTGAAAACGTTGCTGCGGCCACCGAGTTCCTTACCCTGTTGCCACTGGCGTTACCGGGCTACCTGACTTTCATGGCCCTGCGCGGCTTCACCAGCGCCTTGGGCCGCTCGACCCCGGTGATGGTCATCAGCCTGGTCGGCACGGTGCTCAACTACCTGTTCAACGTCGCGCTGATCGAAGGCATGTTCGGCCTGCCCAAGCTTGGCCTGATGGGCATCGGCCTGGTCACCGCCGTGGTGTCGATGGGCATGGCCATCGCGCTGGCCTTGTACATCCGCTGGCACCCGGCTTACGCGGCCTACCCACTGCGCAAGGGCCTGTCGCGCCCTTCGCTGCCGGCCTTGCGCGAGCTGTGGCGCCTGGGCTTGCCGATTGGGGGCACCTACATGGTGGAGGTTGGCCTGTTCGCCTTTGCCGCCCTGTGCATGGGTGTGCTTGGCAGCACCGAGCTTGCGGCCCACCAGATTGCCCTGCAGATCGTTTCGACCGCGTTCATGGTGCCGACCGGGCTCTCGTATGCAGTGACCATGCGGGTAGGGCTGTATTACGGTGCCGGCAACCTGCTGGCGGCGCGCAGTGCCGGGCGGGTCGGCATCAGCTTTGGCGCGCTGATCATGTTCGCCTTCGCGGCACTGTTCTGGCTACGCCCGGAGATGCTGGTGAGCCTGTTCATCGATGGCAATGATCCGGCGTTCGCGCCGATCTACCAGTTGGCGGTGAGCTTGCTGATGGTGGCGGCCTGGTTCGAGCTGTTCGATGGCGTGCAGACCATAGCCATGGGCTCGATCCGTGGGTTGAAAGATGCCAAGACCACCTTCCTGATCGGGCTTTGCTGCTACTGGCTGGTCGGAGCGCCGAGTGCGTGGTTGCTGACCTTCAACCTGGGTGGCGGTGCGGTCGGTGTGTGGTGGGGGCTGGCGTTGGGGCTGGCGTGTGCTTCGGTGGCGCTGACCCTGGCCTTTGAATGGCGGATGAAGCGGATGCTGGGGAAAGCAGGGGTGACTGCAAAAGCGGTGATACCTGCATGATTGCCGGTGCTGTCTTGCACTGCTTGTGAGCGGCCTTGCGTCGCGAAAGGAGGGCAAAGCCCTCCCCTACAGCTTCAAAGACTCACCACCTGAGCCGGGGTGCTTCTCGACAGATATTCCACCAGCTCATCCACCGGCAGTGGCTTGCTGACCAGAAACCCCTGCACCTGGTCACAGCCAAACTCACGTAGCAAAGCCATCTGCTCAGGGCTTTCAACGCCCTCGGCCACCACCTCGAGGTTGAGGTTGTGCGCCAGGTTGATCATCGCGTGCACCAGCTTGCGGTTTTCCTCGCGCATCTCCATTTCGGCGACAAAGCTGCGATCGACCTTCAGCAAGGTGATCGGCAGGCTGTTCAGGTGCACGAAGGATGAGAAGCCGGTCCCGAAGTCGTCGAGCGAGAAGCGCACGCCCAGGCGCCCGAGGGCATCCATGGTCTGGCGGACCAGCTCATTGCGGCGCATCACCGCCGTCTCGGTCAGCTCGAACTCCAGCCAGCGGGCATCGACGCCATGCTCGATGATCAGCCGGCTCAGGGTGGCCAGCAGCTGGCTGTCCTGGAACTGGCGAAAGCTCAGGTTGACCGCCATGTGCAGGGGCGCCGGGCCGCTCTCGCGCAAGGCCTGCATGTCACGCAGGGCACGGGATATAACCCAGTAGCCCAACGGTACGATCAGCCCGCTCTGCTCGGCCAGCGGCACGAACTCGCTCGGCGGCAACAGGCCGCGCTCGGTATGACGCCAGCGCACCAGCGCCTCCAGGCCGACGATGCTGCCATCGGCCAGGTTCAGTCGCGGCTGGTAGTGCAGCTCCAGTTCATCACGGCGCAGGGCCCTGCGCAGTTCGCCTTCCAGGTCGGCAAGGCTGCGGGCGTTGCGGTTGATCCGCTCATTGAACACATGAAAGGTACAGCCCTGGCTGCTCTTGGCCTGGCGCATGGCGATGTGCGCATGCCACATCAACGGGTCGGCGCCACTTTGCGCGCGGGCGTGGGCCAGGCCCAGGCTGCAGCCAAGCAACAGGCTTTCGCCGTCGATCCAGTAAGGCTCGGCCAGGGCTTCGACGATGCGTTCGGCGATGCGCTCGGCGCGGCCGGTGTCGCGACGGGTGTCGATCAGCAGGGCAAATTCATCACTGCCCAGGCGCGCCAGCTGGTCGCCGGCCTCCAGTTGCTGCTTCAGGCGTGACACCACCTGCAGGATCAGCCGGTCGCCACCCTGGTGGCCGAGGGCATCGTTGACATGACGAAAGTTGTCCAGGTCCAGGTGCCCGAGGGCTACCCCGCGCCCGTCATTCTCAGCCAGCCGTGCCGTCAACAGGGCCTGAAAACCCTGGCGGTTGGCGATGCCGGTCAGCGGGTCCTGCTCGGCCAGGCGCTGCAAGGTGGCCACCAGCACGCCACGTTCGCGCACGTGGCGCAGCGAACGGCGCAGCGCATCGGCATTGAGCTGGCTGCGCACCAGCCAGTCGCTGACGCCCGTGGGTGGGGCCACCGGCTCATCGTCGAGCAACAGGATGGTTGGCAGCTCGCAGCGCCCCGGCGCGGGTTGCAGGGCCTGGGTGGCCAGGATCACGGCCTGGCGGTCTTGGCTGAACAGGCTGTCGACTGCTGCCCAGTTGGGCGCAGTCAGCAGTACCGCCGCACCGTTCAGCGGCAGCAGGCATTCGCGCAACACGGCGGCCCATTCCGGCTCATCAGCCAACAACAGCAAACGCAAAGGTTCGACAGGCGTGGACAAGCGGGCTCCTTAAAGCGGGGACGGTGGCACGAGGGAGGCCGGGTATGCTACTGCAGAAATGAAAATGATTTTCACTTTTAGACATATCCTTGCCCACAGCGCGTCCCGACACATTTTGACGTGCATCCTGCTCGAAAGTGGTTAAACCAGCAAATACGATTTTTTCCATGAATAGCATGAGCCTGACTAATGCTATGCGCGATACAAAGTCTGACTCAGACGTCAGACGGTCGCGCCACAATGGCCCCATGCCTGTTAGAATGCGCGGCTATTTTCTGGCGACCCCCGGTTTCTAGCATGTCCCGACTCAATCCCAGGCAACAGGAAGCCCGTGACTACGTCGGCGGCCCTCTTTTGGTGCTCGCCGGTGCAGGCTCCGGCAAGACCAGCGTGATCACGCGCAAGATTGCCCACCTGATCCAGAACTGCGGCATCCGTGCTCAGTACATCGTCGCGATGACCTTCACCAACAAGGCTGCGCGCGAGATGAAGGAGCGGGTCGCCACCCTGCTGCGCCCGGGGGAAGGCCGGGGCCTGACGGTATGTACCTTCCACAACCTGGGCCTGAACATCATCCGCAAGGAGCACGACAAGCTGGGCTACAAGCCGGGCTTTTCGATCTTCGACGAATCCGACATCAAGGCGCTGCTGTCGGACATCATGCAGAAGGAATACTCCGGCGACGACGGCATCGACGAGATCAAGAACATGATCGGTGCCTGGAAGAACGACCTGATTCTGCCCGCCGAAGCCCTGGAAAAAGCGCGAAACCCGCGCGAGCAGACCGCCGCCATCGTCTATACCCACTACCAGCGCACGCTCAAGGCGTTCAACGCGGTGGACTTCGACGACCTGATCCTGCAGCCGGTCAAGCTGTTCCAGGAGCACCCCGAAGTGCTGGAGCGCTGGCAGAACCGCGTGCGCTACCTGCTGGTGGACGAATACCAGGACACCAACGCCAGCCAGTACCTGCTGGTGAAAATGCTGATCGGCATGCGCAACCAGTTCACCGTGGTAGGTGACGATGACCAGTCAATCTACGCCTGGCGTGGTGCGCGCCCCGAGAACCTGATGCTGCTCAAGGAGGATTACCCTTCCCTGAAAATCGTCATGCTCGAACAGAACTACCGCTCCACCAGCCGTATCCTGCGCTGCGCCAACGTGCTGATCGCCAACAACCCGCATGCGTTCGAGAAGCAGCTGTGGAGCGAGATGGGCGTGGGCGACGAGATCCGTGTGATCCGCTGCAAGAACGAGGAAGCCGAGGCCGAGCGTGTGGCCATGGAAATCCTCACCTTGCACCTGCGCACCAACCGCCCTTACAGCGACTTCGCCATCCTCTACCGCGGCAACTACCAGGCCAAGCTGATCGAGCTGAAACTGCAGCATCACCAGGTGCCGTATCGCCTGTCGGGCGGCAACAGCTTCTTCGGCCGTCAGGAGGTCAAGGACCTGATGGCCTACCTGCGCTTGCTGGTCAACCCGGATGACGACAACGCCTACCTGCGGGTGATCAACGTACCGCGCCGCGAGATCGGCTCGACCACCCTGGAAAAGCTCGGCAACTACGCCACCGAACGCGGCGTCTCGATGTATGCCGCCAGCGAGGAACTGGGCCTGGGCGAGCACCTGGACGCGCGTTATACCGAGCGTCTGCAGCGTTTCAAGCATTGGCTCGACGGCGTGCGCCACAAGGTCGCCCTGGAAGACCCGATCGCCGCGCTGCACGAGATGATCCGCGACATCGACTACGAGAACTGGATCCGCCAGCAAACGGCCAGCGACAAGGCTGCTGAGTTCCGCATCAGCAACGTCTGGTTCCTGGTCGAAGCGCTGAAGAACACCCTCGAGAAGGACGAAGAGGGTGACATGACCATCGAGGACGCCATCGGCAAGCTGGTGCTGCGCGACATGCTCGAGCGCCAGCAGGAAGAGGAAGAAAACGCCGAGGGCGTGCAGATGATGACCCTGCATGCGTCCAAAGGCCTGGAATTCCCTTACGTATTCATCATGGGCATGGAGGAGGAAATCCTCCCCCACCGCTCGAGCATCGAAGCCGACACCATCGAAGAGGAACGCCGCCTGGCCTACGTGGGCATTACCCGCGCCCGTCAGACCCTGGCCTTCACCTTCGCTGCCAAACGCAAGCAGTACGGCGAAATCATCGACTGCACGCCCAGCCGGTTCCTCGACGAACTGCCCCCGGACGACCTGGCCTGGGAAGGCCTGGACGATGCGCCAGTGGAAGTCAAAGCCGCGCGTGGCAACAACGCACTGGCCGATATCCGGGCAATGCTCAAACGCTGATCAACCATTACTCTTTAACTCTGCCGCTCTTTGCGGCCACCTTTGCTACATCGGAGATACACAGTGGAAGCACTGCAGCAGAAGATTCGCGACGAAGGCATCGTGCTTTCCGATCAGGTTCTCAAAGTCGATGCGTTTCTCAACCACCAGATCGACCCTGCGCTGATGCAGCTGATCGGTGACGAGTTCGCCCGCCTTTACGCCGATGCCGGTGTGACCAAGATCGTCACCATCGAAGCCTCGGGTATTGCGCCGGCGGTGATGACTGGCCTGAAGCTGGGCGTTCCGGTGATCTTCGCGCGCAAGCATCAGTCCCTGACCCTGACCGAAAACCTGCTGACTGCCTCGGTGTATTCCTTCACCAAGCAGACCGAGAACACCGTGGCGATCTCGCCGCGCCATCTCAACAGCAGCGATCGCGTGCTGGTGATCGATGACTTCCTGGCCAACGGCAAAGCCTCGCAGGCGCTGATCTCGATCATCAAGCAGGCCGGTGCCACCGTGGCCGGCCTGGGTATCGTCATCGAGAAGTCGTTCCAGGGCGGCCGTGCCGAGCTGGACGGCCAGGGTTACCGCGTTGAATCGCTGGCCCGGGTGAAGTCGCTGGAAGGTGGCGTGGTCAGCTTCATCGAGTGACAGCCATTGGGGCCGCTATGCGGCCCATCGCGACGCAAGGCCGCCCCTACAGGACCACCGAGCTTCTGTAGGAGCGGCCTTGTGTCGCGATGGGCTGCAAAGCAGCCCCGGCAATCACCGCGTCGCCGCCAATCCTGCCAGTATCAACCGCTGATATAGCTCGTCTTTGAGCCCTCGTGGCTCATCCAGCTGCATGCGCGCCAACTGCGCCGTATACCCCTCCGGCCCCGGCGCATCCAGCGCTGCCTTGCCCAGCTCCAGCACCTCGCTCAACCTGAACTTGCTTTTGAGCCAGTTCAAAGCCCGCAACAAGTCCCGTTCCTCGGCCGTGAAATCAGTCCCCAACGGATACTCCGGGAACAGCCGCGCATGCCGTGCCCTGATTTGCTCAAGTCGCTCAGGCGTGTTGTCGGTAAACCGCGCATCCAGCTGAAAGTCTTTTGCGAGCTTGCCGGCTTTCTTAGCCTGCTCGATCAGCTCGCCCTGGAACCTCGAATCACTGATCGCCAGCAGCCGTGCGATCACTTCGCTGTCGCTCTGCCCACGCAAGTCGGCGATGCCGTACTCGGTCACGACGATGTCGCGCAAGTGCCGGGGGATGGTGCAATGGCCGTAGGCCCAGAGCAGGTTTGAGCTGACCTCGCCTCCCGCCTCGCGCCAACTGCGCAGCAACAGGATGGATCGTCCACCCTCCAGCGCGTGCCCCTGTGCAACGAAGTTGTATTGCCCGCCCACGCCGCTGAGCACGCGGCCATCCTCCAGCTGGTCGGCTACACCCGCGCCGAGCAGGGTCATGGTGAACACTGTGTTTATGAAGCGGGCATCACGCCGCTGGCGGCGCTTCGTTTCTTCCTGGCCATACAGCTCGTTGATGAAGCTGATGCGCGTCATGGCAAACTGAGCGCGCTGCTCCAACGGCATCTCCCGCAAGCGTTGATAGAACGCCTGCGGGCCGAGGAAGAAGCCGCCGTGTACCAGCACGCCTTGCTCGTCAGCAGGGCGCCGCACCACCCCGGCTTCGGCGAGAGCCAGCAGGCCGTTGACGAACATCTCACTGCAACCGTAGAGGCCTTGGCCGAAAGCATCGAGCCCACCTTCCCGCTCGATCAGGGTTTGCCATGGCCCTACATCCAGCTCACCCATCAGTGCCCGGTAACCAGAATTGTCGCCTTGGCGCGCCAGCAGCGCAGCGGCCACGGCATCACCCATGGCGCCGATGCCGATCTGCAGGGTGCCGCCATCGCGCACCAGGGTACTGGCGTGCAGGCCGATGCAATGGTCCTGGGTGGTAACCGGCATGTTCGGTGTGGAGAACAGCCGACGTTGCTCCACCTGATCGATCAGCAGGTCGAACGCTTCCATGCCCAACTCCGAATCACCAGGCATGTAGGGCAGCTCGGCATGCACCTGCCCGAGCATGAGGATGGTTTCACCGGCCTCGCGGCGCTTGGCGATCATCGGCAGCAGGTCGAGGCTGATGTCGGGGTTGCAGGCCAGGCTCAAGTGCACCGGCTTTTCCGGCGTGGCGGCTACCAGTTGCGCAATCAGGTTGAGGCCCTTGGCGTTGATATCGCGGGCTGCATGGCTGTAGTTGCTGCTGACGTAGTCTTGCTGCGCGCAATCACTGTGCAGCAGGCCGCCGGGCTGCATGAAGAACTGCTCGACGCGGATGTTCGGCGGCAACTGGTCGTTGCGCAGGTCGGCGAGATAGGTGAGCTCCTGGTAATCGGCGAACACACGTTCGATGAAGGGCTCGAGCAAGCGCCGTTGCAAGCCGTCGCCCAAAGGTGGGCGGCCAAGCGACAAGGCCGTGTAGATCGTCAGCCGGCGCTCTGGCAGGTCACGCACCCGGGCGTACAACGCATTGACGAAGGCATTGGGTTTGCCAAGACCCAGCGGCAGGCCCATGTGGATATGCGCGGGCAAGCGCGACAAGACCTGCTCGACTGCCTGGTCGATGGAGCATAGGTGCATCGTGGCCTCCTGAATCTTCCGTGGGTTCAGGGGTTGGACATGAACCGGCGCGGGTTCGTTGCCTGCGCAAAGACAAAGCCCGCCATGCAAGGCGGGCTATTGGCAACTCAACCCAGGCTCAAAGCCCGGACATCTTCTGGATGGCCGCTTTGAGGTCTTCATCCGAACAATCGGCGCAGGTGCCCTTGGGGGGCATGGCGTTGATCCCGGTGATGGCCTTGGCCAGGATGCCGTCAAGGCCGCCCTGGTGATCGGCGCGCTCTTTCCAGGCGGCGGTGTCGCCAATTTTCGGCGCGCCGAGCAGGCCGCTGCCATGGCAGGCGTTGCAATGCTTGGCGATGATTTCATCCGGTGTCTTGGCACCGCCACCGCCAGCCGAAGCGGCCACCTCCATGCCCTTGCATTCCTGGCCCTGGACGCACACTTGGCCAACCGGCTCAAGGCGTTTGGCAATGTCATCATTGGTCGCAGCGGTTGCGCTCATTGCCCAAAGGGCGAATACGGCTGCTGGTACGGCCAGCATCTTCTTGATTTGGTTCACGCGAACACCCTCATGGTGGCTAATCACGCCCGCGGCCACGGTAATGCGAGCGTTGAAAAGTATAGCGGGAACCCGGAAGCCGTGAAACGACCCTACTCAGGAAAGGGGTATTGCCGAATCAATGCACTGCGCTGGATCAAAAGTTCGACGGCGTTGCAGCACTGATCAGCCGCGCCGGCTCATTGAAAGGGTTGCGAAAACGGTGCGGGCGGGTGCTCTCGAAGTAGTAGCTGTCACCTTCTTCGAGGATGAAGGTCTCGGTGCCCACCACCAGTTCCAGCCGGCCTTCAAGGAGGATGCCGGTTTCTTCGCCATCGTGGGTGAGCATCTCGGCTCCGGTGTCGGCACCCGGCGGGTAGACCTCGGTCAGGAAAGCAATGGCACGGTTGGGATGCGACTTGCCCACCAGCTTCATGGTCACCGCACCGTCGGAAATGTCGATCAGTTCGTGGGCCTTGTAAACAATCTGGGCGTGGCTTTCAGCTTCCAGTTCCACGGAGAAAAACTCGACCATGGACATGGGAATACCGCTTAGCACCTTGCGCAGCGAGCTGATCGAGGGGCTCACACTGTTCTTCTCGATCATCGAGATGGTGCTGTTGGTCACGCCCGCACGCTTGGCGAGTTCACGCTGGGACAGGCCCTTGAGCTTGCGGATGGCTTGCAGTCGTTCGCCGACGTCCAAAGCTGGAGCCTCCTGAAACGGTGAGATGGCGGGGTGAATGTGAACGATATCATGGCAATGCCGTTCAGTATTTACAACACACCGCCCCTCAGGCTGTCCGCTTCAGCGTGTCATTCGCCGAAGTAGTCCAGCGGCACGCGTTTGAGGTTGCAGAAGATCTGGTAGGGGATGGTCCCTGCGTGCATGGCGACTTCACTGGCCAACACGTGCTTGCCCCACAGCTCGACCGGGCTGCCGATGTTCGCTTCGGGCACGTCGGTCAGATCGATGCACAGCATGTCCATGGAAACGCGGCCAATCAGCTGGCAACGCTTGCCGGCGACCATCACCGGCGTACCGGTCGGGGCCTGGCGGGGGTAGCCATCGGCGTAGCCCATGGCAACCACGCCCACCCGGGTGGGGCGTTGGCTGATGAACTTGGCGCCATAGCCCACCGGCTCGCCAGCAGGCAACTCTCGCACGCTGATCACCCGCGATTGCAGGGTCATTACCGGCTGCAGGCGCTCGGCCTGGGCTTGCGCCACCTCGAACGGTGTTGCGCCGTACAGCATGATGCCAGGGCGCACCCAGTCGCTGGGGGCATGCGGCCAGGCCAGCACGCCGGGCGAGTTGCGCAGGCTGCATTCGGCAGCCAAACCCTGCCGGGCGGCCTCGAACACGGCAATCTGTTGCGCAGTGGCGTCGGCATCCAGTTCGTCGGCACGGGCGAAATGGCTCATCAGCACGATGCGCGCAACCTTGCCGCTGGCCAGCAGGCGCTGGTAAGCCTCGTGATAGTCCTTGGGGTGCAGGCCGACACGGTGCATGCCGCTGTCGAGCTTGAGCCAGAGGGTCAATGGCTTGTGCACGGGCGTCTTTTCGATGGCCTCCAGCTGCCACAGCGAATGCACCACGCACCACAGGTCATGCTCGGCGATCAGCGAAAGCTCGCTGGCTTCGAAGAAACCTTCAAGCAGCAGCATCGGAGCCTTGATACCCGCCGCACGCAACTCCAGCGCCTCTTCGATACACGCAACGGCAAAGCCATCGGCTTCGGCTTCCAGCGCGAGGGCGCAACGCACGGCGCCGTGGCCGTAGGCGTCGGCCTTGATCACGGCGAGGGCCTTGGCGCCGGTCAGTTCACGGGCAAGGCGGTAGTTGTGGCGCAGGGCTTGGAGGTCGATCAGGGCACGGGCGGGACGCATGGCGGCAGCCTTATGGTGGTTCAGGTTGAAAACAGTGTTGGATTCATCGCCGGCAAGCCGGTTCCCACAGGGTCAGTGTAGGAGCCGCCGTACCAGCGATGAGGCCGGTATAGCAGGCCGATTACTGATGCACTGGCGCCGTATGGCCTTGCTTGGCGACTTCCCGGGTTTTGCCATACCGTGAAATATCCAGCCCTTCAGCGCTGATTTGCGGCTTTTTGCGCGCAATCAGGTCAGCCAGCAGGCGCCCGGAACCACAGGCCATGGTCCAACCCAGGGTACCGTGGCCGGTGTTGAGGAACAGGTTACGGAATGCGGTGCCACCCACAATCGGGGTTCCATCCGGGGTCGCCGGGCGCAGACCGGTCCAGAAACTGGCCTGGCTCAGGTCACCGCCGCGAGGATAAAGGTCGTTGACGATCATCTCCAGTGTTTCGCGCCGGCGCGGGTTAAGCGACAGGTCAAAACCGGCGATCTCAGCCATGCCACCGACACGGATACGGTTGTCGAAGCGGGTGATGGCGACCTTGTAGGTTTCATCGAGAATGGTCGAGGTCGGCGCCATGTCGGCGTTGGTGATCGGCACGGTCAGCGAATAACCCTTGAGCGGGTACACCGGCGCCTTGATGCCCAGCGGTTTGAGCATCTGCGGCGAGTAGCTGCCCAGCGCCAGCACGTAGCGATCGGCGGTTTCCAGCTTGCCGTCGACCCATACGCCATTGATTCGGTCACCGGCGAAGTCCAGGCGCTGGATGTCCTGGCCAAAACGGAATTCGACACCCAGCTTGAGGGCCATTTCTGCAAGCTTGGTGGTGAACAGCTGGCAGTCGCCGGTCTGGTCGTTGGGCAGGCGCAGGGCGCCGGCAAGAATGTCCTTGACCCCAGCCAGGGCCGGTTCGACGCGGGCAATGCCATCACGGTCCAGCAGCTCATAGGGCACGCCCGACTGCTCGAGCACAGCGATGTCCTTGGCAGCAGCATCAACCTGAGCCTGGGTGCGGAACAGCTGGGTAGTGCCCAAAGTGCGGCTTTCGTAAGCGATACCGGTTTCGGCGCGCAGTTCGTCGAGGCAATCGCGGCTGTACTCGGACAGGCGCACCATGCGCTCCTTGTTCACTGCATAGCGGCTGGCGGTGCAGTTGCGCAGCATCTGTGCCATCCACAGGTACTGGTCAACGTCGCCGGTCAGCTTGATGGCCAATGGCGCGTGGCGCTCCAGCAGCCACTTGATGGCTTTGAGCGGCACGCCTGGAGCAGCCCAGGGCGAGGCGTAGCCGGGCGAGATCTGGCCTGCGTTGGCGAAGCTGGTTTCCATCGCCACCGCCGGTTGGCGATCGACCACAGTTACTTCAAAACCTTGCCGGGCCAGGTAATAGGCACTGGCGGTTCCGATTACACCGCTACCAAGTACCAGAACTCGCATCGTTGATCCCTCGCACGCGGCGCACCGCATTTTTGTTGATATGGCATGGATGCGCGCAGTATAAAAATTACAGCCCAGTGCAATTCACTATATAAAAGCCTATATTTGGCGAGAATTCTCGGCAAAATCGCCTTTCACGGAGGGGCATCCCCTATGAGAACCCAGCACCAGAGCAAGCGTGAACTGGACAAGATCGACCGCAACATCCTGCGGATCCTGCAGAATGACGGGCGCATTTCCTTCACCGAACTGGGCGAGAAAGTTGGGCTTTCCACCACCCCTTGCACCGAGCGCGTGCGCCGCCTGGAGCGTGAGGGCATCATCATGGGCTACAACGCCCGGCTCAACCCTCAGCACCTGAAGGGCAGCCTGCTGGTGTTCGTGGAAATCAGCCTGGACTACAAGTCGGGCGACACGTTCGAGGAGTTCCGCCGCGCGGTACTCAAGCTGCCACACGTGCTGGAATGCCACTTGGTGTCGGGCGATTTCGATTACCTGGTGAAGGCACGCATTTCAGAGATGGCCTCGTACCGCAAGCTGCTGGGCGACATCCTGCTCAAGCTGCCGCACGTGCGCGAGTCCAAGAGCTACATCGTGATGGAGGAGGTGAAGGAAAGCCTCTGCCTGCCGATCCCGGACTGACGCTAAACCAGCACCTGCCGGGTGGTGGCGATGAACCGGTGGACGAGCTGCTCGGCTTGCGGCTCGATCATCTGTTGCGGGCCACGGCCGCGTGGGCAGGCCATGCGCGGGGTGGTGCCGAACAGGCGGCAGATCATCGGCCTTTCTTCGTATACGGTGCAGCCATTGGGCCCCAGGTGCACACAGTCCAGGCGCTGCAGCGCCGCATCCTGCTCAGCCTGCGACTTGCGCGGCAGGCGGGCCATCTCTTCGGCTGACGTGGTAACCGGGCCACAACAGTCGTGGCAACCAGGCTCGCATTCGAAGGAAGGGATGAGTTCGCGCAGGAACTGGATCTTGTGGCGGTTGCAGGACATGGCGAGGAACACATTGAAGATTGAGACTGAATTATAGGCCTCATCGCCGGCTTGCCGCGAATGAGGCCGGTTGCCCGACCCCGAAAGCCCGGCTTATCCTCCCACTTCTGTCTCGATACCCAGGACCCGCCAATGATCCACAGCGCGCAGCACGCCGCCTCCTACTACGCCGCCAGCAGCGCGCCACACCCCGATCACCCGTTCCTGCAAGGCGAGCACAGCGCCGACGTGTGCATCGTTGGCGGCGGCTATTCGGGCCTGAACACCGCCATCGAGCTGGCCGAACGCGGCCTGTCGGTGATCCTGCTGGAAGCGCGCAAGCTCGGCTGGGGGGCCAGCGGGCGCAATGGCGGCCAGCTTATCCGGGGCGTCGGCCACGGCCTGGAGCAGTTCCTTGCGGTGATCGGTGAAGAAGGCGTACGCAGCATGAAGCTGATGGGGCTGGAAGCCGTGGACATCGTCCGTGAGCGGGTCGAGCGCCACGCCATCGCCTGCGACCTGACCTGGGGTTACTGCGACCTGGCCAACAAGCCCGGCGAGCTGCAAGGCTTCGCCGAAGACGCCGATGAACTGCGCAGCCTGGGCTACCGGCACGAACTGCGCCTGGTGCATAAAGACGATATCCACAGCGTGGTCGGCTCCGACCGTTATGTCGGCGGCCTGATCGACATGGGCTCAGGGCACCTGCACCCGCTCAACCTGGCGCTTGGCGAAGCGGCCGTGGCCAGCCGCCTTGGTGTGCAGCTATACGAGCAATCGGAGGTCAGCCGCATCGAGTACGGCCCCGAAGTGAAGGTGCACACCGCCCAAGGCCGGGTGCGCGCCAAAACCCTGGTGCTGTGCTGCAACGCCTATCACAACGGCCTCAACCGCGAATTGGGCGGCAAAGTGCTGCCAGCCGGCAGCTACATCATCGCCACCGAACCGCTGGGTGAGGAACGCGCGCGCCAATTGCTGCCGCAGAACATGGCGGTGTGCGACCAGCGCGTGGCGCTGGACTACTATCGCCTGTCCGCCGACCACCGCCTGCTGTTCGGCGGTGCCTGCCATTACTCCGGGCGCGACCCACAGGACATTGCCGCCTACATGCGGCCGAAGATGCTCAAGGTGTTCCCGCAACTGGCCGATGTGCGCATCGATTACCAGTGGGGTGGGATGATCGGCATCGGCGCCAACCGCCTGCCACAGGTCGGCCGCCTGGCCAGCCAGCCGAATGTTTATTACGCCCAGGCCTACTCTGGCCATGGGCTCAACGCCACTCACCTGGCAGCGCGCCTGCTGGGTGAAGCCATCAGCGGCCAGCAAAGCGGGCGCTTCGACCTGTTCGCCAAGGTGCCACACATCACCTTCCCTGGCGGCAAACACCTGCGCTCGCCGCTGCTGGCGTTGGGGATGTTGTGGCACAGGCTCAAAGAGCTGACTTGAGACCTGAACGGTCCTGCATGGACCGCGCAGTGTCATGTTGATCAGTCTTTCCAAAAGGGTTTACGCCCCTCGGTCAAGGCCTGCTCCCAGCTCAGCCCAACATCGCGCAACTGCTCATCGGTCAACTGCAGCAACGCCCTGCGGGTGTGCCAGCGATGCAGCATCAGGCCCCAACGCCCCATCCCTTGCGGGGCGTTGAACACCTTGGCCTGCTGCCCGGCTTCCAGTTCCCTGGCCAACAGTTGCAAGCGCACATCGCTCATGCCACCCATCGCTGCGTTCTCCCATTCAGTGGTTACTGTGGAGAAAGCATGCGCGCTGCCAGCACCGGCAATACAGATTCAATACAGGCTTATTATTCCCATACAGAATTGGCGGATCTGCGGCTGAATGCTGTATTTTCTACGCAACTGTACTGGTCGTGCTTGCAATCGAGCACAGGAGTATGCCGTGACGCTCTACCTGAACCTCGCCGAGCTGCTCGGCACCCGTATCGAGCAAGGCCTGTACCGCCCCGGCCAGCGCCTGCCATCGGTGCGCGCCCTGAGCGTGGAACATGGGGTCAGCCTGAGTACGGTGCAGCAGGCCTACCGCCTGCTGGAAGACAACGGCATGGTGTCGCCACGCCCCAAGTCCGGCTACTTCGTCAACGACCATCGCCACCTCGCCGCACTGCCCGCCGTCAGCCGCCCTGCCCAGCGACCCGTGGACATTTCGCAGTGGGAACAGGTATTGGAGCTGGTGCGCAGCACACCTCGTCAAGACGTCATACAGCTCGGCCGCGGCATGCCCGACATCGACAGCCCGAGCCTCAAGCCCTTGTTGCGCAGCCTCGCCCAGCTCAGCCGGCGCCAGGACATGCCGGGGCTGTATTACGACAACATCCATGGCAACCTCGCTTTGCGTGAGCAGGTTGCCCGCCTGGTGCTGGACTCTGGCTGCCGCCTGGGCCCGGCGGACCTGGTGGTGACGACCGGCTGCCACGAAGCGTTGTCATGCAGCATCCGCGCGGTGTGCGAGCCGGGCGACATTGTCGCGGTCGATTCGCCGAGCTTTCACGGCGCCATGCAAACACTCAAAGGCCTGGGCATGAAGGCGCTGGAGATCCCCACCGACCCGATCACCGGCATCAGCCTGGAAGCCCTGGAACTGGCGCTTGAGCAGTGGCCGATCAAGCTCATCCAGATCACGCCAAGCTGTAATAACCCGCTTGGCTACATCATGCCCGAGGCACGCAAGAAGGCGCTGCTGAACCTGGCCCAGCGCTATGACGTCGCCATCCTCGAAGACGATGTGTATGGCGACCTGGCCTACACCTACCCCCGCCCGCGCACCCTCAAGTCGTTCGACGACGACGGTCGCGTGCTGCTGTGCAGTTCGTTTTCCAAGACGCTAGCCCCGGGCCTGCGCATTGGCTGGGTGGCGCCAGGGCGCTATCTGGAGCGGGTGCTGCACATGAAGTACATCAGCACCGGCAGCACCGCCACCCAGCCGCAGTTGGCGATTGCCGATTTCATCGCCAGCGGCCACTACCACCCCCATGTGCGGCGCATGCGCAGCCAGTACCAGCGCGGCCGCGACCTGATGAGCGACTGGGTAAACCGTTACTTCCCGCCTGGCACGCGCGTCAGCCGGCCTCAGGGTGGCTTCATGCTGTGGGTGGAGCTGCCAGAACATTTCGACACGCTGCGGCTGAACCGCGCTTTACTGGAACAGGGCGTGCAGGTTGCCGTGGGCAGCATCTTTTCCGCCTCAGGCAAGTTCCGCCACTGCCTGCGGATGAATTTCGCCGCGCGGCCAACACCGCAGATCGAGGACGCGGTGCGCAAAGTGGGAGAAACCGCCCTTCGTCTACTGGATCAAAGTAACACCGACGGGTAACTTTGCGCCGCCCTATACGGTCCAACCTCTCAAGCCTTTGCCGCACAGGACGATCCACACTTGAGACTCCAGCGAGCTCTGCCCCTGCTGCTGGTGCTGCTAGGCCTTGCAGGCTGCGCCAGCGTCGGTACACCCCGCGAGACCAGCCAGGCACTGCCGGCCAAAGATTCAGCCTTCGGCCGCTCTGTGCTGCGCCAGGCCGCACCCTATGAAGGACGGTCCGGTTTCCGTCTGCTGCCCAACAGCAACGAGGCCTTCCGTGCCCGCGCCGAGCTGATCCGCAACGCGCAGGCCAGCATCGACTTGCAGTACTACATCGTCCACGACGGCCTGAGCACCCGGGCCCTGGTCCATGAACTGCTGCGCGCCGCCGACCGAGGCGTACGCGTGCGCATCCTGCTGGACGACACCACCAGCGACGGCCTGGACACCATCATGGGCACCCTCGACGCCCATCCGAACATCCAGATCCGCGTATTCAACCCACTGCATCTGGGCCGCAGCACGGGGGTGACGCGCGCGGTGGGCCGCCTGTTCAACCTGTCGCGCCAGCACCGGCGCATGCACAACAAGCTGTTCCTGGTGGACAACAGCATGGCCATCGTCGGCGGGCGCAACCTGGGCGATGAGTATTTCGATGCTGAGCCCAACCTGAATTTCACTGACATCGACATGCTCGGCGTGGGCCCGGTGGCCGAACAGCTCGGGCACAGCTTCGACCAGTACTGGAACAGTGCCCTGAGCCGGCCCGTGACTGACTTCCTCTGGCAACTGCCGGATGCCGCCGACCTGCGCGCCAGCCGCCACCGCCTGGAGGTGTCGCTGGCCGAGGCGCGGGTGCAGCGCAAGGCGCTGTATGACCGCCTGATGGCCTATCAGTCGGAGCCTCGGCTGGATGTTTGGCGCAATGAGCTGATCTGGGCCCACAGCCAGGCCTTGTGGGATGCACCGAGCAAGGTGCTGGCAGACGATGAGCCAGACCCGCACCTGCTGATGAGCCAGCAGTTGGCCCCTGACCTGGCAAACGTGCACCACGAGTTGATCCTGGTTTCGGCCTATTTCGTCCCTGGCGAGCCCGGGCTGCTGTACCTGACCGGCCGTGCCGACGCCGGAACGTCGGTCAAGCTGTTGACCAACTCGCTGGAAGCCACCGATGTACCGGCCGTGCATGGCGGGTATGCGCCCTACCGCCGGGCGCTGCTCGAACACGGCGTGCAGCTGTTCGAGTTGCGCCGCCAGCCGGGTGACCCCAGTGCCGGGCGCCTGAATTTCCACGGCGGTTCGGATTCCAGCCTGCACAGCAAGGCGATCGTGTTCGACCGACGCAAGACTTTCATCGGCTCGTTCAATTTCGACCCGCGTTCGGTGTTGTGGAATACCGAGGTCGGGGTGCTGGTGGACAGCCCGGAGCTGGCCGAATACACCCGCGAGCTGGCCGTTCAGGGCATGGCGCCTGCGCTGAGTTATCAGGTCAGGCTAGAGAATGACAAGCTGGCCTGGGTGACCGAGGACAACGGCCAACTGCACACCCTGACGGCAGAGCCCGGCGGGCTCTGGCGGCGGTTCAATGCGTGGATCAGCAAGGCCGTCGGGCTGGAGAAAATGCTGTAGTGCAGGGCCTCAGGCGGCAGCAGGCTCGAAGGCACCGCGCCGCCGGGTCAACACCACCAACCCGGCCGCCCCAACTGCCATCAGCAGCGGCAAGGCATGGCCACTGAGCCACTGGCTACCCGCACCGGCCAGCAACGGCCCCAGCAGGCAGCCGATACCCCACAGCTGCGCCACATGGGCATTGGCCCGCACAAGTGCATCATCCCGATAACGCTCGCCGATCAGTATCAGCGACAACGTGAACAGGCCACCGGCACTGGCCCCGAACAGCACCCACAATGGCCAGATCGCCGGCGTGTGTACAAGCAACGGAATCGCCAGGCTGGAACACAGCAAGGTCACGGCACAACCGGTGAACAGTGCGCGCCGCGACATGTGGTCGGCCAAGGCGCCAATCGGCAACTGCAGCACCGCGTCGCCAACCACCACGGTACTGACCATGAACAGCGCCAGCTCGGTGGTGAAGCCCTGCTGCAGGCAATACACCGGCAACAGGGTGAGGATCATCGCCTCGAAGGCAGCGAACAGCGCGATGGCCCAGGCGATCACCGGCAGCCGGCGACAGAAGGCGAACAGGTCGCTGAAGGTTACGCTGCAGGCCTCGGTACTCGGCGCGCCGCCACGACCCAACAGCAGCAAGGGCGATAGCAGCAGCAGGCCGGTCGCAGCCCAGAAGCCAAAGTCATCGTCGGAGCCGAGAAAGCCCAGCACCAGCGGCCCTGCCAGTTGGCTCAAGGCATAGCTGCTGCCATACAGCGCCACCAGGCGCCCACGCCACTGCTCGACCACCAACTGGTTGATCCAGCTCTCACCAAGGATGAACACCACGGTCAACGACATGCCGATCAGCAAGCGCAGCGCCAGCCACAGCGGGTAGCTGGGCAGCACCGCCAGCAGGCCAATCGACAATGCCCCGCCCCACAGGCACAGGCGCATAGCCGAAGGCACGCCGACCCAGCCGGCCAGGCGGCTGGCCAGGCTGGCACCAATCAGCACGCCCAGCGCGGGCATCGCAGCCATCACGCCGATGGCGAAGCTGCCGTAGCCCCAGGCCTCCAGGCGCAGGGACACCAGCGGCATGCTCACGCCGAGCGCGAGCCCGACGCTCAGCACCGATGCCAGCACGGCAAAGTAGGTTCCCCAGCGCATAGCAGCCTCCCAGGCAGAATTCTTGAATGGCAGAAACGACACAGCCGGGACGGTGTGAACCGGCCCGGCTGTTGTTGGGGCTGCAGTGCAGCCCCTCTGGATTTACAGCTTGATCCAGGTCGCTTTCAGCTCGGTGTACTTCTCCAGCGCATGCAGCGACTTGTCACGGCCGTTGCCCGACTGCTTGAAACCACCGAACGGCGCGGTCATGTCGCCGCCATCGTACTGGTTGACCCAGACGCTGCCGGCGCGCACGGCACGGGCAGTCTTGTGGGCCTTGGAAATATCCGAGGTCCAGATGCCAGCGGCCAGGCCATACGGCGTGTCGTTGGCAATGGCGATGGCTTCTTCGGCAGTATCGAAGGCGATGACCGACAGCACGGGGCCGAAGATTTCTTCCTGGGCGATCTTCATGGCGTTGGTCACGCCGTCGAAGATGGTCGGCTCGACGTAGGTGCCGCCAGTCTCTTCCAGGGTGCGCTTGCCACCGGCCAGCAACTTGGCGCCATCCTTGTGGCCGGCGTCGATGTACGACAGCACGGTATTCATCTGCTGGGTGTCGACCAGCGCACCGACGGTGGTCTGCGGATCGAGCGGGTTACCTGGCTTCCAGCCCTTGAGCGCTTCGACCACCATGGGCAGGAACTTGTCCTTGATCGAACGCTCGACCAGCAGGCGCGAACCTGCGGTGCAAACTTCGCCCTGGTTGAAAGCGATGGCGCTGGCAGCAGCTTCGGCGGCGGCTTGCAGGTCCGGAGCGTCGGCAAAGACGATGTTCGGGCTCTTGCCACCGGCTTCCAGCCAGATACGCTTCATGTTCGACTCGCCCGCATACACCATCAACTGCTTGGCGATCTTGGTCGAGCCGGTGAACACCAGGGTGTCTACGTCCATGTGCAGGGCCAGGGCCTTGCCGACGGTGTGGCCGTAGCCTGGCAGCACGTTCAGCACACCGGCCGGGATACCGGCTTCGATGGCCAGCTGGGCGATGCGGATGGCGGTCAGCGGCGACTTCTCGGATGGCTTGAGTACCAGCGAGTTACCGGTGGCCAGGGCTGGTGCGATCTTCCAGCAGGCCATCAGCAGCGGGAAGTTCCACGGTACGATGGCACCGACCACGCCAACTGCTTCGCGGGTAACCAGACCCAGCTGATCACTAGGGGTCGGCGCGACTTCGTCGTAGACCTTGTCGATGGCTTCGGCGGTCCAGTGGATGGCATTGGCCGCGCCCGGCACGTCGATGCTGGAGGAGTCGCCGATCGGCTTGCCCATGTCCAGGGTTTCCAGCAGCGCCAGCTCTTCGACGTTCTTGCGCAGCAGGTCGGCGAAGCGGATCAGCTTGGCCTTGCGCTTGGCCGGGGCCAGCTGCGACCAGACGCCGGAATCGAACGTTGCGCGGGCGTTTTCCACAGCGCGATTGGCATCGGCCAGGTCGCAGCTGGCAACCTTGGCCAGGAAGCGTCCGTCGACCGGGCTCAGGCAGTCGAAGGTTTCACCGGATGCGGCGTCGGTGTATTCGCCGTTGATGAAGGCACGTCCTTCGATCTTCAGTTGCTGGGCACGTTGCTCCCAGTCTGCACGAGTCAGGGTGGTCATACGAAACTCCTCCTCTTGTTTAGGTGCAACGCCGCACTGAGGACTCACAGGCGTTGTCAGAATTCTGGCCGGGCGACAAGCGCACACTGGCAAGCGATACCCTAAACCAGCCAGTGCAAACTATCAATATATTTGACACATAAGGCCTAAAAGCCTACTGATGTGCATTTTATTAAACAAAAATAGGAGCTGCACCATGAACATCGCCAGCATCATCGACTTCGCCCAAGTCCTCACCGAGGCTGAACGCTACCGTCCCGCGGCAGAAAAAATCCTCAAGGGCGAGCCGGACCAGGCTGTCTACAACCATTATTCCACCCCGTGCGGACAATTCGCCGCAGGTGTCTGGGAAGGTGAGGTCGGGCAGTGGACAGTGAACTACACCGAGCATGAATACTGCGAGATCGTGCAGGGCGTTTCGGTACTGCGCGACCCGGATGGCGGCGCCAAGACCCTGCGTGCCGGTGATCGGTTTGTCATCCCGGCCGGCTTCAAGGGCACCTGGGAAGTGCTGGAGCCGTGCCGCAAGATTTATGTGATGTTCGAGCAGAAATGAGTGCGACGCCGGCGTGGTGATTAATTACCACAGCCCGGCAAGCCAAGAGCGTGATCCTTGCAGCGTCCAATTCAGGACAATCCAAGGAGAATCATCATGACTACCGACATCCTCGGCGCCGCTCGTCACGTGATTGGCTCGCAGTATGTAGAAAGCGTCAAGCCCTACATCGTCGAACTCACTGGCCTGATGAGCGCCGCAGGCCCACGTGACATCACCACCAAGGACATACGCTCCGACAGGGTGATGATCAGCGTCGATACCGCCGGCACCATCGACGGCCTGCACATCAGCTGATACCCACTGCTGATCGCTACAAGAAAGGGGCTCCAGACGGAGCCCCTTTCTTGTTGGCATCCACGTAAAAAAAAACCCGCGTCCTTTCGGATGCGGGTTTTTTCAGGTCGCCGATCAATTACTTGATCTTGGCTTCCTTGTACACCACGTGCTTGCGAACAACGGGATCGTATTTCTTGATCTCGATTTTGTCCGGGGTGGTGCGCTTGTTCTTGTCGGTGGTGTAGAAGTGGCCAGTGCCAGCACTCGAAACCAGACGGATCAATTCACGCATGACGTTCTCCTTAGAACTTTTCGCCGCGAGCACGCAGCTCGGCCAGCACTACGTCGATACCACGCTTGTCAATGACGCGCATGCCTTTGGCAGATACGCGCAGACGCACGAAACGGTTCTCGGATTCAACCCAGAAACGGTGGTGCTGCAGGTTCGGCAGGAAACGACGACGGGTTTTGTTGTTTGCGTGGGAAATGTTGTTCCCGGTTACTGGACCCTTACCAGTAACTTGACAGACTCTCGACATGACTCAGCCCTCTAAAACCACATGCCCAACCCGGCATGGGTTGGCCGCTTAATCTCTCAGTCTTTGGCGCCAGGCGCCGTGATTCTGGAGGTCTTACCGACCGGATCCGCTGATGCGACAGGCCGAGCCCCTAGAAAAGAGCGCTGCTTTATACCAGAAAGACTGCATTGCAACAACTGCTGATGAGCATCTGTCGGAGACAAATCGTGCGCGAGCAGCATAGCGGCTAGCCCGGCGAACTGTCGACCACTCGTCGCCAGCCGGTAGAAAAAGAGGGTGGTCATTTCCTGATGCGCACACTAGGGTAGGACGTTTCCAGACTGCACTGGCAGATGGGCCACTGACAGCCAAGGAGTCACGATGCGTGCCGCCGCCCTTTCCTTAATGCTCACCTCCCTGCTTGCTGCCGGCATCGCCCAGGCCGCGCCACTGAGCGTCTGCAGCGAAGCCAGCCCCGAGGGCTTCGACGTAGTCCAGTACAACTCGCTGACCACCACCAACGCCTCGGCCGACGTACTGATGAACCGCCTGGTCGAGTTCGACGCAGGCCAAGGCAAGGTCGTCCCCAGCCTGGCGCAAAGCTGGACAGTGTCGGCTGACGGCCTGGTGTACGACTTCAAGCTGCGTGAAGGGGTCAAATTCCACTCCACGCCTTATTTCAAGCCAACCCGCGCCCTCGATGCCGACGATGTGCTATTCAGCTTCCAGCGCATGCTCTACCCCGCCCACGCCTGGCACAAGACCGCACCGGGTGGCTACCCGCACGCCCAATCACTGCAACTGGGCAGCCTGATCAAGTCGATAGAGGCGCCGGAGCCGAACAGCGTACGCTTCACCCTGACCCACCCCGATGCGACCTTCCTGGCCACCTTGAGCATGGGCTTTGCTTCGATCTACTCCGCCGAGTACGCCGACAAACTGCTCAAGACAGGCACCCCGGAGAAGCTCAATAGCCAGCCGATCGGCACCGGCCCGTTCGTCTTCCAGCGCTACCAGAAGGACGCCGTGGTGCGCTACCGCGCCAACCCGGACTACTTTGATGGCAAGCCTGCGGTCGATCCGCTGATCTTCGCCATCACTACCGATGCCAACGTACGCCTGCAGAAGCTCAAGCGTGGTGAATGCCAGGTGGCCCTGTCACCCAAGCCCCTGGACGTTGCCGAAGCAGGCAAGGACGGTAACCTCAAGGTCGCCACGACGCCGGCCTTCATGACCGCTTTCGTTGCCATCAACAGCGAGCACCCGCCGCTGGACAAACCCGAAGTGCGCCAGGCGATCAACCTGGCCTTCGACAAGCAGGCCTACCTCAAGGCCGTTTTCGAAGGCACCGCCACCGCCGCCAACGGCCCCTACCCGCCCAACACCTGGAGCTATGCCAAGGACCTGCCCGGCTACCCGCTGGATCTCAAACGAGCCAAGGCGCTGCTGAGCAAGGCCGGTTACGCAGAAGGGTTCAGCACCACGATCTGGACCCGCCCGTCGGGCAGCCTGCTCAACCCCAACCCAAGCCTGGGCGCGCAGATGCTCCAGGCAGACCTGGCCAAGATCGGCATCAAGGCCGAAATCCGCGTGATCGAATGGGGTGAGCTGATCCGTCGGGCCAAGGCTGGCGAGCATGACCTGCTGTTCATGGGCTGGGCCGGCGACAACGGCGACCCGGACAACTTCCTCAGCCCGCAGTTTTCCTGTGCGGCGGTAAAGTCGGGGACCAACTTCGCGCGGTTCTGCGACAGCCGGCTGGACCAGTTGATCAGTGCAGGGCGTACCACCAACGACCAGAGCGTACGCAGCCGGTTGTACCAGCAGGCGCAGACGCTGATCCAGCAGCAGGCGCTGTGGGTACCGCTGGCGCACCCGACGGCGGCAGCGCTGTTGCGCGAGGGCGTCGAGGGTTACCAGGCAAGCCCGTTCGGGCGGCTGGATTTCAGCAAGGTTTCGGTGAAGCGCTGAACCCTGGCTTTGCAGGCTCGACCAAATGCCGGCTTGCCGGAGATTGGTCGAGCCTGCAAACAGGCAGCCACTAAGCGACAATCCACCCCTGCTCCACCATCGACAGCGGCTCCCCATCACCCACGATGATGTGATCGAGCACCCGCACATCGATCAGCGCCAACCCCTGCTTCAATGCAAGCGTCATGTGCACGTCGTCCTGGCTCGGCTCACTGTTGCCCGAAGGATGGTTGTGGCAAAGGATCAACGCCGCAGCGTTGTGCATCAACGCACGGCGCACCACTTCCCGCGGGTAGATGCTGGCCCGGTCGATCGTCCCTCTGAACAGGATTTCGAAAGCCAACGGCCGGTGTTTGCTATCCAGAAACAGGCAGCCAAAAACTTCGCTAGGCTCATGACGCAGCATGGCTTTCAGGTATCTGCGCACCGCAAAAGGGCTCTCCAGAGCGCAGTCGCGCTCGATCGATGTGGCAAGGTTGCGCCGCCCGATCTCCAGCAGCGCCTGCAATTGGCCATACCGCACCGGCCCAAGCCCGAGCGCCCCCACGAATGCGTCCCTGTCAGCTTCAAGCAACTGGCGCAAGCCGCCGAACTTGACGAGCAACCCCCGCGCCAGCTCCACGACGTTGTGGCCCCGCACGCCAGAGCCGAGAAACACGGCCAGCAATTCGGCATCCGAAAGGCTGCCCACCCCTCGCTGCATCAACTTTTCCCTGGGCCGCTCCTCGGCTGGCCACTCGCTTATCTTCATTGCATCTCCTTTGCGCCCTGCTGCGACACGTTTAGGCCCTGTGTTAATCTATTTCGCCTCGTACATGCGACGTTCTGCCGCAGGCAATCCTGTTCGTCGCTGCCCGCTCTCTCTGGAAAAAGGCAAGCCTATGCAGCGGCTGTATCGCAAGCGCATCGTTCTCGGCGTCGGGGGCGGCATTGCCGCCTACAAGAGCGCCGAGCTGATTCGCCGACTCCTGGAGCACGGCGCGCAAGTGCGCGTCGTCATGACCCGTGGTGGTGCTGAATTCATCACCCCGCTGACCCTGCAGGCGCTGTCCGGCCACCCGGTACACATGGATCTGCTCGACCCTGCCGCCGAAGCGGCCATGGGCCACATCGAACTGGCCAAATGGGCCGACCTGGTGCTGATCGCCCCCGCCACCGCCGACCTCATGGCCCGCATGGCCCAAGGCATGGCCGACGACTTGCTGACTACCCTGGTACTGGCCACCGACGCCACCGTGGCAGTGGCCCCGGCCATGAACCAGGCCATGTGGCGCGACCCGGCGACCCAGGCCAACCTCGACCTGCTCAAGACCCGTGGCATCCAGGTGTTCGGGCCGGCTTCCGGCAGCCAGGCCTGCGGCGACGTGGGCCTAGGCCGCATGCTCGAAGCCACCGACCTGGCCTGGTGCGCCGCCGAGAGCTTCAAGCGCCAGGCGCTCACCGGCAAACATGTGCTGATCACCGCCGGGCCAACCCAGGAAAACATCGACCCGGTGCGTTACATCACCAATCATAGCTCCGGCAAGATGGGCTTCGCGCTGGCCGAGGCGGCCGCAGAAGCGGGTGCCCGGGTGACCCTCGTCACCGGCCCTGTGCACCTGCAGACCCCTGACCGGGTCAACCGGATCGACGTGGTCAGCGCGCGGGACATGCTCGTAGCCTGCGAGGCGGCCATGCCGTGCGACCTGTTCATCGCCTCGGCAGCGGTCGCGGACTACCGCCCGGAGGTCGTTGCCACACAGAAGCTCAAGAAAGATCCTACGACCGCCGACGGCATGCTGCTGCAGATGGTGCGCAATCCCGATATCCTTGCCACCATCGCTGGCCGCACCGACCGCCCGTTCAGCGTCGGCTTCGCCGCCGAGACCGAACATTTGCTCGATTACGCCACGCGCAAGCTCAAGGACAAGAACCTCGACCTGATCGTCGCCAATGATGTGGCCAACCCCAGCATCGGCTTCAACAGCGAGGAAAATGCCCTGACCGTGATCGACCGCCAGCAGCATCAAACCCTCTTCGCGCAGACCAGCAAAGGCAAGATTGCCCGGCAACTGGTCGCCTTCATCGCCGAACGGCTCAACCAGGTTCAATAAGTTACATGCACGCTCTTCAAGCCAAGATCCTCGACCCACGCCTGGGCAGTGAATTTCCGCTGCCGCAATACGCCACCCCTGGCTCCGCCGGCCTGGACCTGCGCGCCCTGCTCAAAGAGGACACCGTCCTGGAGCCGGGCCAGACCCTGCTGATTCCTACCGGCCTGTCGATCTACATCGGCGACCCGGGCCTGGCCGCGATGATCCTGCCGCGCTCGGGTCTGGGCCATAAGCATGGCATCGTGCTGGGCAACCTGGTCGGCCTGATCGACTCGGATTACCAGGGCGAGCTGATGGTGTCGTGCTGGAACCGTGGCAACACGCCATTCACCATCGCCGTTGGCGAGCGCATCGCTCAGCTGGTGCTGGTACCGGTAGTGCAAGCGCATTTTGAAGTCGTCGAGGCCTTCGATGAAAGCCAGCGCGGCACCGGCGGCTTCGGCCATTCCGGCAGCCACTGAGCCGACCGGCGACCGTTCAGGCCATGGATGGCGAACTCTCTGATGAAACCACCGTCCAAGCGTTCAGTTTGCGCCTGCCCAGAAAGCCTTTGACTAATGGAGCTTCCAGAGATGAACGACATGGCCCACCTGGTCCCCGCACTGCCCGACAGCATCTTCCGCGCCTATGACATCCGCGGCGTGGTCGGCAAGACCCTGCACGCCGAAACCGCCTACTGGATCGGCCGCGCCATTGGCGCGCAGACGCTCGCCCAAGGCGAGCCGCAGATTTCCGTCGGCCGCGACGGCCGCCTGTCCGGCCCGATGCTGGTCGAGCAACTGATCAAAGGCCTGGCCGATGCCGGTTGCCAGGTCAGCGACGTCGGTCTGGTGCCGACCCCGGCGCTGTATTTCGCTGCCAATGTCCTGGCCGGCAAGTCCGGCGTGATGCTCACCGGTAGCCACAATCCTTCGGATTACAACGGTTTCAAGATCGTGATCGCTGGCGATACCTTGGCCAACGAACAGATCCAGGCCCTGCTGACTCGCCTGAAAACCAACGACCTGACCCGTGGCGAAGGCAGTGTGAAAAAGGTCGCGATCCTCGAGCGCTACTTCAAGCAGATCGTCGCTGACGTGAAGCTGGCGAAAAAGCTCAAGGTGGTGGTGGACTGCGGCAACGGCGCTGCCGGCGTTATCGCACCGCAGCTGATCGAAGCCTTGGGCTGCGAAGTCATCCCACTGTTCTGCGAGGTGGATGGCAACTTCCCCAACCACCACCCGGACCCGGGCAAGCCTGAAAACCTTGAAGACCTGATCGCCAAGGTCAAGCAAACCAGTGCCGATATCGGCCTGGCCTTCGACGGCGACGGTGACCGCGTCGGTGTGGTGACCAACACCGGCAGCATCGTTTACCCCGACCGCCTGCTGATGCTGTTCGCGCAGGACGTGCTGGCGCGTAACCCGGGGGCCGAGATCATCTTCGACGTCAAATGCACCCGCCGCCTGACACCGCTGATCGAACAACACGGCGGCCGCGCCTTGATGTGGAAGACTGGTCACTCGTTGATCAAGAAGAAGATGAAGCAGACAGGTTCGCTGCTGGCCGGCGAGATGAGCGGGCACATCTTCATCAAGGAGCGCTGGTACGGTTTCGACGACGGTATCTACAGCGCCGCACGCCTGCTGGAGATCCTCAGCAAGGCTGGCCAGGACGCCGAAAGCCTGTTTGCCGCATTCCCGAACGACATTTCCACGCCGGAAATCAATATTGATGTGACCGACGAGGGTAAATTCAGCATCATTGATGCACTGCAACGCGACGCCGACTGGGGCCAAGCCAGCCTGACCACCATCGACGGTGTGCGGGTCGACTATGCCCAGGGTTGGGGCCTGGTTCGCGCCTCCAACACCACGCCGGTGCTGGTGCTGCGCTTCGAGGCCGAAAGCGACGCCGAGTTGCAACGTATCAAGGATGTTTTCCGCGCCCAGTTGCTGCGGGTTGCCCCTGAGCTGCAACTGCCGTTCTGACCGACTATCTGTTCCTTACAGGAGCCCTGCATGACCCTCGATCGCGATGCCGCTTCCCATGTAGCCGAGGTTTTGTCCGAAGCACTGCCTTACATTCGCCGTTTTGTCGGCAAGACCCTGGTGATCAAGTACGGCGGCAACGCGATGGAGAGCGAGGAGCTCAAGACCGGGTTTGCCCGTGACATCGTGCTGATGAAGGCCGTGGGCATCAACCCGGTGGTCGTGCACGGTGGTGGCCCTCAGATCGGCGACCTGCTCAAGCGCCTGTCGATCGAAAGCCACTTCATCGACGGCATGCGTGTCACCGACGCGGCGACCATGGACGTGGTTGAAATGGTGCTGGGTGGCCAGGTCAACAAGGACATCGTCAACCTGATCAACCGCCACGGCGGCAGCGCCATCGGCCTGACCGGCAAGGACGCGGAGCTGATCCGCGCCAAGAAGCTCACCGTGAGCCGCCAGACGCCAGAGATGACCCAGCCGGAAATCATCGACATCGGCCACGTCGGCGAAGTGGTCAGCGTCAACACCGACCTGCTGAACATGCTGGTCAAAGGCGACTTCATCCCGGTGATCGCGCCAATCGGCGTGGGTGCCAACGGTGAGTCGTACAACATCAACGCCGACCTGGTGGCCGGCAAGGTGGCCGAAGCACTGAAAGCCGAGAAGCTGATGCTGCTGACCAACATTGCCGGCCTGATGGACAAGCAAGGCCAGGTCCTGACCGGCCTGACCACCGAGCAGGTGAACGAACTGATCGCCGACGGCACCATCTACGGCGGCATGCTGCCGAAGATCAAGTGCGCGCTGGAAGCGGTCCAGGGTGGCGTGAACAGCTCGCACATCATCGATGGCCGCGTGCCGAATGCGGTGCTGCTGGAGATCTTCACCGACAGCGGCGTGGGCACCTTGATCAGCAACCGCAAGCCACGCTGATCGCCTGCACTGGCCCTATCGCCGGCTTGCCGACGATAGGGCCGTAAAAGGCAACAGATAAAAAAGGCGACCCGAAGGTCGCCTTTTTCATTACCGTGTCCCGTCCTGAATAAGGTTTACACCTCCCATCCCGAATTTCCGGAGAGTCAGATGGAACAAGGTGTAAAGCGCACACAGCGTGATTACTCGCTGTCTTTTAAATTGGCGGTGGTTGATCAGATTGAAAAAGGCGAACTGACCTACAAGCAGGCCCAGGTGCGGTACGGCATCCAGGGGCGGTCGACGGTTCTGGTATGGTTGCGTAAGCACGGTCGGCAGGATTGGAGCCAGGGGGCCTCGATCCGCGACGAGAGGAGCTGCGCGATGTCTGACCCCAAAACGCTCACTCCAGAGCAGCGGATCAAAGAGCTTGAGCAGCAGCTTGAGCTGATGAGCCAGAAGGCCCAGTTCTTTGAAACTGTCGTTGATGTTCTGAAAAATGACTATGGTGTCTCGATCGTAAAAAAGCGATCCGGCAAGTCCTCTCGCAAGGTCAAGTCGCAGGACTGAGCATTGCCAGGGCTTGTCAGTTTCTAGGCATCAGTCGACAGGCTTACTACAAACGTAATCGAGCTGCCGATGACAAAGAACGCCAGGCAGACCAGGTGGTTGAGTTTGTACGGCAAGTCCGGATGCGCCAACCTCGTCTGGGCACGCGCAAGCTGCACTATCTGCTGCATTGCCAACCTGACAGACGATTCCAGGTCGGCCGAGATAGGCTGTTCCAGGTCTTGGGAGAGCGTCGTTTGCTAGTGCTGCCTAAGCGGGCCTACCACAAGACAACACAGAGCTTTCATCGCTTCTACCGCCATCCCAACTTACTCAAGCCCGGCCCAAGCCAGGTCGTTCCGACAAGGCCGGAGCACGTCTGGGTTGCCGACATCACTTACCTGCCCGCACGTAACGGGCCGCTGTACCTGAGCCTGGTAACGGATGCGTACTCCAGGAAAATTGTTGGCCACCACGTCCATGAAAGCCTGCACGCCGAGTCAGTAGCGCAAGCCTTCAGGCAGGCTTTACGAAAGCGAGGTCGTCGCCAGCCATTAGTCCACCATTCGGATCGAGGAATCCAATATTGCTCAGCGCTATACCAGTCACTGCATCAACGGCACGGCGTTCAGTGCTCCATGACTGATGGGTATGACTGTTACCAGAACGCGCTGGCCGAGCGAGTCAATGGAATCCTCAAGATGGAACTTCTGTTGAGTAGCCCTGAAGATCTGGAGCAAGCGAGACAGATGGTTGACGAGGCAGTGCAGATTTACAACACAGAACGGCCTCATATGGCCCTGAAAAACAAAACGCCCGATGCGGTGCATCGGGCGTTTGAGGCCTGTCGGCCTACCTGAGCTGGTGTAAACCTATTTCAGGACTAGACACCGAGCCGCAATCAGATCCCGTACTGCGCCCGATAGGCCTCGACCGCCGGCAGATGCTGCTTGAGCTGCGAATCATCGGCCAGGAACTCCAGCACCTGGGTCAGCGAAACGATGCTGACTACCGGGATACCGAAGTCACGCTCCACTTCCTGGATCGCCGACAGTTCGCCATTGCCGCGCTCTTCGCGGTTGAGCGCGATCAGCACGCCAGCGGCCTTGGCCTGCTGGGCGTTGATGATCTGCATGACCTCGCGGATGGCAGTGCCAGCGGTGATCACGTCATCGATGATCAGGACGTCACCGGCCAGTGGCGCGCCGACCAGGCTGCCGCCTTCGCCGTGATCCTTGGCTTCCTTGCGGTTGAAGCACCACGGCACGTCCAGCTGATGTTGCTCGGCCAGGGCCACGGCGGTGGCCGCAGCCAGCGGGATACCCTTGTAGGCCGGGCCGAACAGTACGTCGAACGGGATCTTGCTGTCGACGATGGCCGCCGCGTAGCAACGCCCCAGCTGAGCCAGGGCAGAACCCGTGTTGAACAGGCCGGCATTGAAGAAATACGGGCTGGTACGCCCCGATTTCAGGGTGAATTCACCGAAGCGCAGAACGCCGCGATCGATGGCAAAACGGATGAAGTCGCGCTGATACGGCTGCATGGAAAGTCCCGGACACCACGGATTTAGCTAAATGGGTTGAGCTCGGGTATCATACACGCACGAGATTTTTGGGGCCATTTATGCGGATCATCAGTGTGAACGTAAATGGCATTCAGGCTGCAGCCGAGCGTGGATTGCTCAGCTGGTTGCAAGCCCAGAATGCCGACGTCATCTGCCTTCAGGATACCCGCGCCTCGGCCTTTGAACTCGACGACCCAGCTTTCCAGCTCGATGGCTATTTCCTTTATGCCTGCGACGCGGAGGTACCCGCCCAAGGTGGCGTGGCACTGTATTCGCGCATGCAGCCCAAGGCAGTCATCACCGGCCTGGGCTTCGAGACAGCCGACCGCTACGGGCGTTATCTGCAAGCAGATTTCGACAAAGTCAGTATTGCCAGCCTGCTATTGCCTTCGGGCATGAACGGCGACGACGACTTGAACCAGAAGTTCAAGTTGATGGACGACTTCGCCAAGTACCTGGACAAGCAGCGGCGCAAGCGTCGTGAGTACATCTATTGCGGCTCGTTCTACGTGGCGCAGCAGAAGCTCGACATCAAGAACTGGCGTGACAGCCAGCAGTCGCCAGGCTTCCTGCCGCCTGAGCGTGCCTGGATGGATGCGATCACTGGCGACATGGGCTATGTGGATGCCCTGCGCGAAGTCAGCCGTGAAGGTGACCAGTACAGCTGGTGGCCGGACAACGAGCAGGCCGAGATGCTCAACCTGGGCTACCGGTTCGACTACCAGATCCTCACCCCGGGCCTGCGCCGCTTCGTGCGCAATGCCCGCCTGCCGCGTCAGCCGCGCTTCTCGCAGCATGCGCCGCTGATCGTCGACTATGACTGGACGTTGACCATCTGAGCACTGTTCAGATATGAAAAAGCCGACATTGAAGTCGGCTTTTTCATATCTGCAGGATCAATCAGTCGGCCAGAGCGACCTGCTGCAGTTCGAAGATCTCGTTCATGCCCTTCTGCGCCAGCGCCAGCATGGCGTTGAAGTCTTCGGGCTGGAACGGCGCACCCTCTGCAGTGCCCTGCACTTCGATGAAACCACCGGCACTGGTCATGACCACGTTCAGGTCGGTCTCGGCAGCGGAGTCTTCCAGATAGTCCAGGTCGAGTACGGCTTCGCCCTGGTACATGCCCACCGATACGGCGGCGATCATGTGCTTGAGCGGATTGCCGCCCTTCAGGCCACCCCGTTTCTTGATCACTGCCAGGGCATCGACCAAGGCGACCATGGCGCCGGTGATCGACGCGGTGCGGGTGCCGCCATCGGCCTGGATCACATCGCAGTCGACGTACAGGGTGATGTCACCCAGCTTGCTCATGTCCAGCGCGGCGCGCAGCGAGCGGCCGATCAGGCGCTGGATTTCCAGGGTGCGACCACCCTGCTTGCCACGGCTGGCTTCGCGCTGGTTACGCTCACCGGTGGAGCGCGGCAGCATGCCGTACTCGGCGGTCAGCCAGCCTTGGCCCTGGCCTTTGAGGAAGCGCGGTACGCCGTTTTCAACGCTGACCGTGCAGATGACCTTGGTGTCACCGAACTCGACCAGTACCGACCCTTCGGCGTGCTTGGTGTAGTTGCGGGTGATGCGGATCGAGCGGAGCTGATCGGCGGCGCGACCACTTGGACGTTTCATCTGGGATACCTGTACTGGGACTTTGAATCTGCCCGGCATTATAAAGCCCGTAGCCCGGTGAGGACATGCTTATTGTCGGGCCGCGCACAGCCTGTCGCCTTTTCCCACCGGCCGATGAGGGCTCTGTAACATGGGCGGATTGGGCGCCAAGGGCGCACTGCGCTACAATCCTGCGCCTTGCAGCCGAAAGGCTTTCCCGTTCACATCATCTACGCGAGGTACTCCCCATGGTGCACAGCATGACCGCTTTTGCTCGTGTCGAGCGCGCAGGCAGCCAAGGCACCCTGGTCTGGGAACTGCGCTCGGTCAACCACCGCTACCTTGAACCTCACCTGCGCCTGCCCGACGCCCTGCGCGACCTGGAAGGCGCGGTGCGTGAGGGTCTGCGCCAAGGCCTGTCGCGCGGCAAGGTCGAATGCACCTTGCGCCTGCACGAAGACAGCAACGGCAAACCACTGAAGGTCGACCGCGAGCGTGCCGCACAACTGGTTGCCGCCGCCGAAGAAGTGGCCGGCCTGATCAAGCAGCCGGCGCCGCTCAACCCGCTGGAAGTGTTGTCCTGGCCAGGCGTGCTGGTGGCCGACGCCAGCGACCCGCAGGCGCTCAATGCCGAAGCCGTGGCACTGTTCGACGAGGCTCTGGCCGAATTGAAGGCCGGGCGCCTGCGCGAAGGCCAGGAGCTGGCACGCCTGATCAACGAGCGGCTGGACAGCATGGCCACCGAGGTCACCACCCTGCGTGCCCTGGTACCGCAGATGCTGGCCGCACAACGGCAGAAGATCATCGACCGCTTCGGCGACCTCAAGGCCGAGCTCGACCCACAACGGCTTGAGCAGGAGATGGTGCTGCTGGCACAAAAAAGTGACGTTGCCGAGGAGCTGGACCGCCTCAGCACCCACGTCAATGAAGTACGCCGGGTGCTCAAGTCCGGGGGTGCCGCTGGCCGGCGCCTGGACTTCCTCATGCAGGAGCTCAACCGCGAGGCCAATACCCTGGGCTCCAAGGCCTTCGACCCGCGTAGCACGCAAGCGGCGGTCAACCTGAAGGTACTGATCGAACAGATGCGTGAACAAGTACAGAACATCGAGTAAGGCCACCCCTACCATGAACCACAGCAGCGGCACCCTATATATCGTCTCGGCCCCGTCAGGTGCCGGCAAGACCAGCCTGGTCAACGCCCTGATCAAGGACGACAAACGCGTCAGCGTTTCTGTCTCGCACACCACGCGCGGCAAACGCCCGGGCGAGGAGCACGGCGTCAACTACCACTTCGTCAGCCATGACGAATTCAAGGCGCTGATCGACAAGAACGACTTCCTTGAACACGCCGAAGTGTTCGGCAACTTCTACGGCACCTCGCGTAGCACGCTGCAGCAAGTGCTGGACCGGGGCGATGACCTGATTCTGGAAATCGACTGGCAAGGCGCCCGTCAGGTGCGCGAGCTGATGCCCGAAGCCCGTTCGATCTTCATCCTGCCACCCAACCTGGAGGCGCTGCGCCAGCGTCTGGACGGGCGTGGGCAGGACAGCGATGAGATCATTGCCGGCCGCATGAAAGAGGCCGTCAGCGAGATGCAGCACTACGACGAGTACGAGTACGTCATCATCAACGATGACTTCGATGTGGCGCTGGAGGAGTTGAAGGCCGTGTTCCGCTCGAACCGTTTGCTGTTGAGCAAGCAGCAGGAACGGCACGGGGCATTGCTCAAGCAGTTGATCGGCTGAAGATAGAGACAGTTGGGGCCGCTTTGCGGCCCTTTCGCGACACAAGGCCGCGCCTGCCTGGGGGGTTGTTGGGGCGCAACGCGCCCCACCCAGCATTATTCCTGCAGCTGCAGAGTCGCCTGCTGTCGCAGGGTAGCCCCCAGGAAGTAAGCCGGCGCGCGCATCCGCGACAGCATCATCAGCACTATCCCCAGTGCCGAAATGATCGCCGCAATCACGAACACCAATCCTACGCCAGCCACATGCGAGCCACTGCCGAAATCCGGCGACGCGCTGTCGATGGCGGTGCGCACGAAGATCACCGACAGGATCACACCACCCAACAGGGGGCACAGGCCGCGCATGCAGAAGTGGCGCAGGCTGTCGAACAGGCTTTGGCGGAAATACCACACGCAGGCAAACGCGGTCAGCGAATAGTAGAAGCAGATCATCATGCCCAGGGCGGTGATGGTGTCCGCCAGCACGTTTTCGCTGAGGGTACGCATGGTCACGTAGAACAGGCCTGCGGCAACGCCGGCACAGATGGTTGCGTAACGTGGCGTCTGCGAACGCGGGCAAACCTTGGCAAAGCGCTCTGGCACCGCACCGTAGTAACCCATGGCGAGCAGCGTGCGCGCCGGAGAGACGAAGGTCGACTGCAGCGAAGCGGCGGTGCTGGCCAGCACGGCGATGGACATCAGGATCGCCAGCGGCCCCATGACTGGCCCGGCCAGGTGGGCAAAGACGTTCTCCTGGATACGCGGGTTGTTCAGTCCCAGCCCTTGCTCGCTGATCCCCGCGAATTGCAGGGTGGCGATGGCGGTGAGCAGGTACAGACCAAGAATCAGCAGCACGGTCCAGGTCGCCGCTTTGCCCGGCACCTCGTCGCTGCCGATCGATTCCTCACTGACGGTCAGGCACACGTCCCACCCCCAAAAGATGAAGATCGACAACGACAGGCCAGCGGCAAAGGCCGAGAACGACTCCACGCCGAAGGGGTTGAACCAGGCCAGGTCGAACTCCAGCGGCGCTGGCGCGGTGGTCTCACTGAAGGCGGCGAAGGCAAAGCCGATCAGCACCAGCAGTTGCAAGGCCACCAAACCATATTGCACGGTCATGGTGGTGGCCATGCCGCGACAACAGATCCACACCGCCATGGCGATGAACACGCAACAGGTGGTGATGTTGATCAGCAGGTTATCCGCCAAGGCAGCCAACGCCTGGTTACCGGTGATCTGAGCCAGGAACAGATAGAAAAAATCAACGGCCACCCCGGCCAGGTTGGACAACACGATGGTGGTGGCAACGACCAGCCCCCAGCCACCGATCCAGCCGATCATCGGGCCGAAGGCGCGGGCCGACCAGGTAAAGGAAGTACCGCTGTCCGGCTCCGCCGCGTTCAGCTCACGGTAGCCCAGGGCGACCAGCAGCATGGGCAGGAAGCCGACGATGAAGACGGCCGGAAGGTGCTCGCCGACCTCCCGCACGGTGGGGCCAAGGGCACCGGTCAGGGTATAGACCGGGGCGATAGTCGAAATGCCCAGCACCACGCTGGCCAACAGGCCAAGACGGCCTTTGGCCAAACCTTTGCTGCGCTGAGTGCTGCCTGAATCGGCCACATCGGGTGGGCGGCCAGCTTCTGTGTAATCGCTCATGAGTATTTGCCGTAACTATTGGAATTGTTGTCACAGGCCCTGCGAACAAGGCGCTTTCACTCATTGAAAGCTTGCGTATCGGTATCAGTCATCCAAGACCTTCGGGTAACGACCCTACCGTGCAGCATGGGCAATGCAGGCCTCACGGAACGCCTGGAACAGGCGTGTGGAGACCGGGTTGTCGGCAAAACGCCATTCCGGGTGCCACTGCACGCCAAGCACAAAGCCAGGCGCGTCAGGCATCGACACCGCTTCGATCAGGCCATCCGGGGCCCTTGCCTCGACGCGCAGGCCCGGGGCCAGGCGGTCGATGCCCTGACTGTGCAGCGAGTTGACCTCGAACTGCGCAGCCAGGCCCAGGCGCTCGAATACCCCGCCAGGCGCAATGCCGACGGGATGACGAGGGCCGTATTGCACCTCCAGGGGTGCGTCCTCAGGTTCACGGTGGTCCAGGTAGCCCGGCAGCTCGTGCACGCGCTGGTGCAAGCTGCCGCCTAGGGCCACGTTCAATTCCTGGAAACCACGACAGATACAGAACACCGGCACGCCGGCGGCAATGGCCGCCTGCAACAGCGGCAAGGTCAGGCGGTCACGTGCAAGATCGTGCCGGGTACCTTCCGCGCTGGGGGCGCCATTGTAATGATGCGGCTCGACATTTGAAGGCGAGCCGGTAAAAAGAATGCCATCGAGCCGTGCCAGCAACGCCTGCGTGTCACTGCCCCCGTCGCGGGCCGGCAGGATAAGCGGGAGCCCGGCAAAGCCGGCCGCCTCGACATACTTGTCGCCCACCGTGTGCGACGAGTTCTTCCCCACCTGCTGACGGCAGGCGCTGACACCGATCAAGGGGACCGCAATTGCGCTCATGGGCTTACACCGTGTGCAGGTACCAGTTGTACTCGAGGTCGGAGATCGATACTTCGAACTCGGCCAGCTCACTTTCCTTGCAGGCCACGAAGATATCGATGTAATCCGGGCTTATGTATTGGTTGAGGACTTCACTGTCATCCAGCGCGCGCAAGGCGTCGCGCAGGTTGTTCGGCAGGCTTTGCTCCAGCTGTTCGTACGAGTTGCCTTCAATCGGCGCGCCAGGCTCGACCTTGCTGGTCAAGCCATGGTGGATCCCCGCGAGAACTGCCGCGAGCATCAGGTAAGGGTTGGCGTCGGCGCCCGCTACACGGTGCTCGATGCGCACGTTTTCACTGCTGTCGGTCGGCACGCGAACCGCTACGGTACGGTTGTCCAACCCCCAGCTCGGCGCATTCGGCACGTAGAACTGGGCGCCAAAGCGACGGTACGAGTTGACGTTCGGGCACAGGAAGGCCATCGACGCCGGCATGGTCTCCAGCACGCCACCAATGGCATGGCGCAGAGCATCGCTTTGCAGTGGGTCTTCATGGGCAAAGATGTTCTTGCCGGTCTTCTTGTCGAGCAGCGAAATGTGCACGTGCAGGCCGTTGCCCGCCTGGCCTGGGTAAGGCTTGGCCATGAACGTGGTGTCCATTTCATGGTCGTAGGCGACGTTCTTGACCAGGCGCTTGAGCAGGATCGCGTAGTCGCACGCCTTCAGCGGATCGGCAACGTGGTGCAGGTTGACTTCGAACTGCGCGGGCGCGCTTTCCTTGACGATGGCATCGGCCGGCAGGCCCTGCTCCTTGGCCGCTTCCAGCATGTCCTGCAGGCAGTCGACATATTCGTCGAGGTCGTCGATGAGGTAGACCTGGGTCGACTGCGGACGCTTGCCCGAAGTGGGCGAGCGCGGCGGCTGCGGACGACCGTTGAGGTTGTCCTGGTCGATCAGGTAGAACTCCAGCTCGAACGCGGCGCAGATGTCCAGGCCCAGGTCATCGAACTTGCTCACCACCTGGCGCAGCACTTCGCGTGGGTCGGCGAAGAACGGCTCGCCCTCGAGCTCGTGCATGGTCATCAGCAACTGGGCGGTCGGGCGCTTCTGCCAGGGTTCGTTGCAGAGCGTGCCGGGGATCGGGTAGCAGATCCGGTCGGCATCGCCGATGTCCAGCCCAAGCCCGGTGCTTTCCACGGTCGAGCCATTGATATCCAGGGCGAACAGCGATGCCGGCAGGTTGATCCCCTTTTCGTACACCTTGTGCAGGCTGGCCCGCTCGATGCGCTTGCCACGTACCACGCCATTCATGTCGGAGATCAGCAGATCGACGTACTGAGTGTCCGGATGGGCCTGGAGGAAGTCTTTCATCTCGCTGGAAGAACTGGCGCACGGGGTGACCGACGTCATGGTGTACATCCTTTGATGTGCTGCGGCGATGTGGGGATACGGCTGGCGCCTCACGGGCGACGATGGTTGCAGCTGTTGTTTTTTTAACTTTCCCATCGTGGGGATTGGTTACCCGACCGGGCGCATTGATTCCCGGGGGCAGTTCCACTATAAAATGGCCTCAACGCAACAGACATTGGCATTTCGGCAAGTAGAGCGTGCACCAATGCAATATCAGATCACCCACGCCGACCTCTCCCTGGTCCTGGCCCTGGAGCGCGGGCGCTCACTGGCCAAGGCCGCCGAACTGCTCAAGGTCGATGTTTCGACCGTGTTCCGTTCGATTCGCCGGCTTGAGTCGGCACTGGGCACCGCACTGTTCGTCAAGAGCCGCAAGGGCTACCTGCCGACCGACACCGCCCAGGCCCTGGCCGAGCAGGCCGAACGGGCCGAGCAGGCGCTGGATGCTGCGCGCATCGCCATGACCAGTGGCGAGCAGGTGGTGAGCGGCACCGTTCGTCTGACATGCACTGAGGCGGTAATGCACAGCCTGCTGCTGCCGGCGCTGGCCGAGTTCATGCCCAATTACCCGGCTCTGTCGCTGGAGATGGGCACGTCCAACACCTTCGCCAACCTCAGCAGGCGCGATGCCGACATCGCCCTGCGCCTGACCAATACCCCGCCCGAGCACCTGGTCGGCCGTTGCCTGGGTTCGACGTCCTATGTGATCTGTGGCCAGCCGCAATGGCGCGAGCGCCTGGACGAGTCCCACAACAGCGTGCCATGGATAGCCCCGGACGACTCCATGCAGGACCACCCCACCGTGGTCTGGCGCAATCAGCAGTACCCCGGGCTGAGCCCGCGCTACCAGTGCAGCAGCATGTCGACCATTGCACAGCTGGTAAGCACGGGGCTGGGCGTTGCGGCGCTGCCCGACTACATGGTCCATGCACTGCCTGGGGTCGAGGCGCTGAGCGGACCGCTGGCCGGTTGCGACACCCAACTGTGGCTGCTGACCCGGCCCGATTGCCGGGCCTTGCGCTCGGTGCAGACATTGTTCGAAGAGCTGACCCCAAGGTTGCGCGGCGCGATGTTGTGAGATACAAGATGAAGGTGTCTGTCGCGGCCCTTTGGCGGTGGTTCGGCGCCCCGGCAAGCCCGCGTCCACAGGGTGAGGGATGCAGGCCTGATGGGGTATCCGGCAAAACAGCGCTTCCCTATTGGCTGGTGATTTTTTAAACTATCGAGTCCGCCTGCCCATATTGGGCTGCACGCCCATCGCATTTGCTACTGAGGAAGACCATGGCCCGCGTAACTGTTGAAGACTGCCTGGAACACGTGGATAACCGTTTTGAGCTGGTCATGCTCTCGACCAAGCGCGCCCGTCAGCTGGCTACCGGCGGCAAAGAGCCACGCGTAGCGTGGGAAAACGACAAGCCGACCGTCGTTGCCCTGCGTGAAATCGCAGAAGGCATCGTCACCAACGAATTCATTGCCGCTGAAGAGATCGTCACCGAGGATCCGGTCTTCGCCGCGTTCGAGGACGAGTCCAACGAGGCTGTCTGATCGATGCCTGGTCGACGTCGCGCGGCGCAAGGCCCTCTTCCTCGGCAAGAGGTGAAACCATGCCGGGCATAGAAGCCTTAGCCGAACGGCTGTCGACCTACCTGGGCCCCGAACAGGTCAACCTGGTTCGCCGGGCCTATTTCTACGCCGAACAGGCACACGATGGGCAGCGCCGCCGCAGCGGCGAGCCCTATGTGACCCATCCGCTGGCCGTGGCCAGCATCCTCGCCGACATGCACATGGACCATCAGAGCCTGATGGCGGCCATGCTGCACGACGTGATCGAAGACACCGGCATCGCCAAGGAAGCCCTCAGCCAGCAGTTTGGCGAAACGGTTGCCGAGCTGGTCGATGGGGTCAGCAAACTGACCCAGATGAACTTCGAGACCAAGGCCGAAGCACAGGCTGAAAACTTCCAGAAGATGGCCATGGCCATGGCCCGCGATATCCGCGTGATCCTGGTCAAGCTGGCTGACCGCCTGCACAACATGCGTACCCTGGAAGTACTGTCTGGCGAAAAACGCCGACGTATCGCCAAGGAAACCCTGGAAATCTACGCGCCCATCGCCAACCGGCTGGGCATGCACACTGTGCGCGTAGAGTTCGAAGACCTCGGCTTCAAGGCCATGCACCCGATGCGCTCGTCGCTGATCCACCGGGCGGTCAAGAGCGCACGCGGCAACCGTAAAGAGATCGTCGCCAAGATCGAACACTCGCTGGCCAACTGCCTGGCCGCCGACGGTATTCAAGGCGAGGTCAGCGGCCGGCAGAAACACCTCTATGGTATCTACAAGAAGATGCGCGGCAAGCGCCGCGCCTTCACCGAGATCATGGACGTGTACGCCTTCCGCATCATCGTCGACAAGGTCGACACCTGCTACCGCGTGCTCGGCGCCGTACACAACCTGTACAAGCCGCTGCCCGGGCGCTTCAAGGACTACATTGCGATCCCCAAGGCCAACGGCTATCAGTCGTTGCACACCACGCTGTTCGGCATGCACGGCGTGCCCATCGAAATCCAGATCCGCACCCGCGAAATGGAAGAGATGGCCAACAATGGCATCGCCGCACACTGGCTGTACAAGTCCAACGACGACGAGCAGCCCAAAGGCAACCATGCGCGCGCGCGCCAGTGGGTCAAGGGCATCCTCGAACTGCAGCAGCGTGCCGGCAACTCGCTGGAATTCATCGAGAGCGTGAAGATCGACCTGTTCCCTGACGAGGTCTATGTCTTCACGCCCAAAGGCAGGATCATGGAGCTGCCCAAAGGCTCCACCGCCGTCGATTTCGCCTATGCGGTGCATACCGATGTGGGCAACAGCTGCATCGCCTGCCGCATCAACCGGCGCCTGGCGCCGCTGTCCGAGCCGCTGCAGAGCGGTTCGACGGTCGAGATCGTCAGCGCCCCGGGCGCGCGGCCCAACCCGGCCTGGCTCAACTTCGTGGTCACCGGCAAGGCCCGAACGCACATCCGCCACGCACTCAAGCAGCAGCGACGCTCCGAGTCGATCAACCTTGGCGAGCGCCTGCTGAACAAGGTGCTGACCGGTTTCGACAGCAGCCTCGAGCAAATCCCTCAGGAGCGTATCAACGCGATTCTCGCCGAGTACCGCCTGGAACTGATCGAAGACCTGCTCGAAGACATTGGCCTGGGCAACCGCATGGCCTATGTGGTGGCCCGCCGCCTGCTGTCAGCCGAAGGCGAACAGCTCCCAGCACCGGAAGGCCCTCTGGCGATCCGCGGCACCGAAGGCCTGGTATTGAGCTATGCCAAGTGCTGCACGCCCATCCCGGGCGACCCGATCGTCGGCCACCTGTCGGCAGGCAAGGGCATGGTCGTGCACCTGGAGAACTGCCGCAACATCAGTGAAATCCGCCATAACCCGGAGAAGTGCGTACAGCTTTCCTGGGCCAAGGACATCACCGGCGAATTCAATGTCGAGTTGCGTGTCGAGCTGGAACACCAGCGCGGCCTGATTGCCCTGCTGGCCAGCAGCGTCAATGCCGCCGACGGCAACATCGAGAAGATCAGCATGGACGAACGCGACGGCCGCATCAGCGTTGTCCAACTGGTGGTCAGCGTGCACGACCGCGTGCACCTGGCTCGTGTGATCAAGAAGCTGCGTACGCTGACCGGCGTGGTCCGCATCACCCGCATGCGTGCGTAGTCCGCCAACCGCAAGGAGTCATCATGAGCAAGACCGTCATCAACAGCGACAAGGCCCCTGCCGCCATCGGTACCTACTCGCAAGCGATCAAGGCCGGCAATACCGTTTACATGTCGGGCCAGATTCCGCTGGACCCGAACACCATGGAACTGGTTGAGGGCTTCGAAGCCCAGACCGTACAGGTCTTCGAGAACCTCAAGGCCGTTGCCGAAGCCGCCGGCGGTTCGTTCAAGGACATCGTCAAGCTGAACATCTTCCTCACCGACCTGAGCCACTTCGCCAAGGTCAACGAAGTGATGGGCCGCTACTTCGAGCAGCCGTATCCAGCCCGTGCCGCCATTGGCGTTGCCGCGCTGCCAAAAGGCGCCCAGGTAGAAATGGACGCCATCCTGGTCATCGATTGATGCCGCTGGTGACGGGCGCCTTGCCCGTCACCTTTCAGTTCAAGGTTAACCTACCATGCGTCAAGCACTGCCCCTCGCGCTGGCAGCCCTGCTTCTGAGCGGCTGCGCCAGCCACAAACCCGAAGATTTCAACGGCACCTGGATCAACCAGGACGCCATCAACGCCGCCGTCAAAGGTGGCAGCCTGCGCCAGGCCCTCAATGAACACGGCCCCATCTTCGAGTGGAAACTCGATGTGGCCAGCCAGCAGGCCAGCTACAGCAATGGTTTCGAGGCCGCCGACGGCCAATTGAGCGCCGCTGACAAGCAATGGCAGGCCAACTTCCCGGGCGGCCAGACCGAACAGCTGGCGCTGGATGGCGACGAGCTGAAAGCCACGGACACAACAGGTGCCGAACGCAGTTTCGTCCGCGCCAAACAGCTCGGTAATGTGCCCTTGGGCAGCAGCTTCGAGAAAGCACTGTACCAGGCGTACCTCGGCGGGGACTGGAAGATTGTCGAAGGCCAGGGCACAGGTAGCGTCGTCCGGTTCACCGATAACGGCGGCGTCACCGGCCTGCCCGGCCCTGACCGCTACGCCCTGTGCCTGGCCGGCGATTGCGCAAGCATGGGGGGCAGCAACGACAGCCTTTGGCTTGAGCGCAACCAACGTGGCGCGCCATTCATCTTCAAGCGCGATGGCGACAAGCTGGAGATCTTCCAGGCGCTCAACCGCGCACAGCCCGATGAAATCCCGCAACTGGCAGCCGGTACCCGCCAGTGGGTGCTGGAGAAAGACTGACCCAAGTCGCGCCTGGTTTCACTGGCCTAATCGCCGGCTTGCCGGCGATTAGGCCAGCAGCAACACAGCAGGCTTCAGCCTTCGCCTTTAAGGATCGCCGCGTAACCTTCCTTGTAACTCGGATACTCCGGCACCCAACCCAATGCCCGCACCCGGGCATTGCTGCAGCGCTTGCTGCCGGTGCGGCGCACCCGCTGCTCATCGGACCATTCGGTAACGCCCATGTAAGCTCGCAACCAGCCAACCACATCGGCCAGTGGCGCAGGGTCGTCATCAACGCCTATATAGCAATCGTCCAACGCCACACCATCGGCATCGGCCTGCAGCAGGAACGCCAGCAGGCTTGCGGCATCCTCGGCATGGATACGGTTGCCATACAGCGGCGGCTCGGTCGCCACCCGATAGCCCTGACGCACCTGGCTGAGGAGCCACTCACGCCCTGGGCCATAGATCCCCGTCAGGCGCACGATGCTTGCCGGCATGCCGCCAGCCAGGGCCAGCCGCTCAGCCTCCAGCATCACACGCCCCGAATAGCCTTGCGGCTCGGTAGGTGCGGTCTCATCGATCCACTCCCCATCCTTTTGTGCAAACACACTGCTGCTGGACACGAACAGCAGGCGGCGCGGGCGCTGCCCACGCTCGGCCAGCCAACCCAGCACGTGACGCAAGCCTTCAACGTAAGCGCTTTGATAACCCGCCTCATCGTGCTGGCTGGCGGCTACGCAATACACCAGATAATCCGGGGAATGCTGCGGCCAAGCCTGAGGCATGCCCGAATCGGACAGGTCGGCAGCGATCGGTACAACACCCTGTGGCAGGTGTTCGACCGAACGGCGCAGGCCGCTTACCTGCCAGCCACGGGCGAGCAATTGGCGGGCCAGCCGGCCGCCGACATCACCACAACCTACGATCAATACGGAACGGTCTGACATCACTTAACTCCCTAGACCAAAGGATCAGGCTAGCCGGATTACACGATAGGCGGCTAGACCATGGGCGAAAAAAGCAACGAGATTACTTTTGTTAACAAGAATTACTTGCAATAATGGCACCCCTATCTGTTCTCGGCCTATCTCGAGGCCTTGGAGAACGCACACTTTTTTCTTCATCAGGTCCGGCCAGCATGACACGTACTCACACTTCCGCTTCGCCAACCCCGTCACGCGCCTGGCGCGCCATTGCCGCGCTGATGTTCAGCCTGGTGCTGGCCCCAGCGGCTATGGCCGATGAGCCCAATACCAACGTCAGCGCCCCAGCAGCTGCAAGCGCACCGGCCACCCCAGCCACCGAAAGCCAGGCACCTGCTGGCGACGCTCAGGCCGCTACGCCGGTCGATGCGCCAGCGGCAGCGGCCCCAGGCACCGAAGCCGTGGTCGAGAACACTTCGCTGGGCATGGCCCATGACCTGTCCCCATGGGGTATGTACAAGAACGCCGACGTGGTGGTGAAAGCGGTCATGATCGGCCTGGCCATTGCCTCGATCATCACCTGGACCATCTGGATCGCCAAGGGCTTCGAACTGATGGGCGCCAAGCGTCGCCTGCGCGGCGAAATTGCACAGCTGAAGAAGTCTGCCAGCCTCAAGGAAGCCAGCGAGGTCTCCAACAAGGAAGGCACCCTGGCCCACACGCTGGTCCACGACGCCCTGGAAGAAATGCGCCTGTCGGCCAACGCCCGTGAAAAAGAAGGCATCAAGGAACGCGTGAGCTTCCGCCTGGAGCGCCTGGTGCATGCCAGCGGCCGCAACATGAGCAGCGGCACCGGCGTGCTCGCCACCATCGGTTCCACCGCGCCGTTCGTCGGCCTGTTCGGTACCGTGTGGGGCATCATGAACAGCTTCATCGGCATCGCCAAAACCCAGACCACCAACCTGGCCGTCGTTGCCCCGGGTATCGCCGAAGCCCTGCTGGCCACCGCCCTGGGCCTGGTCGCAGCGATCCCGGCCGTAGTTATCTACAACGTCTTCGCCCGCTCCATCGCCGGCTACAAAGCCCAGGTTTCCGACGCTTCGGCGCAGGTCCTGCTGCTGGTCAGCCGCGACCTGGACCACCAGGGTGGCGAGCGCGTCGCCCCGCACATGGTGAAAGTGGGGTAAGCCATGGGCCTGCATCTGAACGAAGGTGGCGACGACCTCGCCGAAAACCACGAAATCAACGTCACGCCGTTCATCGACGTGATGCTGGTACTGCTGATCATCTTCATGGTGGCCGCGCCCCTGGCCACGGTCGACATCAAGGTCGACCTGCCTGCCTCGACCGCCAAGCCGGCACCGAGGCCGGAGAAGCCGGTGTTCGTCAGCGTCAAGGCCGACCAGAAGCTGTATGTCGGTGACGATCAGGTGCCTGCCGCCGACCAGCTTGGCCCGATGCTCGATGCCAAGACCAAGGGCGACAAGGAAACCACCATCTTCTTCCAGGCCGACAAAGGCGTGGATTACGGTGACCTGATGGAAGTGATGAACAACATGCGCGCGGCCGGCTACCTCAAAGTCGGTCTGGTAGGTCTCGAGACGGCAGCCAAGAAATGACGAAGACGCGGCACAATATGGCGCGTTACAGCGGCAGCCTGGCACTTGTGCTGGGTGTCCATGCCGTCGCTGTGCTGCTCACGCTCAACTGGTCGGTGCCCCAGGCCGTCGAGCTGCCCCCGGCAGCCATGATGGTCGAACTGGCACCGCTGCCCGAGCCCGCACCGCCACCACCACCGAAGGCCGCTCCACAGCCACCGGCACCGGTCGAAGAGCCGCCGCTGCCCAAAGTGGCCGAAGCGCCCAAACCAAAGATCGCCATCGCCAAGCCGCCCAAGCCCAAACCCAAGCCTCAACCGCCGAAGCCTGAGAAAAAGCCTGAGCCGCCAAAGGATGAGCCACCGACCAAAGAACAGGTCGTGGACACGCCGCCAACCAACACGCCACCGCAGAAGTCGGCGGCACCGGCACCCAGCATTGCCGCGAACAGCAAAGCGTTGCCTACGTGGCAGAGCGACCTGCTGCGCCACCTGGCGAAGTACAAGCGCTACCCGGAAGACGCACGCCGCCGGGGCCTTCAGGGCATCAACCGCCTGCGCTTCGTGGTCGACGCCGAAGGCAAGGTGGTCTCGTACTCCATGGCCGGTGGTTCGGGCAGCGCGGCGCTGGACCGGGCAACCCTGGAAATGATCCGCCGGGCCGGCAAGGTACCCAAGCCGCCTGCCGAATTGCTGAACAATGGCACGATCGAAGTAGTGGCACCGTTCGTCTACTCGCTGGACCGTCGCTGATACTTTTGTTTCTGTCACAAATCGGCAAGTCTGATAACGTGCGTCTATCGATTGCAGCCGCTATGCTGGGCTCGCAACTTCATGGACGCACGTTATGACCCTCACAGAATTACGCTACATCGTCACTCTCGCCCAGGAGCAGCACTTCGGCCACGCCGCCGAGCGTTGCCATGTCAGCCAGCCCACCCTGTCCGTCGGTGTCAAAAAGCTTGAGGACGAGCTTGGCGTGCTGATCTTCGAGCGCAGCAAGAGCGCGGTGCGCCTGACGCCAGTCGGTGAAAGCATCGTCGCCCAGGCACAGAAGGTACTGGAGCAGGCGCAGGGCATCCGCGAACTGGCCCAGGCCGGCAAGAACCAGCTCACCGCCCCGCTCAAGGTCGGTGCTATCTACACCGTCGGCCCTTACCTCTTCCCGCACCTGATCCCGCAGCTGCACCGCGTGGCACCGCAGATGCCGCTGTACATCGAAGAGAACTTCACCCATGTGCTGCGCGAAAAACTGCGCAATGGTGAACTCGACGCAGTGATCATCGCCCTGCCGTTCAACGAAGCCGACGTGCTGACCCTGCCGCTGTACGATGAGCCATTCTGTGCCCTGATGCCCGCCGACCACCCCTGGACGGCGAAAAAGACCATCGACACCGCCATGCTCAACGACAAGAGCCTGCTGCTGCTCGGCGAGGGCCACTGCTTCCGCGACCAGGTTCTGGAAGCCTGCCCGACGCTGAACAAAGGCGGCGAAAGCGCCAAGCACACCACGGTGGAGTCCAGCTCGCTGGAAACCATACGCCACATGGTCGCTTCGGGCCTGGGCGTGTCGATCCTGCCGCTTTCGGCGGTGCACAGCCACCACTACGCACCAGGGGTCATCGAGGTGCGGCCGCTTACCGCACCGGCACCGTTTCGCACCGTAGCCATCGCCTGGCGCGCCAGCTTCCCGCGGCCCAAGGCCATCGAGATCCTTGCCGACTCGATTCGCCTCTGCTCGGTAGCCAAGCCCGCTGTGGAACAACCGGCCTGAGTCATGACTGAGCTGTCGAAGGTCTCTGTCACCGCGCTCAAGGGCGTAGGCGAAGCCATGGCGCAGAAGCTCGCCAAGGTGGGCCTGGAAAACCTGCAGGACGTGTTGTTTCACCTGCCGCTGCGTTACCAGGACCGCACCCGGGTGGTGCCTATCGGCGCCCTGCGCCCCGGCCAGGACGCCGTGATCGAAGGGGTGGTCAGTGGCGCCGATGTGACCATGGGCAAACGCCGCAGCCTTGTCGTGCGCCTGGGTGATGGCAGCGGCGTGCTCAGCCTGCGCTTCTATCACTTCAGCAATGCGCAGAAGGAAGGCCTCAAGCGCGGTACCCACCTGCGCTGCTATGGCGAGGCCCGCCCCGGCGCCTCGGGCCTGGAGATCTACCACCCGGAGTACCGTGCACTCAATGGCGACGAGCCGCCACCGCCGGTCGAGCAGACCCTGACGCCGATCTACCCGTCCACCGAAGGCCTCACCCAGCAGCGCCTGCGCCTGCTCTGCCAGCAGAGCCTGGGCATGCTTGGCCCACGCAGCCTGCCGGACTGGTTGCCGGACGAACTGGCCCGGGACTACCACCTGGCACCGCTGGACGATGCCATCCGCTACCTGCACAACCCGCCGGCCGATGCCGACCTTGATGAGCTCGCCGAAGGCCAGCACTGGGCCCAGCACCGCCTTGCCTTCGAAGAGCTGCTCACCCACCAGCTGTCGCAACAGCGCCTGCGTGAAAGCCTGCGCAGCTTGCGCGCTCCGGTTCTGCCCAAGGCCAAGCGCCTGCAGGTGCAGTACCTGGCCAACCTGGGCTTCAAGCCGACCGGCGCACAGCAGCGGGTAGCCGATGAAATCGCCTATGACCTGAGCCAGGCCGAGCCGATGATGCGCCTGGTACAGGGCGATGTCGGCGCCGGCAAGACCGTGGTTGCCGCACTGGCGGCGCTGCAGGCACTGGAGGCCGGCTACCAGGTGGCGCTGATGGCGCCCACCGAGATTCTCGCCGAGCAGCACTACATCACCTTCAAGCGCTGGCTGGAGCCGCTGGGCCTGGAAGTCGCCTGGCTGGCCGGCAAGCTCAAGGGCAAGGCCCGCGCCAGCGCCCTGGAACAGATCGCCAACGGTGCGCCGATGGTGGTGGGTACCCACGCGTTGTTCCAGGAAGAAGTGCAATTCAAGCACCTGGCCCTGGCGATCATCGACGAACAGCACCGTTTTGGTGTGCAACAACGTCTGGCCCTGCGCAAGAAGGGTGTTGCAGGCGAACTGTGCCCGCACCAGCTGATCATGACCGCCACGCCGATCCCGCGCACGCTGGCGATGAGCGCCTATGCCGACCTCGACACCTCGGTGCTCGACGAACTGCCGCCAGGGCGCACGCCGGTGAACACCGTGCTGGTCGCCGACAGCCGGCGTTTCGAAGTGGTGGAGCGGGTGCGCGCCGCTTGCGCCGAAGGGCGCCAGGCCTATTGGGTCTGCACCCTGATCGAAGAGTCCGAAGAGCTCACCTGCCAGGCAGCCGAGAGCACCTACGAAGAACTGGGCAGCGCCTTGGGTGAACTGCGCGTGGGCCTGATCCACGGGCGCATGAAGCCTGCGGAAAAGGCCGCAGTGATGGCCGAATTCAAGCAAGGCGGCCTGCAACTGCTGGTCGCAACCACGGTGATCGAGGTGGGTGTGGACGTGCCCAACGCCAGCCTGATGATCATCGAGAACCCCGAACGCCTGGGCCTTGCCCAACTGCACCAGTTGCGCGGCCGGGTTGGCAGGGGCAGTGCGGTGAGCCACTGCGTGCTGCTGTATCACCCGCCCCTGTCGCAGATCGGCCGCGAACGCCTGGGGATCATGCGCGAAACCAACGACGGTTTCATCATCGCTGAAAAGGACCTGGAGCTGCGCGGCCCCGGCGAGATGCTCGGGACGCGTCAGACCGGCCTGTTACAATTCAAGGTCGCCGACCTGATGCGCGATGCCGACCTGTTACCAGCTGTGCGCGACGCCGCACAGGCCCTCATTGCACGCTGGCCCGAGCACGTCAGCCCGCTGCTCGACCGTTGGCTGCGCCACGGCCAGCAATATGGCCAAGTGTGACGCCAGTACCAGAATGGATCCAGCTTTGCGACCAGACTGGTTATACTTCGCGTTTAAAAGAATCAGTGGATACGGACCATGACTGAAGCTGCCCTGGACACCGCAACCCCACACGCACCGTCTGTTATCCGGCTGTTGCTCGAAAAACTGGGCGTTGCCTATCGCGAGGTGCCAGAGCATACGCAACTGCCGGCTGCTTCACGGGTACAGGCGATCCTGCTGGATGACGAGATCGGCGCATTGATGGTGCTGTTCCCGCAGAGCAAGCTGCTGGACCTCAATCGTCTGGAAGAGCTGACGGGCCGCAAGCTCAAAGCCGTGCCGGTACAACGCCTGAAACAGATGCTCGACAAGCACCATCTGAAGGCCTTGCCTGCGATTCCGGCGCTGACCAGTTCGCCCTGCCTCTATGAAGGCAAGTTGCTCGATGCCGAACGCCTGCTGATCCAGTCCGGTGAAGCCGGTCTGTTGCTGGAAATCCAGCGTGACGACTTCAAGCACATGATGCAAAAGGCCAGCGCTGGCACTTTCGGCCAACCCGTCAGGGAAATACGCCCCAATCTCGACCGCCCGGATGATGACTCCAGGGAGATTACCCTAGCAGTGCAGGCATTCACCGCCCGCCGCATCCAGAAGCGCCTGGAAGAAACCATCGAGATACCGCCGCTGGCCGATACGGCGCAGAAAATCATCAAGCTGCGGGTCGACCCCAATGCCAGCATCGACGACATCACCGGCGTGGTCGAAACCGACCCGGCCCTGGCCGCACAGGTGGTCAGCTGGGCAGCCTCGCCCTATTACGCCTCCCCAGGCAAGATCCGCTCGGTGGAAGATGCCATCGTCCGCGTCTTAGGCTTCGATCTGGTGATCAACCTGGCCCTGGGCCTGGCATTGGGCAAGACGTTGAGCCTGCCCAAGGACCACCCGCAACAGGCGACGCCTTACTGGCAGCAGTCGATCTACACCGCGGCGATCATCGAAGGCCTGACCCGGGCCATGCCGCGGGCCGAACGCCCCGAAGCCGGCCTGACTTACCTGGCCGGGCTGTTGCACAACTTCGGCTATCTGCTGCTGGCGCATGTGTTCCCGCCGCACTTCTCGCTGATCTGCCGCCATCTGGAGGTCAACCCGCACCTGTGCCACACCTATGTGGAGCAGCACCTGCTGGGTATCAGCCGCGAGCAGATCGGCGCCTGGCTAATGAAGCTGTGGGACATGCCCGAAGAGCTGTCGACTGCGCTGCGCTTCCAGCATGATCCTGCCTATGACGGCGAATACTCGGCGTACCCCAACCTGGTGTGCCTGGCGACCCGCCTGCTGCGCTGCCGCGGCATCGGCTCGGGGCCGCAGGAGGCAATCCCCGACGAATTGCTGGAGCGCCTGGGCATTACCCGGGAGAAAGCTGAGGACGTCGTGAACAAGGTGCTCGAGGCCGAGAGTTTGCTGCGCGAACTGGCGTCGCAGTTCAACGCACCGCACTGAAAACGTTGGGGCTGCACAGCAGCCCCAGCTGTTCAGCCTTTTTTCTTCTTCGGTTTCAGGTATTTCATCAAACCCTGGAACCACATCACCAGCGCCGGATTGCCCTTGATCTGGATGCTCTTGTCCTGAATGCCCTGCATGAACGCCAACTGCTTGTTGCTCGCCTGCATCGTGGCGAAGCCATAGGCAGCGTCCTTGAAGGCAATGGCAAAGGCTGGCTGCGGATGAGCGCCACCTTTGCTGCTGATGCGTTCGCCACTGACGATGAAGTGCCGGGCAACCTTGCCATCGAGCGTCTGCATCTGGAACACCAGGTCCTTGTCCTTGAGTTGCTGCTGAAATGCCGGGTTGTTACGGCTGGCCTTGGCCATCAACAACCCCATGGCCCAGAGAAGAAAGCGGAACTTCATCAACGCGCCTCGAATATAAAATGACCGAAGCGCACAGTTTATCCGTTTCCTGAACTATTTACGCACATTCGCAGCACGATGCTTTCCGAAAGCACAACGGGCGCACTGAGGCGCCCGTTTGAGCAGAGGCTGCAAGTCAAGCGTCGGTCATTTGGCTTTCTTGGCCGGCTTGGCGGGCACATTGACGCTGTCACGCAGGTTTTTGCCAGGCTTGAAGGCCACAGTATTGCTGGCCTTGATCTTCACTGGCTCACCGGTCTGAGGATTCTTGCCGGTACGGGCGCCGCGATGCCGTTTTTCAAAAGTGCCGAAGCCGACGAGGGTCACGGTGTCTTTGTCCAGCGCACCGGTGATGCTGTCGAGAATGGCATTGAGCACCTGATTGGCCTTTTCCTTGGTCAGATCGGCCTTTTCGGCGATGACGGCGGCGAGTTCTGGTTTACGCATAATGAAGCCTCTTTGACGGGAATTCTTGTTGTTATTGCCGTGCTGCCCGTGAAGCAGCGTTCAAGGCACCGCAGGCTCTAATCTGCGGCAGACGGAAGTGAGAATGGCACGCCGACCGGGGCCGCGCCAGTATCTGGGCGGCCATTGTGCGGTCAACTACAGGATAAATCCGACAGAACGCCCGCTGTTTACGCCATCAGCGCAGGCAGCTGCCGGTTCAGGGCCAGTTTTTCCATGACGGCGCTGCCTGTCAGGACATAGCCCAGCAACTGGCCGTCAGCAGCGTGACAGAGCACTTTCAGGTCACTGCCCTGCCCTTGCACCTGCCAGGTACCTTCGCAACCAGGCGGCGGCGGCGAAACCACCAACGGGCAAGCCGGTGTTTTCACAGTGATGGGCATCGGTCCGTAACTGACCTGCGTCGGGTTGCCTGTCAAAGTCTGGGCCAGGGCTCGAGCGCAGGCCATCAATGGCATCACATAGAGCAGGTTGATACCTTCGACTTCAGCACAGTCGCCCAGTGCGAAAATGTTGCCGTGGGAGGTGCGCAGTTGGCGGTCCACGACTACGCCGCGGTTGGTCTGCAGGCCCGCTGCAGCGGCCAGGTCGATACGCGGGCGCAGGCCGATGGCCGATACCACCAGGTCGCAGGCGATCACGCTGCCATCGGACAAATGCGCCTCAAGGCCTTCGCTCACCTGCTGCAGGCGAGTGAGTACGGGGCCCAGGTGAAAACGCACGCCCAGCCCTTGCAACCCACCCTGAACGGCAGCGGCAGCGGCAGGATGCAACAGGGTCGGCATGACCTGCTCGCACGGCGCCACCACATCGACCTCAAAGCCACCCAGGCGCATGTCATTGGCGAACTCGCAGCCGATCAGGCCGGCCCCGAGGATCAGTACACGCTGCTTGCCAGCCGCGGCAGCACGCAAACGTGCGTAGTCTTCCAGATCATTGACCGGGAACACATGATCTGCCCCGTCACCCTCCACCGGCACCTGCACGGTCTGCGCGCCCCAGGCCAGCACCAGATCGCGATACTCCACCGCTTCTTCGCCAATCCACAGGCGCTTGTGGCCAGGGTCGATACCGCTGATGCGCGTGTGGGTGCGGATAACCGCCTTGAGTTGCTCGGCCATGGCCCCCGGCTCGGCCATGCACAGGCCGTCCGCGTCCTTTTGCTTGGCGAAGCCGGTGGAAAGCATGGGCTTGGAATAGGAGCGACCGTCGTCGGCCGTAATCAGCAGCAGCGGCGTATCGCCATCGAGCTTGCGAAACTCACGGGCGAGGTTATAGCCGGCCAGGCCGGTCCCGATGATGACCACGGGGGACGTCATGTCGTGCTTTCCTCTTGGTTGAACAGCATGGCGATCAGCCGATGGCGATCATTTCAAAGTCGCTTTTGCCGACGCCGCAATCGGGGCACAGCCAATCTTGCGGCACATCCTCCCAGCGGGTACCCGGCGCGATGCCGTCATCCGGCCATCCTTGGGCCTCGTCGTAGATCAGGCCACAGACAATACATTGCCACTTCTTCATGATTTGTCGTTCCTCGGTACAGGCTCAGGCTTTGTCATTCGGGCTCAGGGCCCTTACGCGGGCATTATGCAAGCAGTTGGGGCAATCATGCTAAGCTCGCCGCCTCTCTGGCTGTAATCAAGCATACCGACGTGTCGTACGAATCCCCGCAAGCAGCCGCTGTCGCGTGGCTGGCGTATCCACAACTGGCGGTCGATACCGACCAGCCTGCCCTCGACTGGCTGTTCGACGAAGGTTCCCTGACCCGCCGCCTGACCCGACTGTCCAACGATCATTTCAGCGTGACGCCACTGTTCGAGGGCTGGCAGGCGCTGCGCGATGACGAATGCCTGGCGCTGGGTATCGCGCCAGGCGCTGAAGGCTGGGTGCGCGAGGTGTACCTGCGCGGCCATGGTCAGCCCTGGGTCTTCGCCCGCAGCGTGGCCAGCCGTAGCGCCCTGGAGCGCGGCGGTTTGCACCTGGAGACCTTGGGCAGCCGTTCGCTGGGCGAGTTGTTGTTCTGCGACCAGGCGTTCATCCGCCACCCCATCGAAGTGTGCACTTATCCACAGCAGTGGTTACCTGTCGAGGCGGCGCACGCAGGGTTGTGGGGGCGGCGCTCGCGCTTCGAGCGCGATGGCCTCGACCTGCTGGTGGCCGAAGTATTCCTGCCGGCACTGTGGCAAGCCGCCAAGGAGGAAAACCGCTGATGTACCTGCAACTGCTCAAGTCGCTCAACCGCGTGCACCCGCGTGCCTGGGACTTCATCCAGCTCAGCCGCATGGACCGGCCGATCGGCATCTACCTGCTGCTGTGGCCGACCCTGACGGCGGTGTGGATTGCAGGCCTTGGTTCACCAACCTTGGCCAACGTGCTGATCTTTGGCCTGGGCGTGGTGCTGATGCGTGCCGCTGGCTGCTGCATCAATGACTTCGCCGACCGCAAGGTCGATGGCCACGTCAAACGCACCGCCGACCGCCCGCTGGCCAGTGGCCGGGTCAAGCCGCGCGAGGCGCTGGCGCTGTTCGCGGCCCTGGTGGCGGTGAGCTTCCTGTTGGTGCTGTGCACCAACAGCCAGACCGTGTGGCTGTCATTCGGCGCAGTGGCTTTGGCGTCTTGTTACCCCTTCATGAAGCGCTACACCTACTACCCGCAGGTGGTGCTGGGGGCTGCGTATTCGTGGGGCATCCCCATGGCCTTCACGGCCGCCGGCGGCGAATTGCCGGCCAGCGCCTGGCTGCTGTACATCGCCAACCTGCTGTGGACGGTGGGCTACGATACCTACTACGCCATGGTCGACCGGGACGATGACCTTAAGATCGGGGTGAAATCGACCGCGATCCTGTTCGGCGAGTCCGACCGGGTGATCATCCTGACCCTGCAGATGCTGTCGCTGGGCTGCCTGTTGTTGGCGGGAAGCCGCTTCGAGCTGGGTGGCTGGTTCCACCTTGGGCTGCTGGGTGCCGCACTGTGCTTTGCCTGGGAGTACTGGTCGACACGCAAACTGGACAGGGAGTCGTGCTTCAAGGCGTTTCTGCACAACCACTGGGCGGGGCTGCTGGTGTTCTTGGGTGTGGTGCTCGATTACGCCCTGCGCTGAACACAACCCCGGCAAGCCACCCTGTGGAAGCCGGCTTGCCGGCGATTGGGCCGCAAAGCGGCCCCAGCCATCTCAAGGCTTGGCGACGTGCCAGACGTCTTTCAAACCATCACCGGTCATGTCCCCAGCCTTCTTGTCCTTCACGAAGGTATACAGGGGCTTGCCGTCATATGCCCACTGCTTCTTGCCATCGTCGCGCATCACCACCGACCACTTGTCCTTGGCAGGCTCGTCATCGGCCTTGACCAGCAGCGGCGGCCAGTTGGTGGCGCACTCGCCATTGCACATCGACTTGCCGCCAGCATCCTTGTCGAAGGTGTACAGCGTCATGCCCGCGTGATCGACCCACATGCCGTCCTTCTCCATGGCATGGTGGGCCGACGCTACCCCGGGCAGTGCCAGTGCAGCGCAAAGGGCCATCCAGCTCAGCGTGTGTCGTGTCATTGGAATCACCGTGAATTCGGGGGGTGGAATGAGTTCGAACAGCCGCCGCAGCGGCCCCTCAAAGCCTAGCCCAGTCATCCAATGTCGCCAGAATGGCCAACACCCTGTCACACAGCTGCAATAATTCCGTTATCTAATGCGGGCCAGACCCGATATTCCAGGAGAGGTTTAAAGCATGGTTGGCAGAAACATTCTGATCGTCGACGACGAAGCGCCCATTCGCGAGATGATCGCCGTTGCATTGGAAATGGCCGGCTATGACTGCCTGGAAGCCGAGAACTCCCAACAGGCCCACGCAATCATCGTCGACCGTAAACCGGACCTGATCCTGCTCGACTGGATGCTGCCGGGCACTTCCGGCATCGAGTTGGCACGCCGCCTCAAGCGCGATGAACTCACCGGCGATATCCCGATCATCATGCTCACCGCCAAGGGCGAAGAGGACAACAAGATCCAGGGCCTGGAAGTCGGCGCCGACGACTACATCACCAAACCCTTCTCGCCTCGCGAGCTGGTGGCGCGCCTGAAGGCCGTGCTGCGCCGCGCCGGCCCGAGCGACAGCGAAGCCCCTATCGAAGTCGGCGGCCTGCTGCTCGACCCGATCAGCCACCGCGTGACCATCGACGGCAAGCCGGCCGAAATGGGCCCCACCGAATACCGCCTGCTGCAGTTCTTCATGACCCACCAGGAGCGCGCCTACACCCGGGGCCAGTTGCTCGACCAGGTCTGGGGCGGCAACGTCTATGTCGAGGAACGCACCGTCGATGTGCACATCCGCCGCCTGCGCAAGGCACTGGGTGAAGCCTACGAAAATCTGGTACAAACCGTTCGGGGCACTGGCTACCGTTTCTCGACCAAAAGCTAGCTGCGAGCTTCCAGCCTCAAGCTGCAAGGAAAAGCCAGCAGCATCCAGGCTGGAAAAAGGACTATCAGCATCACCGATCCGCTTCTTCTTGCAGCTTGTAGCTTGCAGCTTGCGGCTGGATCCGAAGGATCTGTCAATTGAACCAGAACTGGCACGCAACCCTGATTCGCCACCTGCTCCTGCTGATCACTGTCTGCCTGGTAGGCGGCCTGGTCAGCGGTTTTTACGGCTGGAGCCTGGCCATCGGCCTGGGCCTGTACCTGGGCTGGACCCTCAAACAGTTGCTGCGCCTGCATGACTGGTTGCGCAACCATCAGCCCGACGAAGCACCGCCCGACGGCTATGGCCTGTGGGGCGAGGTGTTCGACAGCATCTACCACCTGCAACGCCGCGACCAGCGCGTACGCGGCCGTCTGCAGGCAGTGATAGACCGGGTACAGGAGTCCACGGCCGCACTGCGCGACGCGGTGATCATGCTCGACAGCGACGGCAACCTGGAATGGTGGAACCGCGCCGCAGAAACCCTGCTGGGCTTCAAGACTCCGCAAGATGGCGGCCAGCCGGTCACCAACCTGGTACGCCACCCGCGCTTCAAGGAATACTTCGAGGCGCAGAACTTTGCCGAACCACTGGAAATTCCCTCCCCCATCAATGACCGCATGCGCGTGCAGCTGCACCTCACCCGCTACGGCAACAACGAACACCTGATGCTGGTGCGCGACGTTACTCGCATCCATCAGCTCGAACAGATGCGCAAGGACTTCGTGGCCAACGTCTCGCACGAGTTGCGTACACCGCTGACGGTGATAGCCGGTTACCTGGAAACCCTGCTGGATAACGTCGAAGACGTGAACCCGCGCTGGAACCGGGCGTTGCAGCAGATGAGCCAGCAAGGCTCGCGCATGCAGGCCCTGCTCAACGACCTGCTGCTGCTGGCCAAGCTGGAAGCCACCGATTACCCGTCGGACAACCAGCCGGTGGCGGTCGACGCCCTGCTCGGTGCGATCATGAGCGACGCCCAGGCGCTGTCCGGGCCGCGCAACCAGCGCATTACCCTGGAGGCAGCGCCGGGCCTTCGCCTCAAAGGCAGCGAGTCGGAGTTGCGCAGCGCTTTCTCCAACCTGGTGTTCAACGCGGTGAAGTACACCCAGGACGAAGGCAACATCCGTATCCGCTGGTGGGCCGACGACCAGGGCGCCCACCTGTCAGTGCAGGACTCGGGGGTCGGTATCGACGCCAAGCACCTGCCGCGCCTGACCGAACGTTTCTACCGCGTCGACTCCAGCCGCGCGTCTAACACAGGGGGCACCGGCCTGGGGCTGGCGATCGTCAAGCATGTGCTCATGCGCCATCGCGGGCGCCTTGAGATCAGCAGCGTACCGGGCCATGGCAGTACCTTCACCTGTCACTTTGCCCCCGCACAACTGGCTAACGGTGACGCTTGATTCCAAGGGCCACTTTGCTTTTGCCGCCCCAGCCGCTACATTGACCCCCCTGTGCCAGCAAAAGCTGGCACTTTTTTTCTACCTTCCCCAAAGACGGACCCCGTAAAAAATCCATCATGGACCCTTCCCCTGGTATCAGCCTCACCTCGTTATTCGCCGATTTCGGCATGATTCTCTTTGCCCTGTTCCTGGTGCTGCTCAACGGCTTTTTCGTAGCCGCCGAGTTCGCCATGGTCAAGCTGCGCTCCACGCGTGTCGAATCCATTGCCGAGCAGCACGGCTGGCGCGGCAGCATCCTGCGCAAGGTACACAACCAGCTCGACGCCTACCTGTCGGCCTGCCAGCTGGGTATCACCCTTGCCTCCCTGGGCCTTGGCTGGGTCGGTGAGCCGGCATTCGCCCACCTGCTCGAACCGCTGCTGGCGTACCTGGGCGTGGACACGCCAGAGTTGATCAAGGGTGTCTCGTTCTTCGTCGCGTTCTTCGTCATCTCGTACCTGCACATCGTGGTCGGTGAACTGGCGCCCAAATCCTGGGCGATCCGCAAGCCCGAACTGCTGTCGCTGTGGACCGCGGTGCCGCTTTACCTGTTCTACTGGCTGATGTACCCGGCCATCTACCTGCTCAACGCCAGTGCCAACACCATCCTGCGCTTTGCCGGCCAGGGCGAGCCTGGCCCGCACCACGAGCACCATTACAGCCGTGAAGAGCTCAAGCTGATCCTGCACTCCAGCCGTGGCCAGGACCCGAGCGACCAGGGCATGCGTGTGCTGGCCTCGGCCGTGGAGATGGGCGAGCTGGAAGTGGTCGACTGGGCCAACTCGCGCGAAGACATGGTCAGCATCGACGCCCATGCGCCACTGAAGGAAATCCTGGCCCTGGTGCGCCGCCACAAGTTCAGCCGCTATCCGCTGTACGACGCCGAGCGTGAGGAGTTCACCGGGCTTTTGCACATCAAGGACCTGCTGCTGGAACTGGCCGAGCTCGAGCACCTGCCCGAAACCGTCGACCTGGAAGACTTGGCCCGCCCGCTGGAGCGTGTATCGCGGCACATGCCGTTGTCTCAACTGCTGGAGCAGTTCCGCAAGGGTGGCGCGCACTTCGTGCTGGTCGAGGAAGCCGATGGCAAGGTGATTGGCTACCTGACCATGGAAGACGTGCTGGAAGTGCTGGTGGGCGACATTCAGGACGAACACCGCAAGACCGAGCGCGGCATCCTGGCCTACCAGCCAGGCAAGCTGCTGGTGCGTGGCGACACGCCGCTGTTCAAGGTGGAGCGCTTGCTGGGCATCGACCTTGACCACATCGAAGCGGAAACCCTGGCCGGGCTTATCTACGAAACGCTCAAGCGCGTGCCTGAGGAAGAGGAAGTGCTGGAAGTCGAAGGCCTGCGCATCATCATCAAGAAGATGAAAGGGCCCAAGATCGTGCTGGCCAAGGTGCTCAAGCTCGGCTGAGCTGGCGGGGCCGCTTGGCGGCCCCTGACAATTTCAGGGATTACCCGCAGTAAAGTTCGGCAAACCGCCAATCGGCCGGTCGAACTGGAAGGGGATCGACTCCAGCGCCAAGCCGACGTTGCGCTGCACCACGAAATGCAGGTGAGGGCCTGTGCTGTTGCCGGTATTGCCCGACTTGGCCAACGCCTGCCCCAACGCCACCTGCTGCCCCTCGGCCACTACCACTGAACCGCGCATCAGGTGCAGATACACTCCCATCGTGCCGTCCGGGTGAAGGATGCGCACGAAATTGCCCGAAGGGTTGGTACCTCGTCCGCTCTGGCTGTTCTCGATCTTCACCACCATCCCACCCCTCGCCGCAATGATCGGGGTGCCCTCCGGCATGGCGATGTCCATGGCATGACGGCCCTTGGGACCGTAATGGCTGAAGCGGCCGTTGGGCCCTTGAGTCAGGCGGAAAGGGCCGCCTTTCCATGGGAAAGGATAACGATAAGCCTGCGAGCGCTGACCAGGGTCACCCATGGCGTACTGGAATTTGCTGGCATAACGGAGCGGCCCGCCGGGTGCCGCCAGCACCGAGCTGAGCACCTTGGTCGAGCGTGGCCCGACTACGGCCCGCACGATCCGCGGGCCGTTGCCGCCGAACGCATTGGCCAATCGATCGACGCGCAGTTCAACCTGCATGGGCACGTACAGCTCATTGCGCACCAGAAAGCGTACGCCGCCAGGAAACGGCTCGGTTTGCAGGCGTACCTGCCCCTCTAACTGCTCGAACATCGGCTCGCGCAGCTCAAGCGCTTTGGCACCTGGGCTAGGGCGCTCGGAATAGGAAGCCACGCCGAAATTGTCGGTGGTCTTGTAAATGGTCATGCCCAGGCTCGACGCCGAGGCCGTGAGCAAGGCACAGAACAGCAGCAAGCGGGCGGCGGCGGGCATGATGGTGGCTTTTTGACAGTGGCGTTCTGTCGAAGCCTAGCAGTGGGATCCGGGAGCGGTATGACAGTTGGTCGGAAGACCGCCGCAGCCCTGTAGGAGCGGCCTTGCGTCGCGAAAGGGCCGCACAGCGGCCCCGTTTTGCAGCGCGGCAAGAATGGCTGGGGGGCTGCGCTGCAGCCCTTTCGCGACACAAGGCCGCTCCAACAGGGTCGGAGTACGACGAAACTAGGCGCCGGGGGTGAAGTGCTTCTGCGTGGTGCCGCGGGCAATCAGCCGCGATAGGTAGTCGAGCTTCTGTGCATCCTGGTCGACGAATTTGAAGGTCAGTTGCAGCCAGTCGCTTTCAGGTTTCGGCTCCAATGCCGCAATGGCATGCAGGTAACCGTTCAGGCGGGCAACTTCAGCGCTCTCGCCCTGCTCAAGGTCCAGTACAGCGCCTTCGAGCACCTGTGGCAGCACTGCACTGCGACGTACCACCAGCAACGCCTCCTTAAGGCTCAGCGCCTTGATCACACAAGGCTGAGTACCACTGGAAAGGCGCAGCTGGCCTTGTCCACGCCCGGTCTGCGCAGCGGCTGCGGCGGCCGTCTGCGGTTTCGGTGCGTTGATCAACGGCTTGGCCGGCGCAGCCGCAACAGGCGCGGCCTTGACCGCTTCAGGTTTGCCCCCGGTCAGCGCGCTCAACGAATCGTTGGCGAACGCCGAATTCACTCGCGCCTGGCCACCGGCGACCAAGCTTTCAAGCTTGCCGATCTTGGTCAGGGCTTTCTTCACCTTGGTCAGCAACTGCTCGTTGGTGAACGGCTTGCCGACAAAATCGGAGACGCCCGCCTGAATGGCTTGGATGACGTTTTCCTTGTCGCCGCGGCTGGTCACCATGATGAACTGCAGGCTCTTCATTTCTGGCTGCTGGCGGCACCAGGTGAGCAGCTCAAGGCCGGACATCTCGGGCATTTCCCAGTCGCACAGCACAAGGTCGAAGGTTTCCTTGCCCAGCATGGCCATGGCCTTGCGGCCGTTGACCGCATCTTCGATGACCATGCCCGGGAAGGCATTACGCAGGCACTTCCTCACCAGATCACGGATGAACGGGGCGTCATCCACGACCAGCACATTGACTTTACTCATCGATACTCCTCTTGAATCCCGACTAGCCTACCGCCGATTGGTGGCCATTTGCCAACACCTGGATCACGCCGGGACTTCTTTGCATCGTTCGCGGGTGCCTGCTGACTGCTCAAGCGCAAACGAAAACGCCCGGCGAAGGCCGGGCGTCGATGCTCGGGAGCAATCTTATTTATCGTCCGGTTCAGCCGGAACATTAGCAATTTCGGCCTCATCGCCAGCCGTGCCCTGAACTTCGGCTTTCATGCGCTTGAGGCCCATGTGGCGTACATCGGTACCGCGCACCAGGTAGATCACCAGTTCCGAGATGTTACGCGCGTGGTCGCCGATACGCTCCAGCGAACGCAGGGCCCAGATGACGCTCAGCACCCGCGAGATCGAGCGCGGGTCTTCCATCATGTAGGTCACCAGTTCACGCAGGGCGGTCTTGTACTCGCGATCGATGGTCTTGTCGTACTGGGCAACCGACAGAGCCAGGTCGGCATCGAAGCGGGCGAAGGCATCCAGTGCGTCGCGCACCATGTTGCGCACCTGGTCGCCAATGTGGCGCACCTCGACGTAGCCGCGCGGCGACTCGCCTTCTTCGCACAACTGGATGGCGCGGCGGGCGATCTTGGTCGATTCGTCACCAATACGCTCCAGGTCGATCACCGACTTGGAAATGCTGATGATCAGGCGCAGGTCGGAGGCCGCCGGCTGGCGACGGGCGAGGATGCGCACGCACTCCTCGTCGATGTTGCGCTCCATCTGGTTGATCTGCTCGTCGACTTCACGCACCTGCTGGGCCAGGCCCGAGTCGGCCTCGATCAGCGCGGTGACCGCGTCATTGACCTGTTTCTCGACCAGCCCGCCCATGGCCAGGAGGTGGCTGCGCACCTCTTCGAGTTCGGCGTTGAACTGCTGGGAAATGTGGTGCGTCAGGCTTTCTTTGTTGATCATCGTTTAGCTCCGCGAAGCTGCAAGCTGCAAGCCTCAAGTAGTTCGTGTCGTTTCCTGGCTCCGCGCTGGCTGCTTTTTCTTGAAGCTCGAAGCTTGAAGCTCAAAGCCCGCAGGCGCGCCCAACAGCGCCGTTAGCCGTAGCGGCCGGTGATGTAGTCTTCGGTCTGCTTCTTCGCCGGGTTGGTGAACAGGGTGTCGGTATCACCGAATTCGACCAGTTTGCCCATGTACATGAACGCGGTGTAGTCCGAAACACGGGCCGCCTGTTGCATGTTGTGGGTCACGATAACGATGGTGTACTTGGATTTCAGTTCGTAGATCAGCTCTTCGACCTTCAGCGTCGAGATCGGGTCCAGTGCCGAGCAAGGCTCGTCGAGCAGCAGCACTTCAGGCTCGACGGCGATGGTACGGGCGATCACCAGACGCTGCTGCTGGCCGCCGGACAGGCCCAGCGCCGAGTCATGCAGGCGGTCCTTGACCTCCTCCCACAGGGCCGCGCCCTTCAGTGCCCACTCGACCGCTTCGTCCAGCACGCGCTTCTTGTTGATGCCCTGGATACGCAGGCCATACACCACGTTCTCGTAGATGGTCTTGGGGAACGGGTTTGGCTTCTGGAACACCATGCCCACGCGGCGGCGCAGCTCGGCCACGTCCTCGCCCTTGCGGTAGATGTTGTTGCCGTACAGGTTGATGGCGCCTTCGACACGGCAACCGTCAACCAGGTCGTTCATGCGGTTGAAGGTGCGCAGCAGGGTCGACTTGCCGCAGCCGGACGGGCCGATGAAAGCCGTCACGCGTTGCTTGGGGATGTTCATGCTGACATCGAACAACGCCTGCTTGTCACCGTAATACAGGCTCAGGCCGGGTACTTCGATGGCCACGGTCTCTTCGGCCAGGCGCAGGCTCTGCTTGTCGCGGCCCAGGGCAGCCATGTCGATGCCGTGGGTGTGGGATTCTTGCTGCATGGTCTCACTCCGTTTGTAGCTGCAAGCTTTGAGCTGCAAGCTGCAAGTTAGGGCAAAGCGGCACTCCTCTTGGAGCTTGCCGCTTGTGGCTTAAAGCATCAATCAGTGGTCGAGGGCCTTGTACTTCTCGCGCAGGTGGTTACGGATCCACACCGCCGAGAGGTTAAGGGTGGCGATTACCATCACCAGCAGCAGCGCAGTGGCGTATACCAACGGCCGCGCGGCCTCGACGTTGGGGCTCTGGAAGCCGACATCGTAGATGTGGAAGCCCAGGTGCATGATCTTCTGGTCCAGGTGCAGGTACGGGTAGTTACCGTCCAGCGGCAACGACGGCGCCAGCTTGACCACGCCGACCAACATCAGCGGCGCCACTTCACCAGCGGCACGGGCCACGGCGAGGATCATGCCGGTCATCATCGCCGGGCTGGCCATTGGCAGCACGATTTTCCACAGGGTCTCGGCCTTGGTCGCGCCAAGCGCCAGCGAGCCTTCACGCACGGTGCGTGGAATACGCGCCAGGCCTTCCTCGGTGGCCACGATCACCACCGGCACAGCCAGCAGCGCCAGGGTCAGCGATGCCCACAGCAGGCCTGGCGTGCCCAGGGTCGGTGCCGGCAGCGACTCGGGGAAGAACAGACGGTCGATCGAACCACCCAACACATAGACGAAGAAGCCCAGGCCGAACACGCCGTAGACGATGGCCGGAACGCCCGCCAGGTTGTTCACGGCGATGCGGATCAGGCGCGTCACCGGGCCTTGCTTGGCGTATTCGCGCAAGTAGACCGCCGCCAGCACGCCGAACGGGGTGACGATCACGGCCATGATCAGGGTCATCATCACGGTACCGAAAATAGCCGGGAAGATACCGCCTTCGGTGTTGGCTTCACGAGGATCGTCGCTGAGGAACTCCCAGACCTTGGCGAAGTAGGTGCCCATCTTGGTAAAGCCGGACATGGCGTTAGGCTGGATGGCGTGCACGACCTTGCTCAGGTTGATCTCCACTTCGCGACCGTTGCCGTCGCGAGCGACCAGGCTGTCGCGGGAGAAGGCCTGATGCAGGCTGCTGAGGCGGTCTTCGATGGCCTTGTAGCGGCTGTTCAACTCGGCACGTTCGGCATCCATGTCGGCCTGGGCCGTAGCGTCCAGCTTGCCTTCCAGTTCCAGCTTGCGGCCTTGCAGACGCAGGCGCTCAAGGCCATGGTTGATGGCACCGATGTCTTTTTTCTCAAGCTGCTGCAGCTCGCTGTTGAGCTGGTTGGCGCGTTTCAGGCGTGCCTGCAGCTCGTTCCAGGCGCCAGCGCCCTCGGCGACCACGCGGCCTTGTTCCTTGACGCTCACCAGGTAGCCGTAGAAGTTGCCCCATTCGCGGCGCTCCAGGGCGATCAGGTCGACCGGGCGCTGCTCGTCGACCAACCATTCACCGACCACCCAGGTGAAGTCACTGCCGTTGAGGTCACGGTTACCCACCTTGATCAGCTCACGGGTCATGAACTCCGGGCCTTCGTCCGGCACCGGCAGGCCGGCACCCTTGAGGCGGACGCGGGGCACTTCTTCTTTCTGAACCACTTCACCGACGATGACGTGGTCACCCTGGCCCGGCACCTTGTAGGTGGCCTGGACCAGGTCGGCGGGCCAGAAGTGGCCCAAGCCGCGTACGGCGATCACGGCCAGCAGGCCGACGGTCATGATGACCGCCATGGCGACCGCGCCACCGCTGATCCAGACGCCTGGGGCGCCGCTCTTGAACCAGCCTTTGAGGGAATCCTTTTTCACGGATCTCTACCTTTCTATCAAAGCGACGAGTATTTCTTGCGCAGACGCTGGCGAATCAGCTCGGCCAAGGTGTTCATGATGAAGGTGAACATCAGCAGCACGAGAGCGGCGAGGAACAGCACACGGTAATGGCTGCCGCCGACTTCGGATTCGGGCATCTCCACCGCCACGTTGGCGGCCAAGGTACGCATGCCTTCGAACAGGTTCATCTCCATCACCGGGGTGTTGCCGGTGGCCATGAGCACGATCATGGTCTCGCCCACCGCTCGGCCCATGCCGATCATCAGCGCCGAGAAGATACCCGGGCTGGCAGTGAGGATGACCACGCGAGTCAAGGTCTGCCACGGCGTCGCACCCAGGGCCAGGGAGCCCAGGGTCAGGCTGCGCGGCACGCTGAACACGGCGTCTTCGGCGATCGAGTAGATGTTCGGGATGACCGCAAAGCCCATGGCGATACCCACTACCAGGGCGTTGCGCTGGTCGTAGGTGATACCCAGGTCATTGGTGATCCACAGGCGCATGTCGCCGCCGAAGAACCAGGTTTCCAGGTACGGGCTCATGGTCAGGGCGAACCAGCCGGTGAACAGGATCACCGGGATCAGGATGGCGGCTTCCCAACCATCCGGCACGCGCAGGCGAATCGACTCAGGCAGGCGGCTCCAGGTGAAGCCCGCCAGCAGGATGCCGAACGGCATCAGCAGGAACAGGCTGAACACACCCGGCAGGTGCCCTTCCAGGTACGGCGCGAGGAACAGGCCAGCGAAGAAGCCGAGGATCACCGTCGGCATCGCTTCCATCAGTTCGATCACCGGCTTGACCTTGCGGCGCATGCCCGGGGCCATGAAGTAAGCGGTGTAGATTGCTGCAGCGATGGCCAGCGGAGCCGCCAGGATCATCGCGTAGAACGCGGCCTTGAGGGTACCGAAGGTCAGGGGCGACAGGCTCAGCTTAGGCTCGAAGTCGGTGTTCGAAGCCGTCGACTGCCAGACGTACTTGGGCTCGTCATAGTTCTCGTACCAGACCTTGCCCCACAGTGCGCTGAAGGAAATTTCAGGGTGCGGGTTCTTCAGGTTCAGTGGCAGCAGCTTGCCGCCCTCTTCGATGAAGATACGGTTGGCACGCGGCGACAGGGCCAGGATACCCGGGCCTTCGGCAGCAGGCTCGACCAGCAGGGTGCGGTGCGCAGTGCTGTGGAAGACGCCCAGCTTGCCTTCGGCGTCCAGGGCGATGAAACCCTTGCGGCGCTCTTCGGCGTCGATCTGGACGATCGGCGCCTTGCCCATCTGGAAGGTACGGATCTGCTTGAAACGCGATTCGCCATCCGGGTCACGGGCCATGAACCATTGGGCCAGGCCACCTTTGGAGTCACCGATGATCAGCGAGATGCCGCCGACCAGTTGCGCGGTGGCGGTGATCTCGGTGTCAGCGCTCTCGGACAGCTTGTAGCGGCCATTGAGGCTCTTGTCGCGCAGGCTGAAGACATCCGCGGTGGCTCGGCCGTTGATCACGTACAGCCACTGCTGGCGCGGGTCGATGAAGATGTTCTTCACCGCCTCGGTCATTTGCGGCAGCTCGATGCGGTTCTGCTCGGTGGTGACCTCTTCGGTCATCAGGTTTTCGGTGCGCGTCAGCTCGACCACCTGCAGGTGCGCGCCGGTGGAACCGGCCAGCATCAGGGTATCGCCGTTTACGTTGACGCTGACGTGCTCCAGCGCGCGGCCCTGCTCATCCAACACGAACGGCTCCTGGCCGTACGGGTAGTCGATGCCGGGGGTGATGGTCTTTTTGTTGTCCGGGTAAGTGATCTTGTAGGTGTGGTGGAACACCAGCGCCTGACCATTGGACAAGCCCAGCACTACCAGCGGGCTGCCCGGCTGATCGGTGCTGATCGAGCTGACCTGGGTGCCTGCCGGCAGCGGCAGGTCGACGCGGTTGAGCTCGTTACCGGTCTTGGTATCGAAGAACAGTGCCTGCCCCTTGTCCGAGACGCGCATGCCGACCAGGTTCTGCTCTTCGAGCGCGATCATCAGCGGCTTGCCGGCATCCTGCTGCAGCCAGGTCGGCTCCAGGGCCTTCTTGCTGGTCAGCTCGGCGCCCTGGAACAGCGGCAGCACCACATAGGCCAGATAGAAGAAGATCAGCGTGATGGCTGCCAGCACGGCAAGCCCGCCCACCAGTACATACCAGCGGGTCAGGCGGTCCTTGAGCGCGCGCATGCGGCGCTTGCGTTGCAACTCGGGCGTATTGAAATCAATCCGCTCGGGAGGGGATTTTTGGGTCATGGTGGAGTTGGCCAGATCATTCATGCGCACACCCTAGCGGTCCCGTATGACAAAAACATGACAGTGCGTTGACGCAAAAAAGCCCGCCGCTCAGGAGCCCTGGCTTCGGACCGAGAATTCGTGGAAAAGGCCGGCTTCAGTGCCGGCCTTTCCCTCAGTTACTTACTTCTTTGCAACGTTACCGGCGTGGGACAGGCCCAGGTCAGCCAGGGTCTTGTCGACCACCTTGGCCGGCAGCGGAATGTAGCCGTCCTTCACCACGACCTGCTGGCCGGCCTGCGACAGCACCAGCTTGACGAACTCGGCTTCCAGCGGGGCCAGAGGCTTGTTCGGGGCCTTGTTGACGTAGACGTACAGGAAGCGCGACAGCGGGTAGGTACCGTTCAGGGCATTGGCTTCGTTGTCTTCGATGAACTCGCCGCCTTCCTTCTTGGCCAGACCTACGGTCTTGACGCTGGCAGTCTTGTAGCCGATGCCCGAGTAGCCGATGCCGTTCAACGAGGAGCTGATCGACTGCACGACCGACGCCGAGCCGGGCTGTTCGTTGACGTTAGGCTTGAAGTCGCCTTTGCACAGGGCTTCTTCCTTGAAGTAACCGTAGGTACCCGATACCGAGTTACGGCCGAACAGCTGAACTGGCTTGTTGGCCAGGTCGCCGGTCACGCCCAGGTCGCCCCAGGTCTTGACGTCGGCCTTGGCGCCGCACAGGCGAGTGGAAGAGAAGATCGCGTCGACCTGAGCCATGGTCAGGCCCTTGATCGGGTTGTCCTTGTGTACGAACACGGCCAGGGCGTCGACGGCGACCGGGATGGCGGTCGGCTTGTAGCCATACTTCTGCTCGAAGGCCTGCAGCTCGACGTCCTTCATCTTGCGGCTCATCGGGCCAAGGTTGGCGGTGCCTTCGGTCAGCGCGGGTGGCGCGGTGGAGGAGCCGGCAGCCTGGATCTGGATGTTGACGTTCGGATATTCCTTCTTGTAGGCCTCGGCCCACAGAGTCATGAGGTTCGCGAGGGTGTCGGAACCGACGCTGGAGAGGTTGCCCGAAACACCGGTAGTCTTGGTGTAGGTCGGGATCGCAGGGTCGACGGCGGCTACCGCGTTGGCGGTTGCAACGCCAGCGGCGGCAAAGGTGAGGGCCGCCATCAAACGCTTCAGTTTCATGCCTTGCTCCTAGCAGGAATATTGGGATGTTGGATGGATCGGGCCCAAGTATCTGCAGGCCGCATGAATACGATATGACTCCAATATGACAATTGGATGAAAGGCCATCACTGGATACCCAGGATGGCCTTTCAAAATGTTGCAGGGGCAGGGCTAGAGCGATATCAGCGTTTTTTCGACAGCAAATACAGCCCGACAATCAGACCGACGGCGCACAGGCCCGCTACGTAATAAGCAGGCGCCATCGGGCTGACCTTGAGCAGCGCGGTCACCACCATCGGCGTCAAGCCGCCGAAAATGGCGTAGGCCACGTTGTAGGAGAACGACAGGCCGCTGAAGCGCACCGCCGCCGGGAACGCCTTGACCATCACATAGGGCACCGCGCCGATCACGCCTACGCACAGGCCGGTGATGGCATACAGCGGGAACAGCAGTTGCGGGTGGGTCGGCAGGCTGTGGTAGAAGGTCCAGGACGTCACCAGCAGCAGCAGGCTGCCGATCACGAAGACGCGGCCGGCACCAAAGCGGTCGGCCAGGCTGCCGGAGCCGATGCAGCCAAGGCTAAGCAGCACGATCGCCAGGCTGTTGGCCTTGAGCGAGTCGGTGGGGCTGATGTGGTAGATGCTCTGCAACAACGCCGGTGTCATCAGGATGACCACTACGATGCCGGCAGAAAGCATCCAGGTCAGCAGCATCGACAGGATGATCGGCCCGCGGTGATCACGCAGCACGGCCCGCAGCGGCAGCTCTTCGGCAAGCGCCTTGCGCTGCTGCATCTCGGCGAATACCGGCGTTTCGTGCAGCCAGCGGCGCAGGTACACCGAGAACAGGCCGAACACACCGCCAAGCAGGAACGGGATACGCCAGGCGTAGTCGGCGACTTCTTCAACGCTGTAGGCCGTGTTGATCAGCGTCGCCACCAGCGAGCCAAGCAGGATGCCAGCGGTCAGGCCGGCGGTCAGGGTGCCGCAGGCATAGCCGGTGTTGCGCGCTGGCACATGCTCGGACACGAACACCCAGGCGCCAGGTACTTCGCCCCCGATCGCCGCCCCCTGGATCACGCGCATCAGCAGCAACAGTATCGGTGCCCACAGGCCAATCTGCGCATAGGTCGGTAGCAAACCCATGATCAGCGTTGGCAGAGCCATCATGAAGATGCTCAGGGTGAACATCTTCTTGCGCCCGAGCAGGTCGCCGAAATGGGCCATGATGATGCCGCCCAGCGGCCGGGCCAGGTAGCCAGCGGCGAAAATGCCGAAGGTCTGCATCAGACGCAGCCACTCGGGCATGTCGGCCGGGAAGAACAGCTTGCCGACCACCGTGGCGAAAAACACGAAAATGATGAAGTCGTAGAACTCAAGGGCTCCGCCTAGCGCGGACAGTGAGAGGGTCTTGTAGTCACTGCGGGTCAGCGGCCGCGAGGGCTGCTCGATACTGCTCGGCACGGAGGTCATTGCTTGTTCTTCTCTTGTAGGGCATGCAGGCCGCTTGGCACGCGGCTTCTGGCGGTGACAGGCGAAGATAGCAAATTGCCGGGGCGTGCTGAAAGCGATACAAAATCCATACAGATATTCATGACTGCACGGTCGTCGCTGAGCGTTTGGCTATATATACTGCCCGTTCGTAGGAAAACGTTGCCGCCACAGTGGGATGTTGTGCGAAAACGCCGGTCTTTTAAGTCAGGCGGTTTCGCAGAATTTCCCTACGGCCGTCCAGCGAAACGAAATCGGCGTAGTATGTTTCAAGCTGAATCGTTTACTCGGCCTTTGCGCCACACCAACGAAAGCGTCACGGGTCAGAGGCCCCACCGCATGATTGAGCTCGAACAAGAAGATCCTATCCCGCAAGGCGACCTGGCCCTGCAAATCACTGCGTTGCCCCGCGAAACCAACGGTTTTGGCGACATCTTTGGCGGCTGGCTGGTCGCCCAGATGGACCTGGCAGGCACTGCCATGGCGAGCCGCGTCGCGGGCGGCCGGGTGGCAACAGTGGCCATTGACCGCATGGCCTTCCTGGTGCCTGTGGCCGTGGGCGCACAACTGTCGTTCTATACCCAGACGCTGGAAATCGGCCGCAGCTCGATCCAGATGATGGTCGAAGTGTGGAGCGACGACCCGCTGTCCAGCGAATGGCGCAAGGTGACTGAAGCGGTGTTCGTCTTCGTCGCCATCGATGGCAGCGGCCGCACCCGCTCGGTGCCTCGTCGCTAAGCCACGCGAGCGGTAAACTCATTGCAAGGCACCGGGTCCAAGGCCCACAGGCAATCAATGAGACGAGCGCAATGGCTACCTACCAGGTCGTAACCGAGCAACACGGCGAACTCAACTGCTGGCGTATCACCAGCGACCGTGCCGAACTACTGATCGCCCAGCAGGGTGCACAGATCCTCAGCTACCAGCACATTGACGAGCCGCCGCTGCTGTGGCTGAGTGACCAGGCCATGTTTTGTCAGGGTAAGTCGGTGCGCGCAGGTGTGCCGGTGTGCTGGCCGTGGTTCGGCAACCTGCAGCGCAACCCCGAATCCGTTCAGGGCATGTACCGTGGCACGCAGGCTCCCGCCCATGGGTTGGCCCGCACACGTGACTGGCAACTGTTGGGCATCGAAGAGGCAGCCGGCGCGCTGCGCATCGAATTCGAACTGCCAAAGGCCCAGGGCGATCTGCCAGAGTGGCCGCATGATGTGGAGCTGAAGCTGCTGATCGTCATGGGTGATGCGCTTGAACTGACCCTCACCAGCCGTAACAGGGGCAATACCCCTGTCACCATCAGCCAGGCCCTGCACAGCTACTTTGCCGTCAGCGATGTGCGCCAGGCGCGCGTCGAGGGTGTCGACGGGCTGGGCTACATCGAGACCCTGGCTGACTGGGAACAGCGCCAGCAGCAGGGTGCGCTGACGTTCACCGGTGAGACCGATCGCATCTACCTGAATACGCCTGCACAACTGAGCATTGTCGACCCGTACTGGAACCGGCGCATTACCCTGACCAGCAGCGGTTCACGTTCAGCGGTGATCTGGAACCCATGGACCGACAGAGCCCGGGAATTGCCTGACATGGCCGATGATGGCTGGCAGCGGATGCTGTGCATCGAGACGGCGAATGTCTGGGACGATGTGGTGGAGTTGAAGCCTGGGGCGGTTCATTCCCTGCAAGTGGCAATTGGCAGCGTAGCGCTTTGATTCAACTGCCTGGGACCGCTGTGCGGTCCTTTCGCGACACAAGGCCGCTCAGAGATCGCGCATACCTGCAGGAGCAGCCCCTTCACAGGTCAGCGTCCTCCACTACCCTCACCTTCCGGGCTTCCAGCGCATACGCCGCATCGGCCAGGTCGTTGCTGACCTTTTCCACCTTCAACGTCCCGCTGACCCACAACGGCGTGTAGATGTCATCGATCTTCAAGCCCTTCGGATAGCGCACCAGCACCAGCTGGTTGGGTGGCGGCGGCGGTACATGGATGCAGGCGCCCGGGTACGGCACCAGGAAGAACAGCGTGCTGTTGCCCTTGGCATCGCTTTCAAGCGGCACGGGGTAACCACCGAGACGAATTTCCTTGCCGTTCATGGCGGCCACGGTCTTGGTCGAGTACATCACCGCCGGCAGGCCCTTGCTTTGCTTCAAGCCGCCCTTGTCGGTGAAGGTACCCATCGCCTCCGGCGAGTTGTGGTCGATCTCGGGCATTTGCTCGAGGGCTTTCTGGTCCGACTTGGGCATCAGCTCGAGCCAGTCGGTTTCAGGCAGTTCGGCATGGGCCAAGGTGCTGGCCAGGAGCATGGGGATGAGGAATAACGCACGCATGAAGATGCTCGGCAACTCGGATGAATTGCCGGGCATTCTAACCAGTATTCAGCGTTTCTTGATGAATCCGTAGATCACCAGAAGGACGATGGCACCCACCAGCGCGCCGAAGAAGCCCGCTGCCTGCCCGGCCTGGTAAATACCCAGCGCCTGGCCGCCATACGTGGCGATCAAGGAGCCGGCAATACCCAGCAGGATGGTCATGATCCAGCCCATGCTGTCGTCACCGGGCTTGATGAAGCGCGCCAGCAGACCAACGATGAGGCCGATGAAGATAGTTCCAATGATACCCATGGCAATCCCTCTGCAGTGAAGATGGAGCAAGCCAAAGCCTAGACAGCGCTTTGGCTTGTTGCCATTTCAGAGGGCGAACCGCTTGCAGAAGTTCGATCAGATGCCCGATCAGTTGCTGATCAGGGCCTCTACTTCGGCAATCTTGCGCTCGAGGGTGGCCATGTCCTGGCAACGCAAGGTGGCGTGGCCTACCTTGCGCCCGGCCTTGAAGGCCTTGCCATAGTGATGCAGGTGGCAGTCATCGATGGCGATGACCTTGTCCACTGCCGGCACTTCACCGATGAAGTTGAGCATGGCGCTCTCGCCAACCTTGGCAGTCGAACCCAGCGGCAGGCCGGCAACGGCGCGCAGGTGGTTTTCGAACTGGCTGCACTCGGCACCTTCGATGGTCCAGTGCCCGGAGTTGTGCACACGCGGCGCGATCTCGTTGGCCTTGAGGCCACCGTCGACTTCAAAGAACTCGAAGGCCATCACACCCACATAGTCCAGCTGCTTGAGCACACGGCCGACATAATCTTCGGCCAGGCCCTGCAGAGGGTGCGCCTGGCTTGCCACGGACAGGCGCAGGATGCCGCTCTCGTGGGTGTTGTGCACCAACGGGTAGAAGCGGGTTTCGCCATCGCGTGCTCGCACGGCCACCAGGGACACTTCGCCGGTGAACGGCACGAAGCCTTCCAGCAGGCACGGCACGCTGCCCAGCTCGGCAAAGGTACCCACCACATCTTCAGGGGTGCGCAGAACCTTCTGGCCCTTGCCGTCGTAACCCAGGGTCCGGGTCTTGAGCACGGCCGGCAGGCCGATGCTGGCCACCGCCGCATCAAGGTCGGCCTGCGAGAGGATGTCGGCGAAGGCCGGGGTTGGAATGCCCAGGTCGCGGAACATGCTCTTCTCGAACAGGCGGTCGCGGGCGATACGCAGCGCTTCGGCACTCGGGTACACCGGGACGAACTGCGAGAGGAAGGCGACGGTCTCGGCCGGGACGCTTTCGAACTCGAAGGTCACCAGGTCGACTTCGTCTGCCAGCTGGCGCAGGTGGTCCTGGTCGCCGTAGTCGGCACGCAGGTGCTCGCCAAGTGGCGCCGCGCAGGCGTCCGGCGCCGGGTCGAGGAAGGCGAAGTTCATGCCCAGCGGGGTGCCCGCCAGAGCCAGCATGCGGCCCAGCTGGCCGCCACCGATAACACCGATCTTCATGGGTTCAGCCTCAAGCCTGACGTGGGTCTGGATTGTCCAGCACAGTGTCGGTCTGCTCGGTGCGGAACTGCTTGAGCGCCGCGTGATAGTGCGGGTATTTGGCACCGAGGATGCTCGCCGACAGCAGCGCGGCGTTGACCGCGCCGGCACGGCCGATGGCCAGGGTGGCAACCGGTACGCCGGCAGGCATCTGCACGATCGACAGCAGCGAGTCGACACCCGACAACATCGACGACTGTACCGGCACACCCAGCACCGGCAGGTGGGTCTTGGCGGCGCACATGCCAGGCAGGTGCGCAGCGCCACCAGCGCCGGCGATGATCACCTCGATGCCACGCCCTTCGGCTTCTTCAGCGTACTGGAACAGCAGATCCGGGGTGCGGTGGGCGGAAACCACCTTCACTTCGTAGGGAATGCCGAGTTTTTCCAGCATATCGGCGGTGTGGCTAAGGGTGGACCAATCGGACTTGGAGCCCATGATCACGCCAACCAGTGCACTCATCGTCGAGCCTCTCCTGCAAGCGCCTTCTGGCGCGCTAAAAGCAACAAGCCACGCAGGTGGACCGGCGTGGCTTGTCATACGGATTCTGAATCGACCGGGTCGGCCGAAGGCGCGGGATTGTAGCGTATTTCAAGTCGGCCCGCCCACCCCTACAAGCACATGTCGGATCAAAGGGCAAGCTGTCTCGTGGGACAACTTTTTCCCACTGCCGAAAGGCATTCCGGGTGGTGACGATTGCGCCCGCCAATTTCAATCTCCTTGGAGAATCGCCATGCCCAAGACCCTCACGTTCTTTTTCAGCCTCCTGCTGTCCCTGCAGCTGCCTTGCGCCGTAGCAGCCAAGTCGCTGGTTGTGACCGTTTACCTTCACGACGAACTGGCCAGCATCAGCGACGAGCAATTGCACAACGATTACTTTCAGCACTGGCTCGATGAGATGCGCAGTTTCACCTCCCACCCCACGGAACTGATCTTGCGACGCAACGTGCCCGGCATCACCGATATTGATTATCAAGGCGTGCCATCGAGTCAGATTCTTGAGGCGTTCACCCAAGGAGTGCTTGAACTGACCTCGAACCACCCCTTCTCGTTCATGAACAAGCACCTGCTGATGACGCGCAACAGCTATGACCACAGCGGGCTTAACTACAATGCGGGCCTGGCGTACTTCAAACAGAACACCGCCATCGCCTCATTGGCCGCTTACAGCAGCGCCGCCCATGAAATCGGCCATCTGCTTTCCGCCACGCATGAAGACGCCGAACTGAAGTTCAACGGATGGGTGTGCGAAACCTACACACACCCCCGAATTCCGGCCCGATCGAACTGCTACCGGTACAGCGACAAGAACCGGGCGAACATCGCCGACTACCTCAAGTACAACTCACACTGAGCCTTCACCTTGAGCACCAGCGGACTCGAGCTTGCGCCAGAGCAGGCGCACGTTGGCCTTGCGCACCAATGCACAGCGATACAAGCGGATTTCCAGTGGCACATGCCACTGGGCCCCTCCGCAGATGGCCAACTCGCCACGCTCCAGTTCGCCACGCATTGAAAGCCGGGGCACCCAGGCAACGCCCATGCCTTCCAACGCCATGCTCTTCAAACTGTCAGCCATGGCTGTTTCATAGACCGTGGTGTAACGCAAATTACGCTGGCGCAGCAGCAGGCTCACGGAGCGGCCAAGGAAGGCGCCGGCACTGTAAGCAAGCAACGGTACGCTGGCATCGCCCTCAAGGTCGAACATCGGCTTTCCATCGGCCCCCACGGCGCAGACGGGAAGCATTTCGGTGGTCCCCATGTGCAGCGACGGGAAAATTTCGGCGTCCATCTGCAGCGCCGCATCCGGGTCATAGAAAGCCAGCATCAAATCGCAGCCGCCTTCGCGCAAGGCATGCACAGCATCACCGACGTTGGTGGCTACCAGCCGTGTGGCGATGTTCAAACCATCGTTGCGCAGTTGTGCAACCCAGCGAGGGAAAAAGCCTGATGCCAGCGAGTGCGCCGCCGCCACCTGGATCACCTCGCCCTGGCCACCTTCAAGATGATGCAAATGGCGTAGAACTTCGCTCAACTGGTCGACAACTGTGCGCGCCGTAACCAGAAAAAGTTGACCAGCCGCCGTCAGCTCGATGGGCGTGCGGGAACGATTCACCAGCGTCAGGCCAAGCGCCGCCTCCAAGCTACGAATACGTCGGCTGAACGCCGGCTGGGTGACGAAACGGCGCTCCGCCGCCTGGGAAAAACTACGGGTGGCGGCCAGCGCACTGAAGTCTTCCAGCCATTTGCTTTCTAGGTTCACTAAGCGAATCTCCCGGCATGCACCAAAATGGAACACGCTCGAATGTCAATTGGCGTCACATCAAACACTATGCCGTTTGTGCATAGGTTAGCGTGCAACAGCATTGGCCGCAAAATCCCCTTAAGGCCTAGGATTGGCGCCATTCCGGCATGTGCCGGGTCAAAATCGAGATGATATCCATCATGTCCTCCGCTGCATCGTTCCGCGTCGAAAAAGATCTGCTTGGTACCCTTGAAGTCCCTGCCGATGCCTATTACGGCATCCAGACTCTGCGCGCTGCCAACAACTTCCATCTCTCCGGTGTTCCGCTGTCGCACTACCCGAAGCTGGTCGTGGCACTTGCCATGGTCAAGCAGGCCGCTGCCGACGCCAACCGCGAGCTGGGGCACCTGAGCGATGCCAAGCACGCCGCCATCAGCGAGGCCTGCGCCCGCCTGATCCGCGGTGACTTCCACGACCAGTTCGTTGTGGACATGATTCAAGGTGGCGCTGGTACGTCCACCAACATGAACGCCAACGAAGTCATCGCCAACGTCGCACTGGAGGCCATGGGCCACCAGAAGGGTGAGTACCAGTACCTGCACCCGAACAACGACGTGAACATGGCGCAGTCGACCAACGACGCTTACCCGACCGCCATCCGTCTGGGCCTGCTGCTGGGCCACGACGCGCTGCTGGCCAGCCTCGACAGCCTGATCCAGGCCTTCGCTGCCAAAGGTAAAGAGTTCGACCACGTACTGAAGATGGGCCGCACCCAGCTGCAGGACGCCGTGCCGATGACCCTGGGCCAGGAATTCCGCGCCTTCGCCACCACCATGACCGAAGACCTGCAGCGCCTGCGCTCGCTGGCACCGGAACTGCTGACCGAAATCAACCTGGGCGGTACCGCCATCGGCACCGGCATCAACGCCGACCCTGGCTACCAGGCCCTGGCCGTGCAGCGCCTGGCGACCATCAGCGGCCAGCCGCTGGTACCGGCTGCCGACCTGATCGAAGCGACCTCCGACATGGGCGCCTTCGTGCTGTTCTCCGGCATGCTCAAGCGTACTGCGGTCAAGCTGTCGAAGATCTGCAACGACCTGCGCCTGCTGTCCAGCGGCCCACGCACCGGCATCAACGAGATCAACCTACCAGCGCGCCAGCCAGGCAGCTCGATCATGCCAGGCAAGGTCAACCCGGTCATCCCGGAAGCCGTCAACCAGGTTGCCTTCGCCATCATGGGCAACGACCTGGCCCTGACCGTCGCCGCCGAAGGTGGCCAGCTGCAGCTGAACGTGATGGAGCCGCTGATCGCCTACAAGATCTTCGACTCGATCCGCCTGCTCCAGCGTGCCATGGACATGCTGCGCGAGCACTGCATCGTCGGCATCACTGCCAACGAACAGCGCTGCCGTGAACTGGTCGAGCACTCGATCGGCCTGGTCACCGCCCTGAACCCCTACATCGGCTACGAAAACGCCACCCGTATCGCCCGCGTAGCCCTGGAAACAGGCCGTGGTGTGCTGGAACTGGTGCGCGAAGAACAGCTGCTGGACGAAGTGATGCTCAACGACATCCTGCGCCCGGAAAACATGATCGCTCCACGTCTGGTTCCGCTGAAGGCGTAACCCGGCTGCTGCAAACAGTCTCACCAGGTTTGAGGGACTAGACACCTCTCGACCTTTCAAGGGCCCGAGCGCACGCTCCGGGCCCTTTTTTTGTTCTTCACGCAATCCGGGAAAGACGCAAACAAGGACGCCGGATTGATGGGTGATATTCGTGCGAGCAAACCAAAGCCCCACCACCGCTTGGGATTGTGAAGCGATGACTGCGCCTGCCTAAGACAAGCGGAACAGCAGGTTCTTTCTCTTGGGGGTGAGAAATCTCTTTCCGGAAGCCCACCGCCTTTTATATCTGAATGTCGTTTCGAATAAGGGCCTCAAATTAGCTTAGCGCCACTGCCCTTGTTTACCTGTCAAAACTATCATTTTTACCAGTTGCCGCAGCCATTGAGTGAAATTAGCATTCGGACTACCAACTCCTCAAAGAGACGTGTCATGAAAAACTATAAAATCACTCGCATCGTAAAGGCTCCTCGGACAGGCTTTGAAACTCATCCTTATGTTATTGAAGACCCCGCCAGTCCGCACTCCCCTGAACATCGCCTGGGCGACTATAGTTTAGGCAATGCTTCCAGCTACGAGGGGCTACTCGATAAAAACTTCATTTATGATCCCTCTGATACCACCCTGCTGATGGGCACCTGGAATAGCGGGGAAGCAAAAAGGCAAGGTAACACCTTCGTTCTGCCAGTCCTCGCTCATAAGCTTTTTCCTGGATCCGTAGTCGAATTAGGAGAAAAAATCAGAAAATTACGCATGGTGGTAATCGTAAAAAGCAACACTATTCCTGCACATATTAGGAACAGCGATTACATGCTCTTACCACTAGAGTTCTACATTAACCAAGCTGATACCATCAATGAAATTTTAGCGCCAGTTATCAAATCATTGAGAGGGCAGGACGTTTTCCTGGAGCGGATAGCCAAGCTAAAATGGGATACGATTGATAGTCAAGCTGCAAAAATGAAAGCGGCAAAAGAAGAAAACGACCGTATTATGTGGATGCGGGGAAGTTCCATGCCAGACCACGGGATACCCTGGCCCATCGAGAACGCGGATCAAGGTCGCTCGCTGAATAGGTCAAAAACCTACGATGAAAACTCGATAGCAGATGATGAAGTTGTTGTTTGCACCCTCTACCGCAGCGGAAACGGAATGACGAGTTATGGAGGCGCCGGTAAATTCGACACAGCAAATTTCTGGACCGATACATTATCGGATATGTTTGTCGACGTCATTTCGAGTGCCGTCTAAGCGCCCAAGATGGTTATCGTCGCTTTCCAGGTGAACCCGATCGCCGGCAAACCAACGCGGATGACGCTTGGCCAGGCAATGCCGGGACGTCGCGCCAATGTAACCAAGCCTTTCTGGCTGCATCCTTAAGCCCCTCGGCGGGAGCCAAGTGCGTAGCGCAGTCACACTGGGCTCCTGGCCGGTGGCTTTAATGATCGCCACGGGCATTGTACCTTCCGCTAGTCAACGCCGATTGCGATAACGGCATGCAAATTGCTCATTTATTCATACCTGTCCCGGGAATAGCGAGCATGCTGCACAGCCACCTGACCACCCTCAATGCGGTTTCGCTGATCCTCAACCTGTTTCAGGAACAGGGGTGCGAGGCAACGGCGCTGCTGGCTGGCAGCGGTATAGGCCCGGCAGACCTTGGCCATGCCGATGCGCGCATCACTACCCAGCAAGAGCTGCAGGTATGCGCCAACGCCGTGGCACGGCGTGAAGACATCGGCCTGGAGCTGGGCAGACGCATGCATGTGTCGTGCTACGGCATGCTGGGTTACGCCCTGCTCTCCAGTGCCACTTTGGGTGACGCCTTGCGCCTTGCTTTGCAGTATCCGGCACTGCTGGGAACAGTCTTTCGCTTACGCCTGATAGACGATGGCCAGCGCATCTGGCTTAGCGCCGATGAATATCGCGACCTCCCGGCGCTGGCCGCTTTCAATGCCGAGTTCTGCCTGGTATCGCTCAAAGTCATCTGTGACGACCTGCTGGGCCGCCCGCTGCCGCTGCTCGGCGCGCGTTTCGAACATGCTCGGCCCGACTATCACGCCCGCTATACCGATGCGTTCCCGTGCCCGCTCGGGTTCGGCGCGCCGGACAACGCCTTTGCTTTCGAGCGGCGCTGGCTGGAAGCCCCACTGCCCCTCGCCGACCCGATCACCCACAAAGCCATGGGCGAGCGCTGCCGGCGCCTGAACCTTGAATTCACCGGGCGCCAGGCCTGGCTGGGGCGGATACGCCAATTACTGCTGCAGCAACTGGACGCTGCCCCGGGCCTGGAAGGCTTGGCGCGGCAGATGAACTGCTCGTCTCGTACCTTGCGCCGGCACTTGCAGGCGCTGGGCAGCAGTTATCAACAGCTGCTCGATGAGCTGCGATTCGAGCGAGCCAAGCAACTGCTGGCCGATGGGCAGATGCCGATCTACCGAATTGCCGAGCGTTTGGGGTTCAGTGAGACGGCAAGCTTCCGGCATGCCTTCCAGCGTTGGAGCGGTGTGGCGCCCAGCCATTTCCGAGGTTGATCAAGGCCGGCGAGCTTGGCCACATCGATCCCCTTTTGGCCGTTTGCGTCGTTCTCCCGCGCCCGGCAGCCCGTGAAAATGGGCCAACGCCAGTACTACCGGAGAACAACAATGCTGACGATCTATTCCGATGACCACCGCCTGCACCACGGCCGCTGCGAGCTGATCGACGGCAAACTGATGCCCTGCTTCGAGATGCCTTCGCGTGCTGACCATGTGCTCGAGCAGGTGAAAAAGCGCAACCTCGGTGATGTCCAGGCCCCGACCGACTTTGGCCGTGCACCGCTGCAGCGCATCCACAGCGCCGACTATCTCGACTTTTTCGAAGGCGCCTGGGCACGTTGGGCGGCGCTGGGTCAGGAGGGCGACTTGTTGCCCTTCACCTGGCCGGCACGCACCTTGCGCCAAGTCAAACCCACCGGCCTGCATGGCGAGTTGGGCTACTACAGTTTCGATGCCGGCGCGCCCATCACCGCAGGCACCTGGCAGGCCGCCTACAGCGCAGCACAGGTTGCCCTCACCGCCCAAGCTGCAATCGAGCAAGGCGCCCATGCGGCCTTCGCCCTGTGCCGCCCACCAGGGCATCACGCCGCCGCCGAGGTCATGGGCGGTTACTGCTACCTGAACAACGCCGCGATTGCTGCCCAGGCCTTCCTCGACCAAGGCAGGGCCAAGGTGGCCATCCTTGACGTCGATTACCACCATGGCAATGGCACCCAGGACATCTTCTACCAGCGCGATGACGTGTTCTTCGCCTCGATCCACGGCGACCCGCAAGACGAGTTCCCGTTCTTCCTGGGCTACGCGGACGAAACCGGCGCAGGCGCGGGCGAAGGCTGCAACATCAATTACCCGCTGCCTGCCGGCAGCGACTGGGCAGCCTGGAGCGCCGCGCTGGAAGACGCCTGCCGGCGCATCGCCGATTACGATGCCGACGTTTTGGTCATCTCTCTGGGCGTGGACACCTTCAAGGATGACCCTATCTCCCAGTTCAAGCTGGACAGCCCGGACTATCTGGAGATGGGCAAACGCATCGCCCAGCTCGGCAAGCCGACCTTGTTCGTGATGGAAGGCGGCTACGCAGTGGAAGAAATCGGTATCAACGCGGTCAATGTGCTGGAAGGCTTCCAGCTCGCCCAGCCAGGAGCCCGATAATGGCCCGACTCAAGCGCCTGCTCGCCCCACTCATAGCTGCCACCCTGTTCACCGGCGCCGTCCAGGCACAAGCCGAACAGCGCACCTTGCGCGTCTACAACTGGTTCGATTACATCACCCCGCAAACCTTGACCGGCTTCCAGAAGGACAGCGGCGTCAAGCTGGTCTACGACATCTTCGACACCAACGAAGCCCTGGAAGCGAAGCTGCTAACAGGCAACTCCGGCTACGACGTGGTAGTACCGTCCAACGTGTTTCTCGCCAAGCAGATCGAGGCGGGGGTGTTCCAGCCACTGGACCGCAGCAAGCTGCCGAACTGGCAACACCTGGACCCGGCACTGATGAAGCTCATCGAGGCCAACGACCCAGGCAACAAGTTCGCCGTGCCCTACATGTACGGCACGGTGCTGATCGGCTTCAACCCGGACAAGGTCAAGGCGGTACTGGGCGACAAGGCCCCCGTGGACAGCTGGGACCTGCTCTTCAAGGAAGAGAACATCGCCAAGCTCAAGCAGTGCGGCGTAGCGCTGCTCGACTCGCCATCAGAGATCCTGCCGCTGGCGTTGCAATACCTGGGGCTGGACCCCAACAGCAGCAAGCCGGATGACTACAAGCAAGCCGAGGCTCTGCTGCAGAAGATCCGCCCCTACATCACCTACTTCCACTCTTCCAAGTACATGGCGGATATCGCCAACGGTGACATCTGCGTTGCCGTTGGTTATTCCGGCAGCTTCTCCCAGGCAGCAAACCGCGCCCGGGATGCGAAAAACGGTGTGGTGGTGGACATGCGTTTGCCCAAGGAGGGCGCGCCGATCTGGTTCGACATGCTGGCGATTCCGAAGGGCGCTGCCAACCCGGAGGATGCGCATACGTTCATCAACTACCTGCTGCGCCCAGAGGTGATTGCGCCGATCAGCGACTTTGTCGGGTACCCGAACCCGAACAAGGATGCGACGGACCAGGTCAGCCCAGCGATCCGCAACAACCCCAACCTGTATCCAACGGCGGAGGCGATGGCCAAGCTGTATACGCTCAAGCCTTTGACGCGTGAGGCAGAGCGGGCGAGGACGCGGGCCTGGACCAGGATCAAGTCCGGGACTTGATACCGTCTTGCAACAGGACCGCGCGCTCCTGCAGAAGAGCGCGGTTCCTTGTTGAGCGGCCTTGTGTCGCGATGGCCTGCAAAGCAGGCCAGCAATCTCAATCCCGCTTCACAAGGCCCGGCAACTGCGCCACCAGCTTCTGGTTGTTGAACGGCGCGCGTATGAACCCACGCTGACGCCCGTCCGGCCCGACAATCGCCAGGTTACCGCTGTGATCCACGGTATATCCGGGCTTGCTGGTATCCGCCGGAATGAACGGAATGCTCAAGGCATTGGCCAGCTTCTGGGTATCCTCGATCGACCCCGCCACCCCGACGAAATCCTTGTCGAAATAACCCAGGTACTGCTTGAGCTGGTTCGGCGTGTCGCGGTTCGGATCGACACTCACCAGTACCACCTGCAGCCGGTCGACCGCTTCCTTGGGCAGCTCGCTCTTCACCTGGCGCAACTGGGCCAGGGTGGTGGGGCAGATATCCGGGCAATAGGTATAGCCGAAGAACAGCAGCGACCATTTGCCCTTGAGATCGTCAAGCTGCACCGGCTGGCCGTCCTGGTTGGTCATGGTCACGTCGGCAACCGTGCGGCTCTGCGGCAAGAGGATGATGCCGGCATCGATCAGCTCGGTGGGGTTTGGCTGGTCACTGCCATTTAGCACCTTGTTGACGGTCAGGCCCATGATCAACGCGACCAGGGCAACGAGGATGAAGACGGTTTTCTGGGTTCGGGTCATAGGTTCAGCAACAGATAGTGGTCAACAAGCAACGCAATGAACAGCGCGAACAGGTAGCCGATAGAGTACTTGAAGGTGCCGATCGCCGCGTGCGGCCGGCTGCCACGGTACAACACCCAGGCCCATTGCAGGAAGCGCAGGCCAAGGGCGAGGGCGCAGGCCAGGTACAACGGGCCGCTCATGTGGATGGCGTAGGGCAGCAGGGTCACCGCCAGCAGTATGAGGGTATAGAGCAGGATGTGCAGCTTGGTGTAGCGCTCGCCGTGGGTTACCGGCAGCATCGGGATATCGGCCTTGGCATACTCCTCCTTGCGGTGAATGGCCAGGGCCCAGAAGTGCGGCGGCGTCCAGGCGAAGATGATCAGCACCAGCAACAAGGGCTCGGCACTGACTTGGCCACTTACTGCCACCCAGCCAAGCAGCGGCGGGGCCGCGCCTGCAAGGCCACCGATAACGATGTTCTGCGGCGTCGCACGCTTGAGAAAGCCGGTGTAGAGCACCGCATAGCCGAGCAGGGAGGCAAGCGTCAGCCAGGCGGCAAGGGCGTTGGTGAACATCAGTAACAGGGCCATGCCCAGCAGCGCCAGGGCGAGGGCGAACAGCAGCGCCGGCAGTGGCGCGACCCGCCCTTGGGCCAGCGGCCGCTTGTGGGTGCGGGCCATCAGCGCATCGATGCGCCGGTCCAGCACATGGTTGACCGCCGCAGCGCCCCCGGCGCACAGGGCAATCCCCAGGTTGCCGAACAACAGCACGCTCCAAGGTACCCCGGCACGGGTCGCCAGGAACATGCCCACCAGCGAGGTGATCAGCATCAGCACCACCACCTTGGGCTTGGTCAGCTCCAGATAGTCGCGCCAGCCTGCACGCTGCGCAGTTAGAAGCGTCGCCACGAGTCGTTCCTCAAGTGATGGGCCGCGCCCACGCCTGTCACCGGCGTCAGGCGCCAGCCCTGGCCCACGCGCACCTTGTCGACGACGCGGATACGGTAGTTGACCAGCACCATGCTCAGCAGCAACAGGGCGCCGCCTGCGTTATGCGCCACAGCCACCGCCAGAGGCAGGTGCAGCAGCACATTGCTGATGCCCAGGCCTACCTGCAGCGCCAGCACCAGCAGTACCAGGCGCCCCAAACCAGGCAAGCCACAGCGGTGCAGCTTCCAGCTGAGCATCAGCAGCACACCAGTGACCAGCAGCGCGCCCAGGCGGTGGCTGATGTGGATGGCCGTGCGCGCATCGCTGTCCAGTTGCCCGCCCAGGTAGTTGGGGCCGACGTGCTGGGTCAGGTGGAAACCGTTGCTGAAGTCCGCTGCCGGCCACCACTGGCCATGGCAGGTCGGCAAGTCTGTGCAGGCAACGGCCGCATAGTTGGAACTGACCCAGCCGCCCAAGGCAATCTGGCCGATCACCACCAGCAGCGCCAAGGCAGCAATCCGCCGCAAGCTCAGCGGTAATTTAGGCAACGGTGCAAAGGCCCGTGACAGGCGCAGCGACAGCAGGAACAACAAGGCCAGGGTAGTGAAGCCACCCAGCAGGTGTGCGGTGACGACCTGCGGCCACAGCTTGAGGGTCACTGTCCACATGCCGAATGCCGCCTGGGCCAGTACAACGCCTAGCAACAGCACCGGCAGGCGGTAGGGCTGGCCGTCGCGCGAATGCCGGCGCACGGCCTGGAAGGCGAGCAAGGCAATCACCAAGGCGAGCGTGCCGGCAAAGTAACGATGGACCATCTCGGCCCAGCCCTTGGCGACCTCCACCGGGTGCTCGGGGAAGTGCAGCTCGGCATGCGCCAGCTGCGCGTCGGTTTTCGGTACGCTGATGAAGCCATAGCAGCCAGGCCAGTCTGGGCAGCCCAGGCCAGCATGGGTCAGACGGGTATAGGCACCGAGCAGTACGACCAGCAGTGCCAGCAGGGTGGCGAACACAGCGAGGCGGAATCCGGGTCTGGCCATGGCAGGGCTCCTAGCCGATGTTGGACAGCTTGAGCAGGTGGCGCAGGTCATCCAGTACGTGCTTGCCGCTGACCTTGCCGTCATAGCGCAGCACCAGGTTGCCGTGCGGGTCGACGATCCACAGCTGCGGCGCGGGGTTTCCTACCTTCTGAAGGTAGCGCTGTGTATCGAGTGGATAACGCTGCAGCTGTGGGTACTCGTGCCCCAGCAAGGCCTGGTAGCCGGCACTCAACGGTTGGGCAGCGGCCAGGGCATGGCTGGCACGGCTGGCGTCCCGGCCAAGGCCAATCTGGATCTGCCGCGCCAGGTAAACCAGGCGCTGGCAGTCTTCGGCACAGCTTTCTGGGGCGCTGACCAGCAGTTGCCAACGTGCGTCTTCGCCAGCGATGCCGATATCGCTGCGGCTCTGGCCATTGCCGATCATCGTACCGTGATAGCTTCGGCCTTCCGGCACCCAGAACTTGAGCTTGTACATGCTGGTGGCCAGGATCATCGGGCCGAGCACCACCAGCAGAATCAGGATCAGCTGCAAACGCCCGCGGGCTCTGGGTTTGCGACGCTCAGGCAGGTCCAGTGGAGTGGTGGTGGCGGCCATGGCGGTTCTCCTTTTTGTTGTGCCAGCCAAAGTAGAGGTAGAGCAGCACCAGTGCGGTGGCCAGGGCGAACCATTGCACCGCATAACCCAGGTGTTTTTCCGGGCCCATGGCGACCACCGGCCAGTCCAGGCGGTAAGCCGCCGGGCCGGGTTGCAGGCGCAATTCATGGGCGAACCCTTCGCGCCGAAGCTGTTGCCACAGTTGTGCGGGGTTCACGGCCGTCAGCAGGTGCGGCCATTGGCCGCCAACGGGGTCGGGGTGCAATTGAAAGGTGTTGCCGGGCGCTACGTATACCGAGGCATCCAGGGCCAGAGCCTGCGCAGGGGTGTCGAAGGGCACCGGTACGCGGCGGTCGGGCCAGGGCAGCCACCCGCGGTTGACCAACAGCCACAAGCCGCTGGGCTGGTCGAGAAAGGGCTGCAGCAACTCGACGCCTGCCTGGCCGTCGCGCATGCGATTGTCCAGCAGCACGCTGTGCTCGGCATCGAAACGGCCGTAGAGGTGCACACGGCGGAAGGCGGTATCGTCGCTCGGCTGCAACTGGGCTGCGGAAAGCGGCGCGTCGACGCTGCGCTCGGCATGGTTGGCCAGCAATGCGCGCTTTTCGTCGGCTCGGCCCAATTGCCAGCAGCCAAGGGCAATCAACCCCGGCAGTAGCGCAAGCACTACCAGGGTGGGTACCCAGCCCGGGCGAAACGGCCTCACGGGCGCCTCGCTATACTTATCCACATCACCGCATCCCCCTGGAGAAACGCCATGCTCAAGGCCGCGATCGTCATGATGCTGTTGGCCACCATTGCCAGCCTGTTCAGCGGCCTGGTGTTTCTGGTCAAGGACGATGAAAACTCGACCCGCCTGCTCAAGGCACTGACCGTGCGTGTCACCTTGGCCTGCCTGACCATCGCCCTGGTTGCTTATGGCCTCATCAGTGGCCAGCTGGTCTCCCACGCTCCTTTTTAAGCCTCTCTGCGCCACAAGGGCTGCGTCGCCCTTCACAGCACATACACAAAGATGAACAGCCCGACCCACACCACATCGACGAAGTGCCAATACCAGCTTGCCGCCTCGAAGCCGAAGTGTTTGTCCGGGTTGAAGTGCCCACGCAGGATGCGCACGAACATCACGATCAAAATGATCGTGCCCAAGGTTACGTGGGCACCGTGGAAGCCTGTGAGCATGAAGAAGGTTGCGCCGTAGATCCCCGAGCCCAGCGTCAGGCCCAACTTGGTGTAGGCCTCGAAGTATTCGTAGGCCTGCAGCGCGATGAAGCTCAGCCCCAGCAGGATGGTGATCGCCATCCACAGCTTCAGCGCCCCACGGTGGTCACGTCGCAGTGCATGGTGGGCGATGGTGATGGTCACGCTCGAACTGACCAGCAAAATGGTGTTGATCAAAGGCAGGTGCCAAGGGTCGATGACGTCCTTGGCCGGCGGGAACAGCTTGGGGTCCGGGGTATTGAGCAGGGGCCAGGTGAATTCGAAACTGGGCCACAGCATGTGTGCGACCCCCTTGTCGCCTTCACCACCGAGCCATGGCCCGGCCAGTACCCGCACGTAGAACAGTGCGCCAAAGAAGGCCAGGAAGAACATCACCTCGGAGAAGATGAACCAGCTCATGCCCCAGCGGAACGAGCGGTCCAGCTGCGCGCTATACAGCCCGGCGTGGCTTTCCTTAACGACCGCCCCGAACCAGCCGAACAGCATGTAGGCCAGCAGCAGCGCACCGACGAAGAAAATCAGCGGCCCATGGGAGTCGGGGTGGCCAGCCTTGAGGTCGTTGAACCACGTGCCAAGGCCGTACACCGTGACCAACATGCCGATGGTGGCAATGATCGGCCACTTGCTCTGCGCAGGGACGTAGTAGTGGTCATGACTTGCCATTGCTGTTCTCCTTCCCTTAACGGGCGCCCTGAACGTCCTGGGGCGCGACATGCGCGACCGGCGGGTGACGAGCGGTGATGTCGAACAAGGTGTAGGCCAGTGTCAGGTGCTTCACGCTGGCCGGCAGGTCCCGGTCGACGATGAAGCGCACAGGCATCTCGATACGTTCGCCGGGCTGCAGCACCTGCTGGGTAAAGCAGAAGCACTCGGTCTTGTGGAAATACGCCGCGGCCTCGGCCGGTGTGATGCTGGGTACGGCCTGGGCGCTCATCGGCCGGTCAGTGGTGTTGTGAGCCACGAAGATCATCTGGTTGACGGCCCCCGGGTTGACCGCGAGCTGGTCGGCAGTGGCATAGAAGTCCCAGACCATGTCACCGGCATTGGTCGACATGAACTGCACCCGCACCGAACGCGTCGGATCGCTGACCTGGCTACCCTCATACTGCCCGCCGGTCTTGCCATTGATGCCGAAGGCCCTGCACATGACATCGTAGATCGGCACCAGGGCAAAGCCGAAGGCGAACATCACCACCGTCAGCATCAGCAGGCGCAGCACCAGACGTTTGAGCGGTTGGCCGGTCATGGGCGGTTACCTATTTCACATCCGGTGGCGTCTGGAAGGTGTGATACGGCGCCGGCGAAGGGACCGACCACTCAAGGCCCTCTGCACCATCCCAGGGTTTGGCCGGGGCCGGCGCGCCGCCGCGAATGCACTTGATGACGATGAACAGGAAGAAGATCTGCGTGGCACCAAACATGAACGCACCGACCGATGACACCATGTTGAAGTCGGCGAACTGCAGGTTGTAGTCAGGAATGCGCCGCGGCATGCCGGCCAAGCCAACGAAGTGCATAGGGAAGAAAGCCAGGTTCATGCCAATGAACGACAGCCAGAAATGCAGCTTGCCGAGGGTTTCGTCGTACATGTGGCCGGTCCACTTCGGCAGCCAGTAATAGGCCGAGGCGAAGATGCCGAAGATCGCCCCAGGCACCAGCACGTAATGGAAGTGCGCCACCACGAAGTAGGTGTCGTGGTACTGGAAGTCTGCCGGCGCGATGGCCAGCATCAGCCCGGAGAACCCACCGATGGTGAACAATATGACGAAGGCGATGGCGAACAGCATCGGCGTCTCGAAGGTCAGTGAGCCTTCCCACATGGTGCTGACCCAGTTGAACACCTTCACCCCGGTGGGCACGGCAATGAGCATGGTCGCGTACATGAAGAACAACTCACCCACCACCGGGATGCCGACCACGAACATGTGGTGCGCCCAGACGATGAACGACAGGAAGGCGATCGCACCCGTGGCATAGACCATCGAGGTGTAGCCGAACAGCGGCTTGCGTGAGAACGCCGGGATGATCGAGCTGACCGCGCCGAAGGCCGGCAGGATCATGATGTACACCTCTGGGTGGCCGAAGAACCAGAACACATGCTGGAACAGCACCGGGTCACCGCCACCGGCGGCACTGAAGAAGCTGGTGCCAAAGTGGATATCCATCAGCATCATGGTCACCACACCGGCCAGCACCGGCATCACCGCAATCAGCAGGAAGGCCGTGATCAGCCAGGTCCAAACGAACAGCGGCATTTTCATCAGGGTCATGCCCGGTGCGCGCAGGTTGAGAATGGTGGCGATGACGTTGATGGCCCCCATGATCGAACTGATACCCATCAAGTGGATGGCAAAGATGAAGAAGGTCACGCTGGCGGGGGCATAGGTGGTCGATAGCGGGGCGTAGAAGGTCCAGCCAAAGTTCGGCCCGCCACCAGGGCTGAACAGGGTCGATACCAGCATCAGGAACGCTGCCGGCAGCAGCCAGAAACTGAAGTTGTTCATCCGCGGCAGGGCCATGTCCGGCGCGCCGATCATCAGCGGGATCATCCAGTTGGCCAAGCCGACGAAGGCCGGCATCACTGCGCCGAACACCATGATCAGGCCGTGCATGGTGGTCATCTGGTTGAAAAATGCCGGCTCGACGATCTGCAGCCCGGGCTGGAACAGTTCGGCGCGTATCACCATGGCGAACGAGCCGCCAAGGAGGAACATGATGAAGCTGAACCACAGGTACATCGTGCCGATGTCCTTGTGGTTGGTGGTCAGCACCCAGCGCATCAAGCCCTTTGCCGGGCCGTGGGCATGCTCATGGCCGTGGGCGTGGTCGTCGATCACTGCACTCATGTCCTGTCTCCTGCAGCCCACTGACTGCCGCGAGTAACCCGGTTCATTGCGCTTGTGCCTGCTTGAGCGCCAGCACGTCCTTCGGTGTGACCATGTCGCCTTTGTCATTGCCCCAGGCGTTGCGCTCGTAGGTGACCACGGCGGCGATATCGACCTCAGACAGCTGCTTGCCGAAGGCCGCCATGGAGGTACCGGGCTTGCCGTGGAAGACGATGTTCAGGTGGGCCTCTATGGGGCCGGTGGCGATCTTCGAGCCCTTGAGAGCCGGGAACATCGGGGGCAGGCCCTGGCCTTCTGCCTGGTGACAGGCCACGCAGGTGGTGTGGTAAACCTTGTCGCCGCGCGCGACCAACTCTTCAAGGGTCCATTCCTTGCTGGTCAGCTCCTTGAGTTTGGCCGCCTCGGCCTTGCGCTCGCCGAGCCAGGTGTCGTAGTCGGCCTTGGACTTGACCTCCACCACCACCGGCATGAAACCGTGGTCCTTGCCACACAGTTCGGTGCATTGGCCGCGATAGATGCCGGGCTTCTCGACGCGCGTCCAGGCTTCATTGACAAAGCCTGGGATGGCGTCACGCTTGACCGCGAAAGCCGGTACCCACCAGGAATGGATCACGTCGGCGGCAGTCACCAGAAAGCGCACTTTCGCCCCTACCGGCAGCACCAGCGGCTGGTCGACCTCAAGCAGGTAGTGCTCATCCTTGGGCGCCTTGTTCTGGATCTGGTCGGCAGGGGTGGCCAGGTTGCTGAAAAACTCCACGTCCTGGCCCAGGTATTTGTAGTGCCATTTCCACTGGTAGCCCGTAACCTGGATATCAATGTCCGATTCGCTGGCGTCGTAGATATCGATCAGGGTCTTGGTGGCGGGGATGGCCATGGCCACCAGGATGAGCAAGGGGACCACGGTCCACAGGATTTCCACCCAGGTGTGCTCGTGAAAATGCGCAGCTTGCTGGCCGGTGGAACGGCGGTGGATGACCATGGACCAGAACATCGCGCCGAACACCACGACGCCGATGATCACGCAGATCCAGAAGATGGTCATGTGCAGGTCGAACACGGCGTTGGAGACTTCCGTCGCCCCCGGCGCCATGTTCACGGTCCAGGCGGCGTTGGCCTGACCTAAAACCAACCACAACAGGAGGCCCATCCAGACTGGTGGATGTCGCATCATTGCGGGTTCCCCTTCTAATTCTTGTTGTCCCGGAGGCGTGGCCTGCGGCAAGAGGGAACGGCGGTCAAGACTGCCTGGCTTCGACGACCGAGCCCCTGCGAAAAGCAGTCGGGCCTCATCAGCGAATCACGTTCAACCCGAGTATAGACAGCGACCAATGGCACGCAACGACGCAGGTGAAATGATCTTCATGAAATCGCGAAATCGCCTGCAAGGCCTGCTCTAGACGCTAAGTGGCATAATGGTGGCATCTGCATATACCCAACAGCGCACACGTTTGCGCGATTTATAACAAATGCGTCTTAGGTATTCTGTATACCGAGCTAATTTAGTGTCTTCCGTTTGAAACGTATTGTCCCTGGAGTTGTCATGAACATCGCTGCTGTACGCGAGCAAATAAGCCAAGCCCACGATCACGAACGCCATACCGGCCAACTGAAAGAGCGTCTCGAGCTGCAACTGCCCCATCTGCACCCCTCGATCCAACTGCCTGAGCAGGACGCCCAGGGTACTTTGGCGCGCTTCGTCAGCGCCTATATCGACCAGGTGCCGGAGTTGCTGGAGGCTGCCCACGCGGTGGCGCTCGAGGCCGGTATCGAGTCGCAGATCAAACCTGTACTGAAGATCGCCGAAGCCTATTTCCTGCAGCCGCCGAGCGTGATGCAAGGGCACGTGGGCCTGGACTGCCTGCTGGATGAAGCCTACCTGGCGCACCGTCTGGTGGAGGAGGTGAACGACCTTTATATCCGCCACTTCCAGCAACCACTGATCCCATTCGATACCACCATGGCCAACTTGATTGCCCATCAACTGATCGGAGAGACCTTCGCCAACCAGCTCGATGAGGTGGTGCACCATTCGGTGGATGAAATGCTCAACGAGGAAAGCTTTGCTACCGAATCCGTAGAAGCCTACCGGGAAACCTTGAGCAGCCCGAAGACTGGCGAGGCCTGGAAACGCTGGCCATGCCTGTCGCGCCAGCTGGGTGTCGAACTGGGCCAGCCGGCCTGAGCGCTGCCAGCAGCCCCATGGGAACAGGCTCCAACTGATCGGCTGTACCGCGCACAGATAGATTCTTCCCGCCCCCCCCTATCGGGTAGGCATTGACCTAACAAGGCGAGGAAGAACCATGAGCATCAAATGGAACAGGCTCTACACGGACCTGTTACGCGGCAGCCGCTCCACCCTTTGGGGCAACTGGGCCCTCAACCCGGTCATCAAACCCGGTGCAGTGGGCATCATCGACCCGGCTTCCGGCGATTTCACCCTGGTCAACGAAGCGTTGCCCACCGTGCAGATTTCCAATGTTCAGCAAGGGCGCCGCTGGGCCATCAGCTCCAAGGATGTATCCCGCAGGGAGACAAAGGCCAATGTTTCAGGGACGGTGATCGACCCTGCCACCGGCGCTCAGGTCAAGCCAGACCTGACGCTAGAGTGGAACTTCGGTAAAGAGGAGTCGATCGCTTCGGAGTTTGCCCTTCATGGTGAGCAACGTCTGAGTGACCTGGCCTTGATCCACGACCAGTACGATTGGCTATATGCACAGGCCGAGAAAGTCGGCATGGCCAGCAATGGCAGGATTGCAGAAGGTTTTGGCGTGGTAACGAGCGTCATTCTGGCCAGTAGCGGCGTGAATGCCGGGGCCAAGAGCAAGAATGCCAAATTCGCCCTTTCGGGTTCAGCCAGCGGCCTGAACACCTTGCTGGGCGAAGACGGTATTTCAGGCAAAGGTGGGGCAACGTTCATTTCCATCCGCGATACCGCTTCGGTGGAATCGCACACGCTGCCTGCGCAAGATGGCCAGGTTGCGACCATCCCGCTGCCTGTGGCCTACAGCTTTGCCTCTTTTGGCCCCGACAGAATGATCATTCCGATCTGGGTGCGCAAAGTTGGCAGCTTGCAACTGCATGTCGACAGCAAGGCCACTTCCGCCACCACCTACATCACCAAGGTATCGATTGCCTATGATCTGCCAGGTGAACGCCGCACCACGGTTGGCCCGATGACCATTTCCGGCGGCCTGTCGCATAACTTCACCATTCCGCTCGGCGCCAGGAATCTCGACTTCAGCGCCGAATTCGTCAACCTGGGCGCCAATCAAACGTTGAAGCGGCACTGGGCGACGCCCCTCAGCCAGTGGGTTGGCGGCAGCCGGACCATCAACCTGTACGGTACCTGGCCCGGCTCGCCCTCCATCCGTGTCGTCGAGGAAGACTGACCTCAACACTCTGCCGCAGTGCGCAAGCCCCCTTCGATACGCCGCTTGAGCCCACGCGGCTCTATGAGCAGGCGTGATCCGGCGCTGCGCTGAGTACGCCCCCAATCTTCCAGTAACTCCAGTACCGAGTGGTCGATGTAACTGAGGTTGGCCAGAGGTACGTGCAGCTGAGTGCCAGGGGGCACCGTTTCCAGCACCTGGGTCAGTGCCGGCACCTTGAGAAAGGTGGCGGCGCCGGTGAGCCGCAGCTCCATGTGCCCCGGCCGGTCCAGGCTGAGCAGGTTGATCTTCAGGCGGGCCGCTTTGAGTGCCAGCTTCAGCAGCGTCAGGGCAAAGCCCAGCAGTACACCGGTCAGCAGGTCCGTGAAGATGATCGCCAGCGCGGTAGCTGCATAGGTGAACATGGGCATGCGACCGTAGCGGCCAAGCCCACGAAAGGCCTTGAAGTCGACCAACTTGATACCGGTGTAAACCAGCACGCCCGCCAGGCTTGCCACCGGGATCTGCTGCAGCACACTGCTCAAGACCACCACGAAAGCCAACAGCCACAAGCCGTGGAGGATCGCCGATGCACGGGTTTGCGCGCCTGCCTGCACATTGGCCGAACTGCGGACGATCACTCCGGTCATCGGCAGCGCGCCCAATACACCGCATAGCATGTTGCCGATACCCTGCGCGGAGAGTTCACGGTCGAAGTCCGAGCGCTGGCCGCTGTGCATGCGGTCCACCGCCGCGGCAGACAACAGCGTTTCGGCACTGGCGATGAAAGCCAGGGCGAAGGCGGCCACCAGCAAGGTCGGATCAGCCAGTTGCAGCAAATCTTCGGGGCGCAGCCAGTCGATGGCCTCGGTCAAGTCTGCCGGCACCTGCACGCGATTGACGGGCAGTGCCAGCCACATGCTGACCAACGTCATGCCCGCCACACCGAGCAAGGCCCCAGGTACGAACCGCAGCCGCTGTGGCCGCAAGCGTTCCCAACCCCACATCACGGCGATGGTCCCCAAACCGAGCAGGCCGGCCTGCCAGCCACTGCCGGCACTTTCAAAGGGCAGGGCGCTAGCCACTGTAGCGGGGAACCCGATCAGGTTCTGCAAGCCCGAAGGTTGCGGCGCGGTGTCGAACATCACATGCACCTGTGACAGCACGATCAGCACACCGATACCTGCCAGCATGCCGTACACCACCGCCGGGGCGGTGACGCGGAACCAGCAGCCCAGGCGCAAACGCCCGGCCAGCAATTGCAACAACCCCGCCAGCAGCAGGATCGGCCCGAGCATGGCAACGCCGTGTTGGCGCACCAGTTCGAACACCAGCACGGCCAAGCCCGCGGCAGGGCCACTGACCTGCAGTGGCGAGCCGGCCAGAAAGCCCACCACGATACCGCCGATGATGCCGGTTATCAGGCCTTTGGCAGGAGGCATGCCCGAGGCGATCGCAATGCCCATGCACAAGGGCAGGGCCACCAGGAAGACCACAACCGACGCCAGCAACTCTCGCGGCAAGGCCGCTTTCAACTGTGTAATGTTCACCGTGTTTCTCCTTTCTCTGTCACATGGCCTTTCCTCTGGCCATGGGCACGTTTGGCCCCTGACAAACGCGCAGGCGCGGGCCGCCAGCGAGCATGCCGGCAGGGCAGTCAGGGAATTCAAGGCAGCCGAAGGCCGCGCCACACCCCTGCGGGGTGCAGCCGGCTATCAAGGTTCTAGCGGTGGATGGGTCGCTTAGTAGCGGCCTCTCGGGGTCGCGCAGGGCACCGGCTCACCGGCGGCCAGGGGCATGAAGCTGTCGCTGGCGGCATCGTAGGCTTCGATCCGGCTGGTCTCGATGTCATAGACCCAACCATGGATGTACAGCTCGCCAGCCGCAAGGCGCGACGCCACCGACGGGTGGGTGCGTAGGTGGTGCAACTGGGCAATGACGTTTTCGCGGGTCAGCACCTGCATGGTTTCATGCTCGCTGCCGCAGGAGCAGTTGTTCTCGACCACGGTGCGTGCCACTTCGGCATGACGCAGCCAGGCGGAAACGGTCGGCATCTTGGCCAGCGATTGCGGGTTGAGTACCGCACGCATCGCGCCGCAGTCGGAGTGGCCACAGATGATGATGTGGTGCACGCCCAGCGCCGACACGGCGTACTCGATGGCGCTGGAAACGCCGCCGTTCATCTGGCCATACGGCGGTACCACGTTGCCAACGTTACGGGTCACGAACAGGTCGCCTGGCGAGCTCTGGGTGATCAGCTCGGGGACGATGCGCGAGTCGGCACAGGTGATGAACATGGCGCGCGGCGTTTGCGCGGTGGCGAGCTTCTTGAACAGCTCTTGCTGCTCAGGGAAGACGTCATGGTGGAAACGCAGGAAGCCGTCGACGATGTGCTTGAGGGCGGCATCGGCGCTCTCCGCGGGGGCCTGCGGAACGACCTTGGATGGGTCCTTGACGGGCATGATTCATCCTCTTGACGGTGAGTTGGTAAATCCATTTTACCGGTGAAAGATTCTGGCTATGCGAGGAATTAGATGACACGCACAGGCCATAGATCACAGTCTTCGTGGACTGGTTTCCTACGCTAGCGGGGAAAACTTAACTGAAACTTAATTCGGAGGCTCTAGAACGGGTGTTCCAGATATAAAAGGCGGGAATTGGATAATAGCAAAAAACCATCAACTGCCAAGTACCATTACTGTAATTATTTACTGGGATGAGTATTACTGAGGCTGACCTGCCCCGGGCTTACCGGGGCGTGCTGTTCCACACCAGCCAAGGTTGGACCACCTCGTCCAGCTGTGCCTGCGGCACTGCACCGAAATAGCGGCCATCGAACGACAACCGGCTGTAATCGGAGAGCATCAACACCTGGCCATTGCCCAGTCGAAAATGTGCCGATGAAGGGTGCGGCATGCTGCGCCCGCTGGGGTCCTGCGGTAACGGCTGGCTGCGAGCCTGCAGCTGGCCGTTGACACTGACCCCCTCGGCGGCGATCAGCACTTCGTCGCCCGGTACCGCCACCAGGCGCTTGATCATGCGCATGTAGCCCCCAGGGCATGGCCCGCTACTCAGGTAACCGCGCGCGTGGGCCAGGTCGAAAACCGGCTGCTGGGGCGGGCAGAACATCACTAGGTCGCCTTTTCCCGGTGCCTTGTCGACCACCCAGTAGATGCCAGGCGGGAAGCTGCTTGTGATGTTGATCCGGGCGCCGCTGCGCAACACCAGCGGCAACACCAGCAAGACCAGAATGGCCAATACTGCGGCCACGCTCAGCGGTCGTTTCATGCCGGTGTCGCCGTGCCACGTATGTCGATGGTGCGGTCGCTTTCACGCGGCGCAGGCACCTTGGCGCGGGCCAGGAAAATCGGGTCCTGGAAGTACAGCGGCTGCTTGCCATAGAACGCCGGGTAACCAGCGCAATACACCACCATGTCGCCGGCTTCCTCGATATTGCCCTGGCTGTCCTTGCGTGGCCCGGGCATGCGTAGGGCCTCGTCAGTGGTCAGTAGCGGCCGCTGCACTTCCTGGATGGTGCGCGACACTTGGCCCAGCAGCGCGCTGGAGCGGCGCCCGCTGGTAGTGATCTGCTCCTTGACGATAGTGGTCTGCCCGGTGAGCTTGGACAGGTGTTCGGCCGTTTCCACGCGGTTAGGCGGGTAGGCGTTCTGGATGTGGCAGTTGGAGGTGATGCTCTCGTTCTGCCCGTAAAACTCCTGCAGCTGCGACAAGTCCTGAATGATCAGGTAGCACTTGATGCCGTAACCGGCAACAAAGGCCAGCGACTCCTGCATGATGTCGAGCTTGCCCAGGCTCGGGAACTCGTCAAGCATCATCAGCAGGCGGTGCTTGTAGTGCGCCTTGGGCCGGCCGTCCTCGAAGTCCATCTTGTCCGCTAGCAGGCGCACGATCATGTTCACCAGGATCCGCACCAGCGGGCGCAGGCGCGCCTTGTCGTTGGGCTGGGTGATGATGAACAGGCTGACCGGGTCGTCGTGGTTCATCAGGTCGCGGATCTTGAACTCCGAGCGGGCGACGTTGCGCGCCACGATCGGGTCGCGGAACAGCGACAGGTAGGACTTGGCCGTGGAGAGCACCGAGCCGGCCTCTTCCGCTGGACGGTCGAGCATGTCGCGTGCGGCAGAACCCACCAGCGGGTGGTTTTCGCCGTCCAGGTGGCCGTAGTGGGTCATCTCCTCCCACAGCTCGCTGATTGGCCTCGACGGGTCGGCGAGCAGGGCGTCCAGCGCCGGCAGGCTGGCCACGCCACCTTCGTCCAGCGAGCGGTAGCACAGGTGCAGGATGCAGCCGACCAGCATGGCCTGCGAAGTCTTCTGCCAGTGGTCGTTGAGGCCCTTGCCGTCCGGGTCGACGATCAGCGTGGCGAGGTTCTGCACGTCGCCCACTTCGAACTCGGTGCCCAGGCGGATTTCTTCCAGCGGGTTCCAGCCCACGCAGCCATTGGCCGTGGCCGGCTCGAAGCGCAGCACACGGTTACCGGCATGCTGCTGCCGCCAGCCGGCGGTCAACGCCCACAGCTCGCCCTTGAGGTCGGTGATCACCGCGCTGTGCTTCCACGACAGCAAGGTCGGGATCACCAGACCGACGCCCTTGCCGCTGCGGGTCGGGGCGAAGGTGAGGATGTGCTCGGGGCCGTTGTGGCGCAGGTAATGCAGCTTGTTGCGCTTGTCCAGCCAGGCACCGACGTACACGCCTTCGTCGGCCAGCAAGCCGGCGCTTTCGATGTCCTTGCGCTCGCCCCAGCGCGCCGAGCCGTGCAGAAACGCATTGCCTTTGGCGCTGTTGCTGTTGATCAGACGGATGACCATCAGCGCCATCATGCCCACGCCACTGACCAGCATGCCAAGCGAACCTGCGCGCATCAGCGAGTCCTGGTACTGCCCCGACCAGTTGGCCGCCCACACCAGGATCATCCAGGGCGCGTAGACGCCATTCAGGTTGGCCCCCAGCGCTACGTGGTACTGGAACAGGTAGGCGAAGTACTGGGTGGCGGTGGCGAGCCCGGCCAGCAGGAAGAAGATCGCCAGCAAAGCCTGCCAGGTACTGCCGCTGTTACGCTGGCCACCGCGAATCTGCGGGCCGACGGCGTTGTTGTGTTTCATAGGTTCGCTCCGTGAACGAAGGAATGGAAAATGAGAGTACCGGTTCAGGGCGATGAGGTACGCGAACGCCCAAGCTCCTGGGCCTGGGTACGCCGCTGCGCCTCGGTCAGAGAGCGCTCGGCCTGACGCTGCAGGCTCCACTGTTCGGCAAGCTCGGGCTGTTCGGCGCGCAGCTTGCGCACCGCCAGCTCTTCGAGCAGCGGAGTGTACAGGCCCATGCCGTTGTGCAGGTCCTGCACCCGCTCCAGGCGCAACTGCAGCTGCTGCAAGCGCGCCTGGCAGCGCTGGTTGGCCTGGTCCCAGGCCGCGCGAGTGGATGGCAAGGCAATCCAGCCAGGGCGCTGGGCCAGGTTTTGTTGCAGTTGCGCCTGCTGGCGATCCAACAGGCCTTCCAGGCGCTGCTCAAGGGCAGCGCACTGGTCGGCCTTCTGCTCGACGTATTCGCCCAATGCCTGGTTGTACCGCGCCTGCACCGAGCCGCCCTCAAGCAGGGCCGTTTGCTCGGCAGCCAGCGCCTGCGCCTGGGCTTCGAGGCCAAGCCCGTCGTCACCTTGCGGGAGCTTCACTTTCTTCGATTCGTCCATGGGCTCGTGCTTCATATCAGGAAGAGGTAACCGGCCTTGGCCATCGGGATGCGGATCAGCAATAGCGCCAGCAGGTGCAATGGGTAATAGGCATAGAACAACCAGCGCCAGCGCGGCAGCTTCGGCTGCAACCACCTGGCTGCCAGCAGCAAGGGCAGGGCGGCGAGCGCCCAGGCATTGCCGTTGATTGGCGACAGGGCCACGAGCGAGACCACGATACCCACGCCCGCCAAGGCATTCGGGCGCCGCACGTACCACCCAACGCACAGCCCCAGCAGCACGGCCGGCCACCAGAACTCGACCAGCGCCCCACCCACCACGAACACCAGCAGCGCCACAGCCCAGTACAGCGGCCGCCCCGCCGACGCGCGCTCACACGCGGCAGTCGCCAGGGTAATCACCAGCAGGGTGAACAGGATGTTCAACGGGTAGCCGCCATACAGCAGCCCGCCCAGGGCGATGAAAGGTGGCGTCGCCAGCACGCCGAACAGGCACAGCCGCAGCGCGGTACGGCGGTAGGCGCCGTTTGCCCCGGCACCTGGGCGCGCCAGGTTGTAGGCCAGCACCACCACGAACAGCGGCATCGCCAGCCGCCCCGCCTCGAACAGGTACGGCAAGGTCTCGTTGAACAGGTACTTGTTCACGTGGTCGCCGGTCATCAGCAGCAACGCGAGCCACTTCAATGCCTCCAGGGCACCGTCGGCCAGTTGCAGGCGAGGCAGGGCGAACGCATGCTGCCCTTGCCGCGCGGCAACCGCGCCGGTTCTAAGAAGCTCGCTCACCGACGCATCGCCTGCGACAGCCCCATGTCCAGCTCCAGTTTCGGCGCCACTTCGCGGGCCACTTCACCGATACCTTTCTCATTGACGATCGCGGTGCTCTTGCCCACCTGGAAGTTGCGGCTGGGGTCGACGTCGCGGCGGTCATGGATGACGAACTGATCGGTCTGGCCGACCTTCTGCAGGATGTGGTGGTCGTCCACGTCAATGACCATCCCGCTGGTGGCCTTGCGCCCGGTTTGCGAGTCTTCGCCGATGCTGCCCGACGGGTTCAGGCCGCGGGCTTTTTCTTCCATGGCCTTGAACGAGTCGCTGCGCTGTTGGGCCTGGGTATCTAGCTGTTGGCCTTGCTTGAGGTCCTTGGGGAATGGCACAGGTTGCAGGTTGAGCTTTTCGATGGCGTTGCTATCGGGTCGAGAGTTAGTCATCGACTCTTGTAGCGCTGTGCTTTGGCTCATCGCCTTGGCCTGCTCCATACGCTGCAGTTGAGCGTCAAAGCCATTTTGCTGATAGGCCTCGTTAGCCGTAGCTCGGCTGTTCAGGCCAAAGAACTCGGCAGTGCTGTCCTTGATCTTTCCCGCGGCCTCACTGAACCATGCGCCCACCGTTTCAGCGCCGCGCTGGATTTCCAACTTACTCAGCGAGTTATCGTTCTCAAATACCACACCCCGCCCATTGGTCGCATGATCGAAAGGATGCGCCTGGCGATCGAAGACATTGATCGTTCCGCGCTCCATCGGGAAAGGCGTATTGTCCAGCTTCTGGTAAGAGCCATCGGTCCCTCGGGTGAACGCATCCTTACCGTTGATCAGTCGCGAATCGATCAGCGCTTCCTGGACCTTCTCCGGGTTTTTGATGACATCGTTGTACTGACCGATGCGCTGCAGGTCCTCCTGCTGCATCGGTTTCATCTCGATACCGGCCGACTGCAGACGGTCGTACATCAACGCAAGCGGCCCTGCCGCCAGCACGTCGTCTTTGTCCCCCCCCCCCACCTGCGAATGTGCACCTGCGAATAGGATCTCTTCAATACGCGAACTGTCGTCGTTGCGCAGGGCGCTGGTCAGGCGGAAAGTGTCACGATATTCATTCGCCGCCGCCAGATGGGTAGTCGAATCGACGTTCTTGCCGATTTCCAGGTTTTTGCCCAAGTGGGTATCCGACATCGCGTTACCGTATGAAGCCACGGTATCGAAGATGCCAAGTTTGTTCACATGGGCTTGCCCCGGCGGGATCAGAAATTCGCCAGTAGCCTTGCCCTGCTCATCCAGCCTGGGTACACCACGCTCGATAAACTCGTTGGCCAGCGCGCGGGACTGCGCCGCACCGCGGCTGAAGCCGACAATATTCACGTCGACCTTCTGGTCGGGGTACTTATTGTGGAAGGCCACGATGGCGTCGTAGGCTTGCTCGATGCGTTCCTGGCCACCTAGCCCTGTACCGCCCTCCAGCGCCGAGCGAGCAGAGGTTTTGCCCTGGCTGCCAACCCCGTCGAAGTAGACTTTTTCCGATTGGCCGGAGCGGTCCTGGGCATCGTACTGCTGCGGGGCATGCCCTGAGTTACGCGCCAGATTGGTGCCTTTGGCCGTGTCCAGCTCGAAGAGCCGAGCTACGTTGGTCTGCGTGCCTTCAGGCGCATTTAAGTCCTTGTTGTTTCCAGTGCCGTCGAAATACACGTTAAAACGCATTGTGTCGCCCATCTCATATCCCTATGTCGCTGGGTGAGTACGCCATAAATCTGCGGTGGGATTGATACCCGACTCAGGCCCCTGGCTTGTTCAGGGTGACGATCAGGTCGTGGACACCATCACCTGCCGCACCTATCAGGTCCGAGCAGAACTCGCGGCCTTTATAGAGCAGCGGCGACCCTTCGAGGGAGTCCGCAGCGCCATCCACGGCAACACCGCCGAAGTGCTCACCCAAACGCTCAACACTGCGATTACGCGCCTCAAGATCGTCGTAGGGTTTTTGATACCAACTGGAGATCTGATATTCGGCGCCTTCTTTCTCAAGCCTGGTATTCAAATGGGTAGCCAGAGCGATCAACGACTCGCGGATCAATGTCGGGTCAACCTTCTGGGCCTTCATGAACGCTTCCACGCGCGCCTGGGCTGCGGCGATCAGGTCGCCATGGGTGTAGCCCTTCATTGGGGGAAAAACCCCATCGGGCAGCTTCATGCCAAGGGTATAAGGTTGGTACTGGCTTTGGTTGTCTTGCATGGAAATATCCTTCGCTTGAAGCTCTGATGAAGTGGCAGGCAGGAGCACGCAGGCTGCCAACACGACAGGGGCGAGCGAGCTCAGGCGCAGTCGCGACCCAGGGCCCTGGGTGTGGCAAGAGGCGTTGCCGTTAATGGATGCGTTCGCACCGATGGTTTTACCGTTCATCTCATTCTCCATGCCTGCGCCTCGAGGCGGGTCCTTGTTCAATGTCGTTGCACAGCCAGAGCCGCCTTGGGTGGATCGAAGAATACCGAGAAACCTGTGGCCAGCGCTCATACAAACGTGCAACGTTGGTTTGCGTCCCTTCTGGAGTGGCCTGGTCCTTGTTGTTTCCGGTGCCGTCAAAGTACACGGTGAGCTGTCTGGATTCACTCATCTCATATCCCTACGAATAACTGCAGTGATCCGTGCTTGTTCAACGTAAAAATCAGATCGCCCACCGCATCGCCTGATTCAGTTATGAACCCTCACCGACGCATCGCTTGAGACAGCCCCATGTCCAACTCCAGTTTCGGCGCCACTTCGCGGGCCACTTCACCGATACCTTTCTCATTGACGATCGCGGTGCTCTTGCCCACCTGGAAGTTGCGGCTGGGGTCGACGTCGCGGCGGTCATGGATGACGAACTGATCGGTCTGGCCGACCTTCTGCAGGATGTGGTGGTCGTCCACGTCAATGACCATCCCGCTGGTGGCCTTGCGCCCGGTTTGCGAG
>NZ_RHQR01000013.1:123597-129073 GCF_003936645.1 Pseudomonas sp. p106
GTCTGGCCGACCTTCTGCAGGATGTGGTGGTCGTCCACGTCAATGACCATCCCGCTGGTGGCCTTGCGCCCGGTTTGCGAGGCTTCGCCGATGCTGGCCGACGGGTTGAGGCCGCGGGCTTTTTCTTCCATGGCCTTGAAGGAGTCGCTGCGCTGCTGGGCCTGGGGGTCTTGCTGATGGCTTTGCCTGGCACCTTGAGGTAACGGTACAGATTGCAAATCAAGGCTCTCGATATAGGCCACACTGGGGCGCGAAGCTTTTAGCTCGTCGGACAACGCGTCACCTTGCTGGCGAGCAACCGCGCTCGCCTGAGCGCGGGTTTGCTCCACCCGGTCGAGCGTTTCATCAAGTGCTTGCTCGGGGTCATCCTTGCCTACGAAGCGGGCAACCCCCGAGAGTGCCTGTCGCCCAAGATCCGCCAGGCGGTTGCCCAGGTTTTCAGCGGCACGGACTACCTTGAGGTGACTGAGGCTGTCATCATTTTCAAAGACAACGCCCCGGCCAGCGGTTTCATGTTCAAACGGTTGGTTTTGGCGATCCATCACATTGACGAAGCCGCGTTCCATAGCAAACGGCGTGTTGTCGACCTTCTGGAAAGTACCGTCCGCGTTTTGAGTGAAAGCCTCGTTCCCTGCCTTGAGACGTGAATCAATAAGCACCTGCTGGACTTTTTCCGGGCTCTGGACCAGCTCGTTGTAATTTTCGATGCGCTGCACGTCTTCCTGCTGCAACGGGCCCAGCTTGACGCCGGCCGATTGCAAGCTTTCATACATGTAAGCCAGCGGCCCTGCTGCCAGCACATCGTTACGGTATCCACCCCCTACTTGCGAGTGGGCACCGGCGAACTTCACTTCTTCGATGCGTGAGTTGTCGTCGTTGCGCAAGGCACTGGTCAGGCGAAAAGTATCCCGGTACTCGTTCATCGCCACCAGGTGTGTAGTGGAATCAACATTATTGCCGACTTCCAGATTCTTGCCCAAGTGGGTATCGGACATCGCATTGCCATATGAGGCGACGGTGTCGAAGATGCCTAGCTTGTTGACATGCGCTTCGCCCGGCGGGATCAGGTAATCGCCGGTGGGCTTGCCCTGGCCGTCCGTTTTCGGCACGCCCCGGTCGATGAACTCGTTGGCCAGCGCGCGGGATTGCGCAGCGCCACGGCTGAAGCCGACGATGTTCACGTCAACCTTCTGATCCGGATATTTGTTGTGAAATGCCACGATGGCATCGTAGGCCTGGTCGATGCGTCCCTGGCCACCCAGCCCAGTGCCACCTTCCGCCAGTGACCGCAGAGTCACGTCGGGTTGGCTGCCAACCCCATCGAAATACACCTTCTCGGACTGGCCGGAGCGATCGTGAGCATCGTATTGCTGCGGCTCGTGCCCAGAGTTGCGTGCCAGGTTGGTGCCCTTGGCCTGGTCTGCCTCGAACAGCCGCGCGACGTTGGTGTGAGAACCTTTCGGGGTGTCCAGGTCTTTGTTGTTGCCGGTGCCATCGAAATACACCGTAAAACGCAATGCATCGCTCATGTCATGTCCTTATGAATATTCCAACGGCCAGGCTGGAATGATCGTTCAACCTTGACGACTCAGGTACCGGGTTTGTTCAGGGTTTCAATCAGGTTCTGCACACCCAGACCGGCGCTCTGCAGGTAGCTGCGTTGGAAATCCCGACTCATGTTGCCCAGCGGCGACTTGATCAGTGCATCGCCGGCGGCACGAATGGTGAGTGCGTTGAATTCCTTGGCCATTGCCTTGACGCTCTCGGTACGAGCCGAAGGGTCGTTATAAGGTTTCTGGTACCAAGTCGAGATCTGGTAGTCCACATCGTTTGCCTGGTAGGCAGCGGTCAAGTGATTGAAAAGGTCGAAAAGAGACTCACGGGCAAGCGTCGGATCGATGTTGTTTTCCTTGAACACCTTGTCGACACTTTGGCACGCGGCGGTGGCCAATTCTTGGTTGGTGTAGCCCTTCATGGGAGGGAACACACCTTCGGGCAGTTTGGTATCGGCTGTGTTGGATGAATTCTGGACTTGATTGTCTTGCATGGAAATCTCCTTGGCGTGAATCGCAGATGAAGTGGCGGGCAGGAGTACGCAGACTCCCAGTATGAGAGGCATGAACGAGCTCAGGCGCATTCGCGACCAAAGCCCCTTGGTGCGGCAACAAGCGTTGCCGGTAATGGATGCGTTCGCACCGACGGTTGTACCGTTCAATCTCATTCTCCCTGCATCCGCCTCACGGCGGGTCCTTGTTTATTGTCGTTGCGCAGCTAGAGCCGCCTTGGGTGGTTCGAAGAATACCGAGAAACCTGTGGCCAGGGGCCGCCAGGTCAGGAATTCTGCTTGTTGAGGGTTACGATCCGGTCACTGACCCCGTCACCGGCAGCACTGATGAAGGCGCTCAGGAAAGCGTCGCTCTTGTGCAGCAATGGGGAGCCCTTCAACGAGTCGCCCGCTGCACGGATGGCGAGAGCACCAAAGCTTTCACCCATGGCAGAAACGCTTTGTGCGCGTGCAGCAGGGTCGTCGTACGGTTTTTTGAACCAGGTTGCGATCTGGTATTCGACGTTTTGCGACTGGAAGGCTCGGTTCAGATGATCGGCCAAGGCGAAAAGCGTTTCTTTGGCCAGCGTCGGATCGACGTAATTAGCTGTCAGCACGGCTTCAACCCGCTTGCCGGCCGCCTCGATCAGATCCTCGTGGGTGTAACCCTGCATCGGCGCAAAGACGCCTTCGGGCGGCTTCATGCCAGGCGTATAAGGTTGGTACTGGCCCTTGTGGTCTTGCATGGAAATCTCCTTGGCGTGGACTGGAGAAGATAGGCCAGACAAGAGCAACGAGGCGCCCAACAGCAGTGGAGCGGGCAGTGTTGCCCGGCAAGACATGTTCATACGCTGAAGTCCCTCACCGACGCATCGCTTGAGACAAGCCCATGTCCAATTCCAGCTTAGGCGCGACATTGCGAGCCACGTCGCCGATACCCTTTTCATTAACGATCGCCGTGCTCTTGCCCAACTGGAAGTTGCGGCTGGGGTCGACGTCGCGGCGGTCATGGATAACGAACTGGTCGGTCTGACCGACCTTCTGCAGGATGTGGTGCTCGTCCATGCCCACGACCATTCCGCTAGTGGCCTTGCGGCCGCTTTGCGAGGCTTCGCCGATACTGGCCGACGGGTTGAGGCCGCGGGCTTTTTCTTCCATAGCCTTGAATGAATCGCTGCGTTGCCGGGCCTGGGGATCCTGCTGCTGGTCTTGCTTGGCGCTTTGAGGAACGGGTACCGGCTGAAGCTTAAGCCCCTCGATGTAAGTGGTATTCGGACGCGATGCCTTGAGGTCTGTGGAAAGACCGGAAACCTGCTCTTGCGCGACAGCAGCCCGCTCGGCCTGCATCTGCTCGAGCACGTCCATACTCTTGTCTACTGCCTGCTCACGGGTTTCCAACCCTACGAAACGTGCCGTAGCGGACAAGGCATTCTGCCCCAGCGACTTAAGGTTGCTGCCCACGCTCTCCAGGGCTCTGGAGACTCCGTTACGGCTAAGACGATCATCGTTTTCAAAGATTACACCTCGGCCGTTGGTCTCATGATCAAATGGCCGGCTCTGGCGGTCAAAGACATTGAGCGTGCCTCTTTCAAGCGGGAATGGCGTGTTGTCAACCTTCTGGTAAGCACCGTCAGGGCCCTGTGCAAATGCTTGCTCGCCCTTCAGCAACCGGGAGTCAATCAGTGCCTCATGAATCTTGTCCGGGTGCTTGATCAACTCGTTGTATTGTTCGACGCGTCGCACATCGTCCTGCAGCATCGGCTTCATCTCGATGCCAGCGGACTGCAAGCGTTCATACATCACTGCCAGCGGGCCCGCCGCCAAGATGTCGTTCTTGTAGCCACCACCCACCTGCGAATGCGCACCCGCGAACTTGATTTCTTCGATTCGCGAGTTGTCGTCGTTGCGCAGGGCACTGGTCAGGCGGAAGGTATCGCGGTATTCGTTCATCGCCACCAGGTGGGTGGTCGACTCGACGTTCTTGCCGATTTCCAGGTTCTTGCCCAGGTGCGTATCGGTGTTAGCCAGGCCATCCGTGGCCACGGTATCGAAGATTCCCAGTTTGTTGATGTGGGCCTGGCCCGGCGGAATCAGGAATTCCCCGGTAGGCTGTCCCTGACCATCGAGTTTCGGCACGCCGCGCTCGATAAATTCGTTGGCCAGCGCTCGGGACTGTGATGCACCGCGACTGAAGCCAACGATATTCACATCGACTTTATGGTCCGGGTATTTATTGTGGAAGGACACGATAGCGTCATAGGCCTGGTCAATACGCTCCTGCGCCCCCCGTCCCGTGGCTCCCTCCAGCAAGGATGTTCCCGAAGTCTGCGCTTGGCTTCCCACTCCATCGAAATAGATTTTTTCCGACTGACCAGACCGCTCCTGATCGTCGTACTGTAGCGGGGCATGCCCCGAGTTGCGCGCCAGATTGGTCCCTTTGGCAGTGTCCAGGTCAAACAGGCGGGCCACGTTGGTCTGGGTGCCTTCGGGGGTGTTCAGGTCCTTGTTATTTCCGGTGCCATCGAAGTACACCGTGAAACGCAGAGCATCACTCATCTCAAATCCTTATGGATCATCCCACCCTAAGGCGGGATGAACTTTCCTGGAAAGTCTCGTACCTTTCTCAAGCGCCAGGTTTGTTCAAGGTAACGATCAGGTCATGAACGCCATCGCCAACGCTGCTGATGTAGTTGCGCAGGAAGGCCTTGTCCCGATCAAGCAAAGGCGACCCCCTCAGGGACTCAGTCGCAGCATGCACGGCCATAGCACCATAGCTTTCACCCATGTCGGCGACACTTTTGCTGCGATCTGCCGGATTCTCATAAGGCTTCTGGTACCAAGTCGAAATCTGGTACTCGACATTCTGTGCTTCCAACGCCTGGTTGAGGTGCTTTGCCAGTGCAAACAGCGATTCGCGCGCCAGCGTCGGATCCACGCCGCCAGCCTTCATGACCGCTTCCGCGCGCTTGGCCGCAGCTTCAATCAGATCTTCATGGGTGTATCCCTGCATCGGCGGAAACACACCATCGGGTAGTTTCATGCCAGGTGTGTAGGGCTGGTACTGAGCTTGATTGTCTTGCATGAAAATCTCCTTGGCTTGAAGCGCCGATGAGGTGGCAGGCAGAAGGACGCAGGCGCCCAGTGCGAGAGGTATGAGCGAGTTCAGGCGCAGCCGCGACCAGAGGCTCTTGGTGCGGCAACAGGCGTTACCGACGATGGATGCGTTCGCACCGATGGTTGTACCGTTCAATTTCATTCTCACTGCAGACGCCTCACGGCGGGTCCTTGTTTATTGTCGTTGCGCAGCCAAAGCCGCCTTGGGTGGATCGAAGAATACCGAGAAGCCTCTGGCCAGGGGCCGCCAGGTCAGGAATTCTGCTTGTTGAGGGTTACGATCCGGTCACTGACCCCGTCACCGGCAGCACTGATGAG
>NZ_RHQR01000013.1:129172-166744 GCF_003936645.1 Pseudomonas sp. p106
GGGGCCGCCAGGTCAGGAATTCTGCTTGTTGAGGGTTACGATCCGGTCACTGACCCCGTCACCGGCAGCACTGATGAGGCGCTCAGGAAAGCGTCGCTCTTGTGCAGCAATGGGGAACCCTTCAACGAGTCGCCCGCTGCACGGATGGCGAGCGCACCAAAGCTTTCACCCATGGCAGAAACGCTTTGTGCCCGTGCAGCAGGATCGTCGTACGGTTTCTTGAACCACGTTGCAATCTGGTATTCGACGTTTTGCGACTGGAAGGCTCGGTTCAGATGGTGGGCCAACGCGAAGAGCGTTTCCTTGGCCAGCGTCGGATCGACGTCATTGGCCTTCAGCACGGCCTCAAACCGCTTGCCGGCCGCCTCGATCTCTTCTCTCCCTCATCCGCCTCACGGCGGGGTCCGTGTTGATGTCGTGGCACGTGTTTGCCCCCTCGCATGGACCGAAGAATAACTGATTGGTATCCATCACCTGCTCCCCATCACCAGGCCGCGAGGGACATATCCTGACGTTGCGGCGGGCTGCGTTGTAACCGGCTGCTTCACAACAGCCGCCTTGACCGCCGGGGCCTTTTCAACAGCCGCCGCCGGAACTTCGCCGGGCACGCCGGAGAATACCGCACCCTGCGCCACCTGCTGGGTGGCAAAGCGTTCATCCAGCCAGTCGGCCCACCAAGCGGCACGGCGCATCACCTGCTGGCGGTAACGGGCATTGATCGCAGGGGTGCGTGAGTGGTAGTTGGCGACCCGCGTCCACAGGTCCCCACGGTCATTGCGCACATGGCCACGAATGCGCCAGGCGGCCAGTTCGTAGGAATAGCAGCCACCCTGTTCCACATCCTCGGCGGTGATGCCGTAGCGCGACAGCTCGCGCAGGTAGGACGTGTTGAACTGCATCGGCCCGACATCATAGGTGCCATTGCTGTTGCGCACCCATTGGCCAGGCTTGCCGCCTTCCTGGCCGGACACGGCCAGGACGATGTTCACCGGCAGCTCGTATTTGACTGCCGCCATGATCGAGCAGGCGATAGGTTCGCTCAGGGCCGGGGGCGGAACGTCAGCGACGAATGGCATCGTGGCGCGCCTCAGATGACCTTGCCGAACTTGTCGTTGATCGACTTGGTCGCGCTCGGGTCGGCCTTCGGGCAACTGTCGAGGAAGGACTGCCGCGCGTTGGCGGTTCGGCTCAGTTTGATCTTGCCTTTCTTCTTCTTGACGATGTCGAAGTAGTCAGCGACGGGGCCGTCGCAGTTTTCCACCACACCGGCGCCCTTGAGCTTGCCCCACATGCACAGCACGGTCGCGCAGGGGTCCTTGGCCTCGGCGGGGAGGGCGATGGCGAAGGTGGCGGCCAGTCCGGCCACCGGAAGAATTTTTGCGATTTTCATGAGCACTCCATGTTCAGGTTTTGTCCTGCTTGCTTTCACTGAAGCTCTGCACTTCGGCATCCGGCTCGAAATCACGACTGGCCGAGCGAGTATCCATTGCTGCGTGCCGGCTAGATTCAGAGTCGGAGATCTCCGTGGCAAGCCGTCCGCCCAGCGTTTTGTCGATTCGCGATTGGGAAACGCGGCCAGTGCCAGAGGCAAGGTTGGCCGTCATCTGAAGGGCAATTCGGCCTGCGTTGCCAATCTTGCTGGATGACGAACTGGAAGTGCCCTCTCCTTTGCCGCCTTTGGCGCCGGAGCCACCACCACTGGCCGCCTGGCCACCTGCATCACCGCCACCTTGGCCCCCTGAACTGCTATCACGGCTTGATACGGTTCCGGCTGTTCCGGCCGCACCGCCTTCAGCCCCTTCTCCTGAAGATGCTCCTGTGCCGCCCGCCGTTTCCGCTGACTGGCCAGAGGACGATAAAGCAGGTGCCTGATCTACGGGCGAAAATTCTCCACCCGCAGAAAATGCCGTCTGCGCTATTGCGCCGGACGAAGAAGATGAAGTGCCCATTACGGAACCAAGGGGGCTAGCGCCGCCGGGGCTGCTTGAGCCAGGGCTCGCGCCGCTGTGGCTCCCCGGCCCTCCCAGCATTCCACTGACACGCGAGGAGATGTCCGTCCCGGCAGAAACACTCGACTGCGCCCCCTTGAAGGCAGAGGTCAAAGCTTGCATGCTGCCAACTAGGTTCGTTCCCCCCGTCATCATCGACGATGCGCCCTTACCCATGTAGGACGCAGCGGTAGTTGCCGCGCCCACAGCTGCACCTGCACTGAAATTGCCGATACCTGTCGAGGCGCTGCCCGCACCTCCAACCAGCGCCGCAATCATCGGGGGTATCTTGTTTACCAAGAATAGCAGCAATACCGATACGACCAGCATGACCGCAAGCTCCTGCACGGCGACATCGTCGCTAATTTTACTGGCAAAGGTCTGGATAAAGTCCTTACCAATAGCGATCAACAAGACCATGGCGAACAGCTGAGCGCCCACACCAAGAACAGCTCGGTAGTAATTCGTGGCGATATCTGAAGTCCAACGAGAGCCACCGAAGCCCAAGAAGAACACGCCCGCGTAGAGTAAGAACCAGCTTGATGCGAGGAGCACCAAAAGGTTGATACCGACGATCGCCAATACCAGCAAAATGGCGATAGCCATAAACTCCATACTTATTTGGCGCCCCATTTCTCGCCAGCTGAGCTGGTCAGTAGCTTCCACGGTTCGGTCATAAAGCTCGAAGCCCAGATCGACAATGCTGGATGGCTTCAAATCGGTGCTGCCCAACTTGCCAGCTTCAGATCCAAGTTGACTCAAGGATCTGACGATCGAATCGGCGATTTGCAGACCGCCCATGGCATTTTTAAGTAGCCACCAATAGAAGCCGAACACCACGAGGAAACGAATGAACTCTGAAAAGAACTCTCCCATCTCGGCCTTGCGCATTACCATCATACCGAAAGTCCAGACCATCGATATAGTTGCCAGCGCAAGGAACAACCGTTCAGCCGCCGACTGGATGGCAGGCAACCACTTCTCGGTTGCATTATGAAACCTAACAAGCACCTCATTCATGATACCTGAGCTGCCCAACTGACTGTCTGCCGCAAGGGCAAGCGTCGGCGTTGCAAGGCAAAAAGCAACCAGCAGTACTGTCAGGGTCAGTTCCCGACGCTTACCAATCATCAGACTAGTCCACCTTAGAATTTGTCTTCAGGGCTTTTTTCAAACTTCCACTTGGTCATTTTCTTCGCTTTGAGGAAGCTATTGCAGGCGGCAGTGAATTCATTTCGGCTGGCTTCCTTCGACAGACTAGCCAAGTTCTTTTCGTACATGTCCGGCGCGCAGTTGTCCGCCGTAGGCTCAGGTACTTTTTCCTCCAGGCACCCTGCTAGGGTAACGGCCATGCCTGCAGCAAGCACCAACTTATAATATTTGAATTTCATATGTATTCCTCAATAATCATCTTCAGGGCTTTTCTTATATTCCCAGGTGGTCAGCTTTTTCGCTTGGGCTTGACCACGGGCTTTCTCATCCAGCTCAGCTGCAGCTCGGTTAGCCTCCGCGGACTGCTGCGCCAGCATCAGCGTTCGCAACTGCAACAGTTGGTTCGCTTGCTGGCTGGACAATTGATTAGCGTATTGAATGGCCTTGACCTGACCGTCGGCGGTCGTTGCAGCTTTTTGCAGGTTCTCCAACTGTGAGGCGTCAGCCTTTAGATTTTCCTGCTGTTGCTTGATGCTTTTAAATAGGGCGTCATTGGCCGTTTTTTGCGACTTAGATGTCATTTCTTCATGCTTCACGAGCGCTGCCCGATCGGCATCCGTGCACCCACCGCCACTAAAGCATGGCGAGCTGCGGTAGTAGCTGGTGTCTTGGAACTTATCCAAATAAGAATCAAGACTACCCGCCTGATTGGTGTAGTAGTCGAGCATGTCTTGGGCTTGCATCAGCTTATTGATAGTTGCATTAGCCTCATCCCAGATATACGCCGCCGGCGCCGCCGTATTTTTGAGCATGTTCTCGTACTGATCCAACTGGGTCTTGTACTGATTGATCTGGGTCATGTACTCCTGAACCTGCTTGGTCGTCTGTGCAATGCTCTCCACAGAAGTTATCTCGTTGAGGACGACATTCGCCCCATCAATCACAGGAATCCCAGCGCTCGCCTGCAGGGTAAATCCAATCCCGGCCAACAGCGCAATGGCAGGTTTCAACAAGTGCGTGGGCTTCATGTTGCTCTCCTTGGCGGTTTATCAGTAATCGAAAGACTGGTAAGGCTTCGAAAACGTCAGGTCCTTGGTCACCATCACGTTAAAGCGATAGCCCGGACGGATTTCGAGGGTCGGTGCGATGTTCAGGTTCTTCGAGATCATCTGCGCGGTCACTTGGCCCAGTTGCTGGCCGAGTGCTTCACTCATGGCGCTGCTAGCGGTCTCGCGGTCGCTGCTGTCACTGCTTGCGCGGTCCTGGCTGAGGCTGATGCCAGCGACGATGCCAGACATCAACAAGGCCGAACCGAAGATCCGCACATAGTGGTTGTTGACCTGGTCATGCATGCCCGAATAGCCCGCAGCATCTGCACCTGGCATCGAGCCGATATCCATCGCCTTGCCATCAGGGAAGATGATGCGCTGCCACGCCACCAGTACACGCGACTGGCCATAGGAAACGTCGCTGGAGTAGGCGCCGACCAGGCGCGAGCCCTGGGGTACCAACAGGTGCTTGCCGGTAGGGGTGTCATACACGGCCTGCGAAACCTGGGCCATGATCTGCCCGGGCAGCTCTGAGTTGATACCAGAAACCAGCATGGCTGGGATCACGTAGCCGGCACGCAGTTCGTAGGGGCTGCGCGGTGCTTCTGGCGCAGAATTCAACTGCCAACGGTCGCCATTACCGGAATTGCCAAACTGGCTGTAGTCCTTGCCTGTGCTCGCTGCGGCCTGCATCAGGAACGGGGAATCACCCTGCGCAGTACCACCGGCCCCACCCCCGCCGATACCGGCGGAGCGCAGCTCAGCCAACCTTGCCTTGAAGGCTGTATTGGGGTCACTGCGCGATTGTTCATCCAGACGCTGACGTGCCGCGGCGATACGAGCCAAGGCATCTTGCTGGCTGACTGGAGCGCCGGCACCTGCGCCGATGCTCGAACCCGAACTGCGTGGTGCCTCGACGCGCACGGTGCTACGTGCGCGAACTGCATCCTGGAACTGCTGCATCTTCATCCGGCGAATGCGCTCCAGCTCATCGGCATCAACGTCAGGCGGCAGCTCGCGCGGTGGCATCGGCGGCGCATCCAGATTGGTAGGGCGCACTACCTGCAAGGCCGCCGGCTGGGCTTGTACATTGTCCAGCACCGGCACGACCGGTGGTTCGGCCTTGCTGGGAATGATGCCGTCAGAATCGATGCCTCTGATCTGCTGGGCGAACAGGCTACTGTTGCCAGCCTTCTCGGCTTCTTTTTCCACCGGTTTGTTCTGGTTCTCAGCGCGGTCGGCCGCGACCATCAGCATGATCAGCAAGAAGACCATGGCGGCGCCGCCAATGATGTACATCGGCCAGTTGTTGACCCGACGCACGCCGCTGCTGCGATTCAGCTTGCCGGGGGACGCGTCCGGTGACATGACATCGTTCATGTTACTCATTTCCTATCACTCCTTGCGCACCCAGGCGCCGGCAGCCAACAGCCGGCCACTCTGTACCGCATAGATGCGGCTCAGCGACTCACGGCCCACCAGCAGAGTGACACGCAAGAACTCGCTGTCCTTGGGCGCATCGACGATGTAATTGACTGGCAATGGCGCAATACCGCCAGACGGTGCCGGCGCTGGCTGAGCTTGAGGGTTGAATTCCTGCACCGAGAAACCAGAGGCACGCAGTGCACTGACCAGCGAGGTGCCGTAGCCGTCCGGCGTTTCCTGGTTGATCCGCAGCCGCGTGCTGGCCGGCGGGTGTACGACGGCCAACTGGCGTACGGAGGCGCTAGCCAACTGCTGGTTGATCGCCGGCGTAGTGCGCTCGGCGAAGTTGCCATAGGGGCCGCTGGCGCAGGCGGCAAGCCACAGGGTGGCGAACAGGGCAATCCATGCGTGCATCATCATTTACCTCGCTGGATGGTGACACGGTCCTGCGACTTGCCGACGCCGGCAATCAGGATGGCCTTGTCGAACACGGTATCGACGATGTAGCGGTCGCCCTGGATGCGGTAGTTGACCATCACGGTCTCATCATCCTTGAACCAGCCACCGTCCTTGCGCACTACCAACAAAGAAGGTGCTTCGGTCTGGGCCATGCTGCGCGGCATCTGGATGATGGTCTTGGTACCGTCGTTATATACCCGCACCGGCTTCCACGAGGTATCGCCACTGACGGTGTATTCGAAGCTCAGGTTACCCAGGTACTCGCCGGTTTCCGGGATGGTTGCCTTCTTGCGCTCGGTCGCTTCGCGGTTCTTGATCAGGTTCCACTTCGCAAGTGCCTCTTCCGGATAGGTGAAGGCAACCTGCGGCATGTACTGGGTACGGTGCGAACGCAGTTTGAAGTGGTAGGTACGACGATTGGTGGTGACCACCAAAGAGGTCTCAAGACCAACATCCATCGGCTTGATGATCAGGTGCTGGACCTCGCTCTCACCCATGCCAGTGATCGCCGGTTCGACCGTCCAGCGCGCGGTGTCGCCGAGGTTGATCGAGTTGACCTGCTCCCCAGCCTGCAGAGCAATGTCGCAAACCTGCAGCACGGCACAGACAATGCTCGGCTGCTGGGCGCCGAAAATGAAACGAGCAGTGCCGTCGCCACCGTCCACCGGCTTGATGCCTGTGGCGCTGGCCTGCTGCCAGCGCTGAGAAATGGCCAGCGCAGCCTTTTCCTGCGGGGTCAGCGTCGGGTTGGCATCGGAAAAGTACAGATCGGCCTGGCTGGTTCCTGGCGCGGCCTGTGCGAACACGGGCAAAGCTGCCGCGAGCATTGCGCAGAGGTAACGGTTCATGGTCGGTCCTTCAAAGTTGCTTGGACCAGGAGAAGTCGCGCACGTAAGTCCCGATCGGGTTCATCCTTACTTGCTCTTCGCTGGTCTGGGTAGTGGGTTCGGCGGTATAGGTGGTCACCAAGGCGCGCCAGTTGGCCTTGCCCTTGATCAGTCCCTGGCGGTCGCGGGTGACTTCCTCCCAGTCCACCTGCCAGGTTTCCGGCGTCTGCTGCATGACTGAACGGATATCGACGCTGACAGTTTCTTCAGCGGCGCGCAGGAAGGGGCTCGACTCTTTGGTGCCGTTGAGCCACTCGTTCATCTTCTGCGTAGCCGGATCGTTCGGCCCAAGCAGAGCGTAAAGCCGGAAGATCGATTTACGCAGTAGCGCGACGTCCGGGGTGACAGTGCGTGCATCGGCGACGAAAGAGGCGACCTGCGACTTCACCACTCGCAGGTCTACCGGCCGTGCCATTTGCGCAGGCGCCACAGCCATGGCCTGGCCGAGTTTGTCGACTTCCACCACGTAGGGCACGAACTTCGACTGGCTGCCAATATGGATGATGCCGCCGACTCCCGCGAGAGCGACCATCATCGACAGGATGCCCACCACCTGCCAGGACTGGCGAGAGGTGACGACACTGCCAACGTGGTCATTCCAGGTACGCCGTGCGGTCAGGTACGGGTTGTCGAGCACCGCGCCCTTGGGCTCGCCGCTCTTGGGTTCCCCGGTTTTTGCGGAATCTTTGGCGGGGCGTTTCATGACCATCCCCTTGATGCTTTCAGCGAGGCTCATGCGGCCACTCCATAGTCATTGAGTCTCAGACCCCTGGCCGCCAGCCACTCTGCCACCCAGGCATCACCGTATTTGGCTTCCAGGCGCTTGATGGCAGCCACGGACTCTTTGTCGGACGAGCCGACGAAGGCCAGGGCCAACGGGCCCAGGGCCAGGTCGTAGAGGCGACGGCCGTTTTCCGACACGTAGTAGTACTGGCGCTTGGGGATAGCGGTGGCGAGGATCTCGATCTGCCGGGCGTTCAGGCCCATACGGCGGTAGAGGGCAGCAGTGTCCTCATCGCGGGCATACACGTTGGGCAGGAAGATCTTGGTTGCAGTGGATTCGACGATGACGTCGAGAATCCCCGAGTTGGCCGCATCCGACAGGCTCTGGGTGGCCATCAGCACCAGGCAATTGGCCTTACGCAGTACTTTCAGCCACTCACGGATCTTCTCGCGGAAGGCCGGGTGGCCGAGCATCAGCCAGGCTTCGTCGAGGATGATCACTGCTGGCTGGCCCTTGAGCGCGCACTCGATACGGCGGAACAGGTACAGCAGCACCGGCAGGGCGTACTTGTCGCCCAGGTTCATCAGCTCTTCGATTTCGAACACGGTGAAATCTGAGAGCGATAGCCCATCTTCTTCGGCATCGAGCAGGTGACCCATAGTGCCGTCGACCGTGTACTGGCGCAGGGTCTCGCGAACCGATTCGTCCTGCACGATGATGCAGAACTCGGACAGGGTACGCGAGCCGTCGCGGTACATGGTCATCACTGCGTGACCGATTTCGTTGCGCTGGGCGGCGGTGGTTTCCAAGCCATTTAGCGCCAGCACGGTGTCCAGCCACTCCATCGCCCAGGCGCGGTCACCCTTGGTTTCGAGGAACTGCAGCGGGCAGAAGGCCAAACGCTCGTCGTCCGCCGCCACGGTGAAATGACGCCCCGACTGGCCACCGCTTTCGGCACGAATACCGGCCGCCAACGGGTACATGGACATGCCTTTGTCAAAGGCGAAGATCGACATGCCCTTGTACCGGCGCAGTTGGGCCGCGATAAGCGCCAGGTGCGTCGACTTACCGGCACCGGTGGGGCCGAACATGAAGGTGTGGCCCAGGTCACGCACGTGCAGGTTCAGACGGAACGGCGTGGCACCACTGGTTACGCAGTGCATCAGTGCCGGCGACAGCGGCGGGTAGAGGGGGCAGGGCGCATCGGCGCTGCCGGTCCAGATGCTGCTGGTGGGCAGCAGGTCGGCCAGGTTGAGGGTGTTGATCAAAGGCCGACGCACGTTCTCCACGCCGTGACCGGGCAGGCTACCGAGGTAGGCGTCGAGGGTGTTGATGGTTTCGATACGCGCGGCGAAGCCCAGACGTTCGATGGCTTTCTCGACACTACGTGCGGATTCTTCCAGCTGGGCGCGGTCCTCGCTCATGAGTACCACCACGCTGGTGTAGTAACCCTGCGCGACGAGGCCGGAGTTGACCTCGGCAATCGCATCGGCAGCGTCCTGCACCATGGCCAGGGCGTCCTGGTCGATGTTGCCGTTGTTGGTGTTGAACACCTGGTCAAAGAAGCCGCGGACCTTCTGCTTCCACTTCTTGCGGTACTTCTCCAGGTGCTGAACCGCCTCGTGGGTGTCCATGAAGATGAAACGGCTGGACCAGCGGTATTCGCAAGGCAGCTCAGCCAATGCCGAGAGGATGCCTGGGGCAGACTCCAGCGGGAAACCTTCGATGGCGACTACCTGGACAAAATTGCGCCCGATCTTCGGCACCACTCCGCCCCAGAGCTCCTTGCCGCCGATCACGGCATCCAGGTACATCGGGTTGCTCGGCAGCAGTACCGGTTGGCTGACGCCGGTGACACAGAACTGCACCCAGCTCAACAAGTCGTCATGGGTGATTTCAGCACCTTCCTCGGTGACCATGCGATTGCCCTTCAGGCGCGTCAGCTTGAGTACCGAGGACAAGCTGCCTTCGACGCTGAGGCAGTCACGCTTGAATTGCTCAATCAGATTACGGGTGCGTGCCTTGTGGTCCGGTGGCGCAGCGTCATCGTCGAACATCAGTTCTACGAACTTCTGCTGGGCCAGCATCGGAGGGAAGTAAGTGAGGGTCAGCACGAAGTAGCCCTCGTACATGGTCCCAAGCGATTCGAAGTACGCTCGGCGCTCCTGATCCATCGCCTCAGTCAGGCTGTCGGCAAAATGCGATACGCCTTTGGCGGAATAGTTCGAAGCCGGGCGGCGAACCGCATCGACGTGAATCATCCAGCCGTTGCCCAGTCCGGCCAAGGCCTGGTTGATACGCAGTGAAACCAACTCGCGCTGCGCGTCAGTGCTACTGGCGTTGTCATCACCACGGTACAACCAGGCTGCCATGAAGGCACCGTTCTTGCCCACGATCACGCCGTCATCAACCATCGCTGCATGGTTCAACAGGTCCGCAAGACCAGCATCCTTGGAGCGATGCTTTTTCAGCTTGAGCTCGGCATCCACCTGCAGCAGGCGCTGAACCAGCAGCAGGACCAGCAAGGCACCGAGGGCTGCGATGGCATACGCAATACCTTCGATCATTTGTATTGATTTCCCTGACTTGGAGGATTTTCCCTGAACGGTGTGCTACGCGCCGAGTAATACGACTTGTAGCGCCTGTGACGCAGGTAGACGGGACGCATCTTCGGGTCGGACTTGGCCATCACGCGGAGCATGAACAGCGCGCCGAACCACAGCACCAGGCCGACCACGGTTGCCCGCAGCTCCTGTGCGCTGAAGATCAGCGCGAAGGCGAGCAGGCCGGAGAACATCACCAGTTCGCGATCCCCGCCCATGAACAGGTTGTCCCGGTTGCCGGCCCGCCGGATGGGAATCGTGCGCAGGGCCATGGTTCAGACCTGACCCTGTACCAGGCTGTGCTGCGGCAGCAACTGAGCCAGCTCGGCGCTGGTACCGAAGAAGCCGGTCATGATGTTGTTGGCACCCACGATCAGCGCCATCACCAGCACCAGGAAGATCAGGGTACGGAAGAAGCCGTTGAGATCACCGCCAAAGATCAGCACGCCACCGGCAACCACGATACCGATGATCGACAGGGCGAAAGCGACCGGACCGGTGACCGACTCACGCAGGGAGGTCAACCAGCTTTCGTACGGAAGCGAACCGCCGCTGCTGGAGGCTGCGAACGCGTGCTCCGGGGTGATCGTCACGGCCAGCACCAAGAAGCAGAAGGCCAGATAACCAAACGTTTGGGCGTTTAAACGGAACAGCGAAGTGTTGGCTTGCATGTGCAGTGTTTTCCTTAAAGATTGCGCATGATGTAACGGCCGTTTTCGTACCCGGAAACCTCGAGGATTTCCTGGATGCGGCGGCCTTCTGGGGTTCTGGCGATAGAAATGACGACGTGAACCGCTTCGCCAATCAGCGGCTCGATGTCGGCCGGGGCCGATTTGTTGCGGGAAACCAGGGATTTCAGACGGGTCAGGCCTTCGCTGGCGCTGTTAGCGTGCAGGGTCGCCGCGCCGCCGGGGTGGCCGGTGTTCCAGGCATCGATCAGGTCGAGTGCCTCCTCGCCACGCACCTCGCCGACCAGGATGCGGTCCGGGCGCATGCGCAGGGAGGTCTTGAGCAGGTGGGTCATGCTCACATCGACGGTGGTGTGGTACTGGACGAAGTTCTTCGCCGCGCACTGGATTTCGCCGGTGTCTTCGATGATGAACACGCGCTCGCTCGGAAACTCCACGACCATCTCGTTGATGACTGCATTGACCAGTGTGGTCTTGCCGGTACCGGTACCGCCGATGACAAGGATGTTGCGGTGATCACGGATAGCACGCTTGATGGCATCGCACTGGATCGGCGTCATGATCTGCGACTCGACGTACTGGTCGAGGGTGTAGATGGCCACTGCCTTTTTACGGATGGCGAACGTTGCTGCCCGCACCACCGGGGGTAGCTGGCCGGCGAAACGCGAACCGTCCAGCGGCCATTCACCTTCGAGCAGTGGCTTGCTGCGGGTCACTTCCTTACCGTGGTAGCCCGCCACGGTCTTGATAATGGACTCTGCCTGCGCCGGGCGAAGATCACCGATGTGCTTCATCGGCTGCCCCAGCTTTTCGAGCCACAGCTTGCCGTCGCCATTGCACATCAGTTCGACGGTCTGCGGATCGTTGAGCGCATCAATGATGAGGGGGCCGGCATCGCGCTCCAATTTTTTCTTGGCGCGATCTTTCAGGCTGGCAGTTTCTGCAATATCCACACTAATCGTCCATGAAATAAATGCCGCCCACAGTAATGGGCGAGCGACTCAAGCTCCCTGCCAGTGCAGGTCATCGAACTTATGGCGAATCGAAAAACACCTCGCCTCGAATTACCCTGCCAGCGGTTAGCAGGATTTCTTCAAGTTATGCGAGGCAATTCACAAGGGCGCGCAGAGTACCCGAGCAACAATTGTTAACGAAATGGTAAATTTCTTACAAGCTTGTAAGCTTTATCCTACAAGACTGGAACTAACGTTCCAGCCAGCTTTTAAGGCAATCCGGCTGTAACGCGCGTAAAAGCTGGGCTCCAGCATTGTTAAGCCGCATTTAGCGGCACAGTTGCCATCATGTTTGCCATTACTGCGCACTGCAAAAATTTGACCGAGTTCACACTTCCCTGCGACGTATTCTTACCTATGCAATGACAACCAACGCGTTAAGCGTTAGGTACTTCCCGCTTTACAGACAAGCTTTGAGCAGTGATATCTAAGTGCCACTTAGTGATAGCACTTAGATATCACCTCGATGTTTGCCGCGAGACCTTTCAAGCTTGGAAAAGTTCAGAACAGTGTCAATTGGTTACCCGGCGGACAGAAGAGGGTGCAATCCAAGGTCTGTGCCTGGCGCCCCTCCAAACCCAGCTTGCGCATGGCCTTGGCAAAGCGTTGCGCCAGCAGCTCTGCGAAAATGCCCTCACCACGCATGCGCGCACCGAAGCGGCTGTCATACAGCTCGCCACCCCGGCTCTGGCGAATCAGGCTCAACACATGGCTGGCGCGCTGCGGGTAATGGTCCTGCAGCCACTGCTCGAACAGCGGTGCCACTTCCAGCGGCAGGCGCAACATCATGTAGGCTGCGTTCTGCGCGCCAGCCTCCTTGGCGGCTTCCAAAAGGTGCTCCAGTTCGCTGTCGTTGATCATGGGAATCATCGGCGAACACAACACGCCCACCGGCACACCCGCCTCGCGCAGCACCCGGATTGCCCGCAACCTGGCCTTGGGCGAGGCCGCACGCGGCTCGAGCACCCGCTTGAGGCCGTCGTCCAGCGTAGTCAGGCTGATCATCACCCGCACCAACCGCTGGCTGGCCATTTCGGCCAGCAAATCCAGGTCACGCAATACCAGCGAACCTTTGGTGACGATGGTCACCGGGTGGCGAAAACGTAACAGCACTTGCAGCAAGCGCCGGGTCAATTGGTGCTCACGTTCGATCGGCTGGTAGGGGTCTGTGTTGGCACCCAGGTTGATGGGGGCGCACACATAGCCCGGCTTGCTCAGTTGCTCGGCAAGCACCTCGGCGGCGTTGGTCTTGGCGATCAGTTTGGTTTCAAAATCCAACCCTGGGGACAAGTCCCAATAGGCGTGCGAGGGGCGGGCATAGCAGTAGATGCAACCATGCTCGCAGCCTCGGTAGGGATTGATGGAGCGATCGAAGGGCAGGTCGGGTGAGGTGTTGCGGCTGATGATCGTCTTGGCCGTTTCAACCCGCACCTCGGTGCCTTGGGTCAATGGAACCTCCTGATGCCAGCCGTCATCCTCAGCCACCGAATGGCTCGGGGCGAAGCGGTTGTGTGGATTATGCGCCGTCCCACGGCCTTTCTGTGGTGCTGGAGGATTCATCGCCAAGCCCTATGCTGTATATATGAACAGTATAGGGGCAAGGCTCATCTTGCCAGCACCTCCGGTCAGGCCAGCCCGTGCCAACTCAGGTAGGGGGCATGGCTTGGGGCGCGCCCAAGGAAGGCTTCAAGGCCCTCGCGCAGTGGCCGCGAAGCGCCAGGCTCGAACAATGCCTGCGCAAGCGCCTGGCCCGTTGCGCGGTCAAGCAAACCGTTCGTTTCAAAACGGGTAAACAGGTCAAACGCGTGCACATCGGCCCACAGGTAAGCGTAATAACCAGCATCGTATCCGCTGACCAGATGGTCGAAGGCATGCGCGGGGTGCTCGAAATCTGCCAATGGCCAATAGCCGCATCGCTCCCGGGCATCGTCGAGCCGCTGCTCGAGCGTTCTGCCGTCATACGGCGTGCCGTGCAGGTCCAGGTCGAACAGCGCCAGGCTCAGGTCGCGGCCAATTTCCTCGATCCCCTGCTGCTTGAACTGTTTCAGGTACGCTGCAGCGCCAGCCTTGCTCAGCCTACTGCCAGACTGGTCCGGCACGGCGATGCTGGCCAGGTAGCCTGCATCCCACACCCAGCGCTCCACCAACTTGCCGAACAGTTCCATGCCATCGGTGCCCAGCTCCGAAACATTGGACATGGCATTGTTGCTGGTGCGGACCAGCAAGTGATGCAAGGCATGGCCAAACTCGTGATAAAGCTTGCGCAATGCCAGGTGGTCCAAAAGCGGCTCACTCTCGCCCAGCGCTGCCGGGATGTCACTGTTCACCACCACCACCGCTGCATGGTAGATACCCTCGGCATCAATACGCCGGTTGCGCACATACGTGGTGAACACGGCGTCAGCCTGTTTCCCGGCGTGTTGCACGGCGTCCAGATAGAACAGGCCGATAGGCGCGTGGTCTTGCCAGACCTCAAAGGTCTGCACGCTGGCATCCCAGGCAGGCATTCGGGCTGGACGCAGCTCAAGCCCAAACAGCTGCTGCGCCAGCCGGGCCAGTGCAGTGACCACGGCACTCAAGGGGAAGTGCTCGCGAAACACCTCACTCGGTTGCGCATGCGCCGGCAATGCCTGCAGGTGAATGACATCCCAAGGCTGCACGCGCGTGAGGCCCTGCACGAGCGCCTTCTGCCCAATGCCCTCACGCCATTGTTGCAGGGCGGGTTGTACGCTGGCTGCGAGGGTTTGCAGAAAACCCCGAACAGCGCTGACCGAGCCGGCACTTTTGGTACTCAGGCTCAGCTCGAGGTGGCTGGCAAAGCCGAGCAGGCGGGCTTTGTCATCCAGCACTTCGGCCAAGCGCTGCAGGCGCGTACCGTTGTCCTCCTGCAGGTCAGTATCGACCCCACGGGTGTGGAAGGCGCGGTAGAGCTTTTCGCGCAGGGGGCGGTGCTTCGCTTGCCGAAGCACCGCCTCGGTTGGGGCGCTTTCACAGGCAACCAGCCAACCTTGCAAACCAGCCTCGCTGGCCCGGGCGGCCAGCTCATCTCGCAACCGTTGCGAAAGACCAATCAGTTCGCCCTCGTCCTCGATCAGCAACCCCGGCCGGTCGATATCGCGCACAAAGGCCTCCCGCAACGTACCGATCTGCGCTTGCAGCTCGGCGAGGCGGGCTTTGTCGTGTTCGTCCAACGCTGCGCCACTGGTTGCAAACCTGTCGAGATGCCAGCGCAAGGTAGCGCGCTTCATCGCGGCCAGGTTGATGCCGATGTCACTGCGCGCCAACCGTTCATACAAGGCATGCAGCCTGCTGTCGGTATCTTTCTGCTCGAAACGCGCAACTGTTCTGCCATAGAACCCCAGAATGGATTCGGCCCAGTCCTGGTCCCGGCCCACGAGCGGGATGACGGTATACAACGTGCCCGACAACTGCGCGTCCAGCTCATCCACGGCGAGCACCAGGTCGTCCCAGGTGGGCTGTGCCTGCTGTCGTTCGATGATGCGCGCGATACCTTGCTCATGCGCCGAAAGCACATGGTCGAAAGCAGCGGCCATGTTTTCCAGGGTTATCGAAGGGAAATCAATAGGGGCGTTGCTGCTTTGCAGGAGGGGATTGTTCATGGTGCATCGCCTTGCTCAGGTTCATGAGCGGGCGAGCATGCCTGCCTGGCGGAGCGGTAGAGGCTTGAATATCTACCACCCCGACGCAGGCGGGCAGGCCTTACTCGGCCGGTTTCTTGAGCTTCGGGTTGGGGAAGAACTGCACCGTCTGCACCTTGGCCGGCGCCGCCTTGGGCGCCAGGTGGTTGACCCGCGTCCCAAGTTCCTTGGGTACCGACAGGCCCTGTTCATTCAAGGTGTCGGTGAAGCCGCAGGCTACGCACTCACGGTGCGGCACGTCGTCTTCGCTCCACATCATCAGCTTGTCCGGCTCACTGCACGCCGGGCAGACCGCCCCGGCGATGAAGCGCTTCTTGGTCTTGTTCACAGCTACCTCGCTCATGCCGCCGCGTCCTCACTCAGCCCACAATGGCGCAGCAATGCATCGATGGAAGGCTCACGGCCACGGAAGTCGACGAACAGCACCATCGGCTCGCGCGAACCGCCACGGGCCAGAATGGCCTCGCGGAAGGCGCGGCCTGTCTCGGCGTTGAGCACGCCTTCTTCCTCGAACCGTGAGAAGGCATCAGCCGACAGTACTTCGGCCCATTTGTAGCTGTAGTAGCCCGCCGCGTAACCGCCAGCGAAGATGTGCGCAAAGCTGTTCGGGAAGCGGTTGTACGCCGGTGGGCGCATGACCGTCACCTCGTCGCGCACGCCTTCAAGCACCTGCAGCACACTGCGACCGTCGCCGTGGCTGGCGTGCAGCTCGAAGTCGAACAGCGAGAACTCCAGCTGGCGCACCATCATCATGCCGGACTGGAAGTTCTTCGCCGCCAGCATCTTGTCCAGCAGGTCCTGGGGCAGGGCAGCCCCCGTTTCGTAATGGCCGGAGATCAGTGCCAGGCCTTCCGGCTCCCAGCACCAGTTTTCCATGAACTGGCTCGGCAACTCGACCGCATCCCAAGCCACGCCATTGATGCCAGACACGCCAGCATGCTCGATACGGGTCAGCAGGTGGTGCAGGCCGTGGCCAAATTCGTGGAACAGGGTCGTGACTTCGTCGTGGGTCAGCAACGCAGGCTTGCCAGGCGCAGCGGGCGTGAAGTTGCACACCAGATTGGCCACCGGGCTTTGCAGCTCACCACCAGCGGTACGGCGACGGTCGCGGGCACCATCCATCCAGGCACCGCCACGCTTGTTGGCGCGGGCATAGAGGTCGAAGAAGAAGCGGCCCACGTGCTGGCCGTTTTCCTTGATTTCGAACAGGCGTACGTCCGGGTGCCAGCTGTCGAAACCCTTGAGCTCGGCGATTTCGATGCCGTACAGGCGCTGGACGATGCTGAACAGGCCGGACAGCACCTTGTCGATCGGGAAGTAGGCGCGCAGGGTTTCCTGGGACACGCTGTAGCGCTGCTCGCGCAGCTTCTCACCGAAGTAACCGGCGTCCCAACTGGCCAGCTCGGGGCAACCTTGCTCGGCGGCATAGGCCTTGAGCTGCGCCAGGTCCTGGGCGGCAAACGGCCTGGAACGCTTGGCCAGGTCGCGCAGGAAGCTCAGCACCTGGTCGCTGGACTCAGCCATCTTGGTGGCCAGGCTCAGCTCGGCGTAGTTCTTGTAGCCCAGCAGCCCGGCCAGTTCCTGGCGCAGGTCGAGGATCTCGCGCATCACCGGGCCGTTGTCGAACTGGCCGGCATTCGGGCCCTGGTCGGAGGCGCGGGTGCAGTAGGCCGCGTACAGCTCTTCACGCAGGGCGCGGTCACTGGCGTAGGTCATCACCGCATAGTAGCTGGGGAATTCCAGGGTGATCAGCCAGCCATCGAGGCCTTTGGCCTGGGCGGCAGCAGCCATCTGCGCCTTGGCCGAATCGGTCAGGCCGGCAAGCGCGGCTTCGTCGGTAACGTGCTTGGTCCAGGCCTGGGTGGCGTCGAGCAGTTGGTTGGAGAAACGGCTGCCCAACTCGCTGAGCTTGCTCTGCACCTCGGCGTAACGCTGCTGCTGGGCGGGTGGCAGGTCGATGCCCGACAGGCGGAAGTCACGCAGTGCATGCTCGAGGATGGTTTTTTGCGCCACATCGAAACCTGCGGCCTCAGGGCTGTTGGCCAGTGCCTCATAGGCCTCGAACAGCGCACGGTTCTGGCCCAGTTCGGTAGAGTAGGCACTGAGCGCCGGCAGGCAGGACTCGTAGGCCTCACGCAGCTCTTTGCTGTTGCACACCGCATTGAGGTGGCTGACCGGGCTCCAGGCAGCGCCCAGGCGGTCATTGAGCTCGTCCATGGCCAGCACCAGGCCGGCCCAGGTGGGGTTCTTGCCTTGCTTTTCGAGGATCTGGGCAATGGCTTTACGGTTATCGGCCAGGATCTCTTCGATCGCCGGCAGCACGTGTTCGGCACGGATCGCCGAGAAGGGCGGCAGATCATAAGACTGCAGAAGCGGGTTGTTCGCACTCACGGTTTGGCTACCTTGGCAGAAGAAACACTGCCCCATCTTAATTACAATCGACGCCGACCGCAGCAGGCAGCCTGCCTATCGGCACAGATGAGAGACCCTATCATGGCCATTCGTAGCTTCCAGCAACACACTCCGAAAGTTGGGCCACGGGCCTTCGTCGACCGTTCGGCAGTGGTTCTGGGTGACGTGGAAATCGGTGAAGACAGCTCTGTATGGCCTTTGACGGTGATTCGCGGCGACATGCACCGCATCCGCATCGGTGCAAGGACCAGCGTGCAGGACGCCAGTGTGCTGCACATTACCCACGCCGGCCCGTTCAACCCGGACGGCTTCCCGCTGATCATCGGCGACGAAGTGACCATCGGCCACAAAGTCATGCTGCATGGCTGTACCCTTGGCAACCGCATTCTGGTCGGGATGGGCAGCACGATCATGGATGGCGCCATCGTCGAAGACGAGGTGATCATCGGTGCCGGTAGCCTGGTGCCGCCCGGCAAGCGCCTGGAGAGCGGCTACCTGTATGTGGGCAGCCCGGTAAAGCAGGCACGGCCACTGACCGACAAGGAACGCGCCTTTTTCCCTTACAGCGCCGGTAACTACGTGAAGCTCAAGGACCAGCACCTGGCCGAAGGCTACGACCGCCCGGAATGAACCTGACTACCGAGACCACCATGCACCAGCAGAATATCCTTTTCGACCTTGACGGCACCCTGACCGACCCGCGCCTGGGCATTACCCGTTCGATCCAGTACGCCCTGGCCAAACTGGGCATCGACGAGCCGGACCTGGCGCGCCTCGAGCACTTCATCGGCCCACCCCTGCTGCAGGCCTTCATGCAGTTCTACAGCTTCGATGAAGCCAAGGCGTGGGAGGCGGTGAATTTTTACCGGGAACGCTTCCGTGTCACCGGCCTTTACGAAAACCTGGTCTTCGAAGGTGTGCCGGAACTGCTCCAGGCCCTGAACGGTCAGGGCCGCACGCTTTACATCGCGACGTCCAAACCCTGGGAATTCGCCCGTGAGATCGCCAGGCACTTCGCCTTCGATCATCACTTCAAGGTGATTTACGGCAGCGAACTGGACGGCACCCGCACCAACAAGGTCGAGCTGATTCGCCACCTGCTGGACGAGGAAGGGCTGGACCCGGCGCAGACCCTGATGATCGGCGACCGCAAGCACGACCTGATCGGGGCGCGCAGCAATGGGTTGCAGGCAGTGGCAGTGGGGTATGGGTTCGGCAGCGAAGAAGAGCTGAAGGCCCACACGCCTGAATTCCACTACGCCACCTTGGCTGAGATGCATCAGGCGTTCATCAGGGCCTGAGCGCGCATGTAGGAGCCGGCTTGCCGGCGATGGGCCGCTAAGCGGCCCCAGCGCTCACTGACTGGCCACCAATCGAGCCAACACCGCCTTGCGCTGTTCGGCCGGCAACCGTCCTAGCGCTTCTACCTTCTGATAGAAGCGTACCCAATCCCCACCAACCTCGCGAAACACCGCCGCAAACGCCGGCACCCATTGGTCATACAGCCCAAACGGCAATAGCTTGGCATTGCTCATCGGCCCATACATCCAGGCGTCATAACGCTTGTCCCCAGCCCATTGGCTATCTCGAACCTGGCGATAATCGCGCCTCAACCGGTCGAATTCTGCCTGTTTGGCCGCACGTTTGTGCGCATCATCCAGCGGCCCGGCATAGAGCGCCTGCAGCCGCTCGCGGCTGGCCAGAATCAGCCGTATGAACTGGTCACGCTGCAGGCCCTGCTCACCCTGAGTCGCTTCAAGCCCACGAGCGGCGCGCCATTGCCGCGTTCCTTCCTGCTCGACGAACGTGGCGAAGGACTCGTTGAACTCCGTGTCGTCCTGCACATAGACGCGCTGATGCGCCAGTTCGTGGAAGATCAACGTGGCCAGGCGCTCATCACCCCAGCCGACCATCGACGACAGGATCGGGTCGTCGAACCAGCCAAGCGTCGAATACGCCTCGACGCCGCTCACATAGACATCCATGCCCGCCTGGCGCATCACCGCCGCCGCGCCGCGGGCCGCGCCCTGTTGGTAATAACCGCGGTAGGCGACGCAACCGGCAACAGGGAAACAGTGCGTCACCGGTTGCAGCGAGAGCTCAGGCGTAGCAAACACATTCCACACCACATAGGGCCGCCCAAGGTCGGCATACACCCGATAGCTACCGTTGTCCGGCAGGCCCAGTCGTTTGCTGGCGAACAGCCGCGCCTGCTCGGCGTGTTGCAGACGGGCCCGCAACTGCGGGCTGGTGGCCGGGTCGGCGAGTACCCGCTCCACTGGCTGACGCGCACGCAACAGTTGCCACTGGCCATCGGCCAACTGGCCGTAATAGGCAAGGCTGCTGCAACCACTGAGCAGAAAGGCGCCCAGCACGGGAACCAAAGTGCTGAAAACGCGGTCGAGTGGCCCAGGGCCTGAGCACTTCAAAAGAAAAAACCAGACCATCTTGGGCTATCCATTCGCTCACGGCCGATGCGCTCCAAGACTATCTCGCCAAGGGGGAGTTTCGCCATGCGTGCACTGTTCATCGCCAGCTCAATGCTGCTGATGTCTGCCTGTTCGACCCTGCCCGACCCGGACCCGAACCAGGCATGGATCGACCTCACCCCGCACGACGAAACCTCGCTGCACGCGGTGCAGGTGGACGAGCGCGATTGGGCAGACACCCGCTATTTCGAGGTCCAGCCCGGTAGCCACGAGCTGACCGTCCGCTACCAGTTCCCGGTCACACCCAGCAATATCGGCCCGGTCGGGGAACCGTTGTGGCGCGACTGCCAGCTCAATCTGACCTTCAAGGGCTTCAACGCCGGCCAGCGTTATCAACTGCAAGCAGGCAGCATCGGCTTCCGGCCCTGGATCAAGCTCTATGACCACCAGCAGAAACTGCTCAGCCAAGGCCTGCCGGCGGGCTGCCAACGCACCTGAAGCCCGCAAACGGAGCTATGCTTGTAACTTGTGAATCGCAAGTGGGAGTTTCGCCATGCGCCAGCCCATGATGCTGATGGCCCTCAGTGCATTGGGGGCATGCGCCAGCCCCTTGCCCCCCGTAGACCCCAAGCAAGCCTGGGTCGACCTCTACACCATCACGCCCGGCCGAGTCATCATGGCGGACAAGCTCGATGGCAAGCGCCTGGAGGACGGCCGTTACTTCCAGGTCACACCTGGCAAGCACGAACTGGTGGTGCGCTTCGATTATGAAATCTACGGGGGCGGCATGATGAGCCAGCCCAGGGATCGGACCTGTTACCTGACCGTGCGCTTTGACGATTTCAAGGCAGGCGAACGCTATCGCCTGGAGGCGCGTGCACCAGTAATGGAACCACAGGTGCTGCTGTACGACGCCAACCGCACAGTGGTGGTCAACGAGCCCAGCAATGTGTTCTGCATTCCCTGAAACCGGGGGGCTGCTTACCAGCCCCGGTTTCAATTGGCGATCATTCGTTCTTCTGATAAATGATCTTTTTGGTCCCGCCATCACAGCTGCCAACGATCATGTTCTGATCCTTGACCTCACTGTTGGGCACGATCTCCAGCGTGTACGACGGCACACCCTGAGCCTGGATCTTGGCTTCGATCTCGGCCTTCAGTTCCTCACACGGCTTGACCGCCGCCACGGCAGATGTGGCCAACAGAGACGCCAACACGGCGATTGCGACGCGTATCATGGCACGGCTCCTGGATGGGCAGCTGCGCTGCCGATGCTGTTTAGACTACAGCAAACCGAAGCTGTTGCGCCGCTTAGCCCACCAGAGTGGCGTCCAGGCTGATCTTCGCGTTCAGCACCTTGGACACCGGGCAGCCTGCTTTGGCCTTGTTGGCAATGTCCAGGAACTGGGCTTCACTCGCGCCAGGAACCTTGGCCTTCAGCACCAGGTGCACAGCAGTGATGGCAAAGCCATCAGGCTGTTTTTCCAGGGTCACTTCAGCGATCGTATCGATACGGTCGGGCGTCAGGCCCGCCTCGCCGAGCATCATCGACAGCGCCATCGAGAAGCAGCCGGCATGGGCCGCGCCGATCAACTCCTCTGGGTTGGTGCCGGGCGAGCCTTCGAAGCGGGTGTTGAAACCGTAGGGGTTCTGCTTTAGCGCGCCGCTTTCAGTCGAAATAACGCCTTTGCCGTCCTTCAGGCCACCTTGCCAGATCGCCGATGCAGTCTTTTTCATGATGCCTCCTGGTCACTCGGTTACGTATCTATGGGTTCAGAGGCTACTCACCTTCGGCAAGTTCAGATCAATCGCACCGCAAGCATTGAATCTTCCGAATGTGCCCATACAGAGTTTAAAAGGCCTTCGGCCAATCACTTTTGCGGAGGCTCCAATGACGCAGCTGCGTGACCTGAAAATTTCCACCCTCGACCTGGTGCCAGTGCGGGCCGACTCCGGCCCGGCGCAAGCGTTGCGCAATTCGCTGGACCTGGCCCAGCATGTCGAGCGCTTTGGCTACAACCGCTTCTGGGTTGCCGAACACCACAACATGGACGGCATCGCCAGCTCCGCGACCTCCGTGCTGATCGGTTACCTGGCGGGGGGTACTTCAACCATCCGTGTCGGCTCGGGTGGCGTCATGCTGCCCAACCATGCCCCCTTGGTGATCGCCGAGCAGTTCGGCACGCTGGCCAGCCTTTATCCAGGGCGTATCGATCTGGGCCTGGGCCGTGCGCCGGGCTCCGACCAGATGACCGCACGCGCCCTGCGCCGAGAGCGTTCGGGCAGCGCCGACGATTTCCCGGACGATGTCGAAGAATTGTCGCGCTACCTGGGCCCGCGCACAGATGATCAAAAAGTGATCGCCGTACCTGGCCACGACACCGAGGTGCCGATGTGGCTGCTGGGCTCCAGCCTGTTCAGCGCACAGCTGGCCGGCATGCGCGGCATGCCCTACGCCTTCGCCTCGCACTTCGCGCCGCGCTACATGCATGAGGCGATCCGTATCTACCGCGACCATTTCAAGCCCTCTACCACGCTCGACAAGCCATACGTGATGCTGGGCATTCCAATGGTGGTGGCCGAAACCGACGACAAGGCCGAGTTCCTGGCCACTTCGGTGTACCAGCGTATTCTTGCCCTGATACGCGGGCAGAGCCTGATGCAGCGCAAGCCTGTACCGAGCATGGATGGGCTGTGGCTGCCACATGAGCGCGATGCGGTGGGTAGTTTCCTGGGCCTGGCGATGATCGGCAGCCCGCAGAAGGTAAGGGCCAAGGTCGAGGTGCTACTGGAGCAGACCGGGGCGGACGAACTGATCTTTACCTGCGACCTGTATGAGCATGAGGACCGGATCAGGTCGTATGAATTGTTGGCGCAAGCCTTGAAATCTGAGTAGGCGCCAATCGCCGGCAAGCCGGCCCACAGGGAACTCCAAGGCCGCGATAGGTTGGAAGCGCTGTGGGGCGTGCTTGCTGGCGATTGGGCCAGCGCTCAACCCCGCCGGTAGACAATTTCCTTGCTTCCACCTTCACAGCTCCCCACAACCTTGCCAGCTGGGTCGCCCTTACTGACGATCTCCAGTGTGTAGCCCTTCACACCTTTGGCATCCAGCTTCGCGGCAATCTCGGCCTTGAGCTCCTCGCAAGGCTTGCCCGCCGCCAGCGCGCCACCCGCCAGCATCATCAGGCCCACCGCCAGAATCAGTTTCTTCATCACTCGCTTTCCTTGTGCAGATGAAAATGGGAAAGGGCGCCGGCAAAGGCGCCCCTGTCTGTATAACGCCATCACGCCGGCCGTTGCCAGCCCGACCCTGTTTCAGCTATTGGCGATGCGAAAGCCCACTTTGAGCGTGACCTGAAAGTGCGCCACCTTGTTGCCTTCGATGTGGCCACGGGTGTCGACCACTTCGAACCATTCCAGATGCTTGATGCTCTTGGCCGCTTCGGCCAACGCATTGTTGATGGCGTCTTCGATGCTGGTGGTCGAGGAACCTACCAGCTCGATCTTCTTGTAGGTGTGATGATCGGTCATGAGCGCTCTCCTTGGGTGACAGTGAAATTGAGCCTAGCAGTGCCGGCCTGGTTTACCTGCGAGCCGTCAGGCTGGGCGAAAGTTCGATCGCACTTTCGCCCCGGACCGCAGTCGCAATCCATACAGTCCATACTGCAAAGGAGAGTCACCATGCACCGCAATTCGCTGCGTAAAACATCCCTGGAAAGCATGGAAGCGGAGATCGAAAGCCTCCTTAAGAGCCTGGAGAGCCTCAAGCATGATGCGTCGGAGGAGTCGCAGAAGTCCGTGAAGGCAATCCGCAGCAACGCCGAAAGCGCGTTGAAACACTCGCGCAGCCTGCTTAGCGATGCTTATGAGGAAGTGAAGACCCGCACCCGCCAGACCGGTATCGCAACCCGTGATTATGCTCAGGAGCACCCGGTGACCACTGCTGGCGTAGCCATCGGCGCGCTCGGCCTGCTCGCGGCCTACCTGTTGTACCGCCGCAACTAACCTGCCTGCCGCTCCAGTTCGCGGCGCAGCCACTGCGCCAGCTGCTCGGCGCGCCCGTCTGCGGCGCGCCGTGGCACCCACAGCGCCAGCGCCGCTGCAGTAGGGGAAAAGCCCCACGGTGCGCTGAGTCGCCCGGCACGCAAGTCATCCGCCACCAGCGGCTGCGGTGCGATAGCCACCCCCAGCCCTGCCACGGCCGCCTCCAGCAGGTAATACAAATGCTCGAAGGCCTGCCCATACTGCAGGGCAGCCGGGTCCAACCCCTGTTGTCCGGCCCAGGTCGGCCACGCCTGCGGGCGTGAAGTGGTATGCAGCAAGGCTTCGTCCAGCAGCGCCACGGCGGGCGCACTGCGCAACCGCTCGAAACCGGTAAAGTGTGGGCTCAACACAGGCCCGATACGCTCTTCGGCCAGTACATGTACCTGCATGTCCGCAGGCCAAGGGGGTTCGGCATACACCAGCAGCGCATCGAGCCCCGGCCGACGCGGATCAAGGTCGCCTTCCCCTGCTGACAGATGCAGGCGCAGCTCTGGCAAATCCGCCTTCAGGCGCCCAAGCCGGGGAATGAACCATCGCGCCAGCAGGCTACCCGAGCACCCCAGCACGAATGGCGCCTCGCTGACATCCCGGCTGAGTTCGGCGCAGACACTGCGCAGCCTGTCGAACGCTTCACCACTGGCATCACGCAGCCTGACCCCGGCATCTGTGAGTTTGATGCCGCGCCCGTCCTTGACGAACAAGGCCACGCCCAGGTGTTCCTCCAGCACCTTGATCTGCCGGCTCACGGCGCCATGAGTCACATGCAGCGCTTCGGCAGCCTGGCTGACGCTATTGAGCCTGGCGGTGGTTTCGAAGGCCCGCAGGGCGTTCAGGGGAGGGAGGTCGTGGGCCATTTGACGTGTGAGTTTTCCTGACAGGTTTGCGCAATCTTATCGGTTTTCAGCCGGGCTTGCCGTGGTTAGAGTAAAGCCCATCACTTATTCATTACGCCCTGGAGCGCCCCATGACCCAGTCCCAATACCGCCCCGGCCCCGACGCCAACGGCCTGTTCGGCTCGTTCGGTGGCCGCTATGTGGCCGAAACCCTGATGCCGCTGGTGCTGGATCTGGCCCGCGAATATGAAGCCGCCAAGGCCGACCCCAAGTTCCTCGAAGAACTGGCCTACTTCCAGCGCGACTACATCGGCCGCCCCAACCCGCTGTATTTCGCCGAGCGCCTGACCGAGCATTGCGGCGGCGCCAAGATTTTCTTCAAACGTGAAGAGCTCAACCACACCGGCGCGCACAAGGTGAACAACTGCATCGGCCAAGTGCTGCTGGCCAAACGCATGGGCAAAAAACGCCTGATCGCCGAAACCGGCGCCGGCATGCACGGCGTGGCCACGGCCACCGTCGCCGCACGCTTCGGGCTGCCCTGCGTGATCTACATGGGTGCTACCGACATCGAGCGCCAGCAGGCCAACGTTTTCCGCATGAAGTTGCTGGGCGCCGAGATCGTTCCGGTTACAGCCGGCACCGGCACACTGAAAGACGCCATGAACGAAGCCCTGCGCGACTGGGTCACCAACGTCGACGACACCTTCTACCTGATCGGTACCGTGGCCGGCCCGCACCCATACCCTGCAATGGTTCGCGATTTCCAGTCGATCATCGGCAAAGAGACCCGCGCCCAGTTGCAAGAGAAGGAAGGCCGCCTGCCCGACAGCCTGATTGCCTGTGTTGGCGGTGGCTCCAATGCCATGGGCCTGTTCCACGAATTCCTCGAAGACGAGAGCGTCAAGATCATTGGTGTGGAAGCCGGTGGCCATGGCGTGCACACCGAGAAGCATGCGGCCAGCCTCAACGGTGGCGTACCCGGCGTGCTGCACGGCAACCGCACCTACCTGCTGCAGGACGGTGACGGCCAGATCACTGACGCCCACTCGATCTCGGCCGGCCTCGACTACCCGGGCATCGGCCCCGAGCATGCCTACCTGCATGAAGTGAAGCGTGTGGAGTACGTCAGCATCACCGACGATGAGGCCCTCGACGCGTTCCACGCCACCTGCCGCCTGGAAGGCATCATCCCGGCCCTGGAAACCTCGCACGCCCTGGCTGAAGCGATCAAGCGCGCGCCGAACCTGCCCAAGGACCACCTGATGGTCATCTGCCTGTCAGGCCGTGGCGACAAAGACATGCAAACCGTGATGAACCACATGGCCGCCCAGGAGAAACAGGCATGAGCCGTCTTGAACAACGCTTTGCCGAGCTGAAAGCCGAAGGCCGCTCCGCACTGGTCACCTTCGTCACTGCCGGCGACCCTGGCTACGATGCCTCGCTGCAGATCCTCAAGGGCCTGCCGGCGGCCGGTGCCGATGTGATCGAACTGGGCATGCCGTTCACCGACCCGATGGCCGATGGCGTAGCTATCCAGCTGGCCACGCTGCGTGCGCTGGAAGCAGGCCAGAACCTGGCCAAGACCCTGCAGATGGTGCGTGAATTCCGCGTCGACAACCAGGCCACACCGATCGTGCTGATGGGTTACTACAACCCGATCCACCGCTTTGGCGTAGAGAAATTCGTCGCAGAAGCCAAAGAAGCGGGTGTCGATGGCCTGATCATCGTCGACCTGCCGCCGGAGCACGATGCTGAGCTCGCTACCCCGGCCCAGGCCGCTGGCATCGACTTCATTCGCCTGACCACCCCGACCACCGACGATGTGCGCCTGCCACGGGTGCTGGAGCGCAGCTCGGGGTTCGTCTATTACGTGTCGGTGGCAGGCGTGACCGGCGCCGGCTCGGCAACCACCGAGCACGTCACCGAAGCCATCGCCCGCCTGCGTCGGCATACCGACCTGCCGATCAGCGTTGGCTTCGGCATTCGTACGCCAGAGCAGGCCGCAGCGATTGCGCGCCTGGCTGATGGCGTGGTGGTAGGTTCGGCGCTGGTCGACAAGATCGCCCAGGCCAAAGACGCCGATCAGGCTGTTGCCGATGTATTGAGCCTGTGCTCTGCGCTGGCTGAAGGCGTGCGCGGCGCTCGGCGCTGAGCCGTGTGGCTTCTTCGCGGGTTTGTCCGCGAAGAAGCCAACACATCGCTAACCGCCAAAAACCGATAATTTCAAAGGCCGCAAAGCCCCCATCCAGATCGCATGATCGCGGTGATCCGCCAGCTCATCCCCAGTCAGCGGGTGCAGAAACACCACCAACCCCTTGCGATACAACGCCAACCACGGCAATACCACCCCCAACACCTCCGGCCCGAACGCCAGCTGGCAGCTCCAGTCCGGGTGCGGCCCTACCGGCTTCTCATGCATGCGCCCCATGGTCACGGGGAACAGCCGCGCCGCCTCCTCGCACAGCTCACGCGCTTGCTCGATAGTCGATGCGTCGTAATAAACGTGGGCGTGATAGCCCTTGATCCTCTGCACGATGTCTCCTGATTGCGGTCAAACCATCACCCACCCGCAAAGGGAGTGATGCAGTGAAAAATGCCGAAACCCCAGTGTTCAAGCTGGTGCTGTTCGGGGCTCAAAGCAGCCTGGGCAGTGCCCTGATGGTCGAGTTGCTGTCACGTCAGCACGAGGTCACTGCCGTGGTCGATGACCTCAACCGCCATGCGCCGCGCCCGGGCCTGCATTTCAAGCTAGGCGGGCTGGGTGATGCCGACCAGGCGGAGCAGGGCGCAGCAGGGGGCTCGGCGGTGATTGCCCTGTTGTCGGCGCTGGCGCCGGGTGACCTTGCAGCGCAAGGGCAGATGAGCGAAGCGTTGGTGGCCGGGCTTTCTCGCACGACTATACGCCGGGTGCTGCTGGTGGGCGATTTCGATGTGCTGGATGCGCCGGGCAAGTACACCGAAGCAGAACGTGAGTGCGTGGACCAGGTTGTGGATGCGCTGCAACGCAGCCCATTGCACTGGACGTTGATCAATGCGCCACAGGCACTCATGGACCTGGAGCGAATGGCGGCGGGGATGGCCGATATGCTCGAGCTGGATCTGCATCGGGGCGAGCATCTGAACTTCGTGACGTAGAGCCCCGGGGCCTACAGGTACTGCGCAAGCTCAAGCCCTGCATGGACCTGTAGGAGCTGGCTTGCCGGCGATGGGCTGCGCAGCAGCCCCAATCACTGACTCCGCTCATCTTCAAGCCAACCCACAAACCGCTCGATCAGCGCCCCACGCCGCTTGCGCGGCGGCAACACCACGTAGTACCCCCGCGTCGAGCGCAGGCTCCCCTCCAGCGGCCGGCACAGCAACCCTTGCTCAACCAGCCCATCGACCAGATGCCGCCAGCCGATCGCCACCCCTTGCCCGGCAATTGCCGCCTGGACCAACAGCGTGTAGTTATCGAACCGTAGCTGCCCGGGCGGCGGCGGGCTTTCCACGCCAAAGCCACGAAACAGCCCCGCCCAGTCGAACCAGCGGCTGGCCTGTTCGCCGCGCAGATGAAGCAGTGGCAAACGTTGCAAAGCTACGGCTGACAAGGGTTTGCCACGAGTCAGCCGAGGGCTGCAGACCGGGAATACTTCCTCATCGAACAGCCAACGGCTCTCGCCCTGGTGGAACCGCCCATCCCCAAACAACACCGCCACATCGATATCCGGCCGCAGCATCCCCTGGCTGCGCTCACCGGTCACCAGGCTAACGTCCACCTGTGGATAAGCCTCGTGAAACCGCTGCAACCGCGGCATCAGCCAGAACGCTGCGAAGGCAAAGTCGGTGGCCACCTGCAGCACCTCGCGCTGGCTGCGCCCGCTGGCCAGGGCAATGCCGTCATCCATGGCCTGCAGGCCTTGATGAACCTGCTCGAACAATACCTGCCCGGCATCGGTCAGCGCGATGCCGCGGTAGATACGGTCAAACAGGCGCGTGTTCAACCGAGCCTCCAGCCGTTTGATCTGCTGGCTTACCGCCGGCTGGGTAGTGCCCAACTCCAGGGCCGCAGCCGTGAAACCACGCAAGCGGGCAGCGGCCTCGAAAACGCGCAGTGCGTCGAGCGACAAGTCGGTCAGGTGATCAAACATAAGCTTAACTAATCCCAGACATTGCCCGCCATGGGCTTTACCCATGTTACTTGCAGTCGCATCTTGATAGGCAAGCTATTCGCATAACCTTCAACGATGGAAGCCAACCATGACGCGCCCGAATATCCTGTTCATCATGGCCGACCAGATGGCCGCGCCGCTCTTGCCGATATATGGCCCTTCACCAATCCAGATGCCCCACCTGAGCCGCCTGGCCGATCAGGCGGTGGTGTTCGATTCGGCCTACTGCAACAGCCCGCTGTGCGCCCCCTCACGCTTTACCCTGGTAAGCGGCCAGTTGCCCAGCCGTATTGGCGCCTACGACAACGCTGCCGACTTCCCGGCCGATATCCCGACCTACGCCCACTACCTGCGCCGGCTCGGCTACCGCACCGCGCTGTCGGGCAAGATGCATTTCTGCGGCCCGGACCAGTTGCACGGCTACGAAGAACGCTTGACCAGCGACATCTACCCCGCCGACTACGGCTGGGCAGTTAACTGGGATGCCCCGGACGAGCGCGCAAGCTGGTATCACAACATGTCATCGGTATTGCAGGCCGGCCCTTGCGTGCGTACCAACCAGCTGGATTTCGACGAAGAAGTGGTATTCAAGGCCCGCCAGTACCTTTACGACCATGTCCGCGAGAACGATGGTCGGCCGTTCTGCCTCACCGTGTCCATGACCCACCCCCACGACCCGTACACCATCCCCAAGCGCTACTGGGATCGCTACGAGGGTGTGGATATCCCCATGCCCCGCGCCGAGTTCGGCCAGCACGAACTCGACCCGCACTCACAGCGCCTGCTCAAGGTGTACGACCTGTGGAACAAGCCCCTGCCTGTGGACAAGATCCGCGATGCACGCCGTGCCTACTTCGGTGCCTGCAGCTACATCGACGACAACATCGGCCAACTGTTACAGACCCTGGAGGAGTGCGACCTGGCCGACGACACCCTGGTCATTTTCTCTGGCGATCACGGCGACATGCTTGGCGAGCGCGGGCTCTGGTACAAGATGCACTGGTTCGAGATGTCGGCGCGGGTGCCGCTGCTGGTCCACGCGCCCAAGCGCTTCGCCCCGGCCCGGGTCAGTGCCTCGGTATCGACCTGCGACCTGCTGCCGACGCTGGTCGAGCTTGCCGGCGGTACTGTGGATAAAAGTTTGCATCTGGACGGCCAATCGCTGCTCGGCCACCTGCAAGGGCAGGGTGGCCACGACCAAGTGATCGGCGAGTACATGGCCGAGGGTACCGTCGGGCCACTGATGATGATCCGCCGCGGCCCATACAAGTTCGTGTACAGCGAAGACGACCCGTGTTTACTCTATGACCTGAGCCGCGACCCGCACGAGCGGGAGAACCTCACCGGCAGCCCGGACCATCAGGCGCTGCTGCAGGCATTTGTCGACGAAGCACACCAGCGCTGGGATATCCCCAGCCTGCGCCAGCAAGTACTGGCCAGCCAGCGGCGCCGCCGCCTGGTGGCCGAAGCGCTGGCCATCGGCAAACTGAAAAGCTGGGACCACCAACCGCTGGTGGACGCCAGCCAACAGTACATGCGCAACCACATCGATCTCGACGACCTCGAGCGCAAGGCACGTTATCCACAGCCCGCACCCCTGGATTGAGAAGAGAAGCCGCCATGCAGAAGTTCTCCACCATCGTGTTCGCCCTGGCCCTGAGCCTGGGCACCGCCACGGCCCACGCCGAAGACGCGCAATGCAGCACCGTAAGGATGGCCGACCCCGGCTGGAGCGACATCGCCACCACCAACGCCATCGCCCGCTTGCTTCTGGAGAGCCTGGGCTACCAGGTGAAGATCGACAGCCTGGCGGTGCCGATCATCTACGGCGGCCTCAAGGACGGTAAGGTCGATGCCTTCCTGGGTAACTGGATGCCGGCGCATCAGGGTTTTCATGACAAGTTCGTTGCCAATGGCGATGTGCAGCAGCTGTCGCGCAACCTTGAAGGCACCGAGTTCACCCTGGCGGTGCCCGATTACGTGTGGGATGCCGGCGTGAAAAGCTTCGCCGACCTGCAACAGCATGCCGATCAGTTCGACAAGAAGCTGTACGGAATCGGCTCAGGCGCGCCCGCCAACCTGTCGCTGAAGCAGATCATCGACAAGAATGAATTCGACCTCGGCCAATGGAAGCTGGTCGAATCGAGCGAACAGGCAATGCTGGCGCAGGTAGACCGCGCCGTGAAGAAGAAGCAGTTCATCACCTTCCTGGGCTGGACCCCGCACCCGATGAACGTGAAACTGAACATGCATTACCTGACGGGCGGGGAGAGGTGGTTTGGCAGCAAGGGTGAGGTCTATACCCTGACGCGCAAAGGTTATCCACAAGCCTGCCCTAACCCCGCAAAATTGTTGGGTAACCTGACATTCACCCTGGACATGGAAAACAGCATCATGGCGGAGGTTGTGGATAAAAAGATCAGTTTCGATGAAGCGGCCAAGGCGTGGGTCAAGGCGCATCCAGATCTGCTTCAAAAATGGCTTGATGGAGTGACCACCACTTCTGGCGGCGATGCCAAAGAGGCTGTCAACGCCAAACTCTGATTGGTTTATCTGTTAGGTTGCTGGAGCCGCGTTGCGGCCCATTCGCGACGCAAGGCCGCTCCTACACGCAGGGTACGATTTGGCGTAGGAGCGGCCTTGTATCGCGAAACGAGGGCAAAGCCCTCGCCTGCGCTCTTGAATCAGGAACTGCCCATGCCCCGCTTAAACCACCTGCTGCCCTTCTTGACCTGGCTGCCCCGTCAATCGGGCCGCAGCCTGCGCGAGGACCTGCTGGTCGGCCTGAGCGGTGCCATCCTTGCCCTGCCGCAATCGATCGCCTACGCCCTGATCGCCGGCCTGCCTGCCGAATACGGTCTTTATGCGGCCATCGTGCCGGTACTGGTCGCCTGCCTGTGGGGCTCGTCCTGGTACCTGATTTGCGGGCCGACCGCCGCCATCTCCATCGTCCTTTACGCCAGCATCAGCCCCTTGGCGGTGGCCGGTAGTGCCGATTACGTGACCCTCGTGCTGCTGCTGACCTTCCTCGCTGGCATCTTCCAGTTGCTGCTCGGGCTGCTGCGCTTCGGCGCACTGGTCAACTTCGTTTCCCATTCGGTGGTGCTTGGCTTCACCCTGGGCGCCGCCATCGTCATTGCCCTCGGCCAGTTACCCAACCTGCTGGGTATGGATTTGCCGAGCCAGGCCACGGCGTTTAAAACAGTACAAGACCTGGCAAGCCATGCTGGTGAGGTCGACTTGCCGTCCCTGATCCTGGGCTTGGGCACCGTCCTTGTCGGTGTGGCCTTCAAACTTTGGCGGCCACGCTGGCCGAGCCTGTTGATAAGCCTCATCGTAATCAGCCTGGTGGCCTGGTCGCTGCCTGGTTTCTTTGGCCATGTACCGCGGGTGCCAGCGTTCACCGGCCAGCTACCCCCACTCAGCCCACTGCCGTTACTGGATGTGGAGCTGATGCTGCGCCTGCTGCCCAGTGCCGTAGCGGTGGGTATGCTGGGCCTGGTAACCAGCCTGTCGATTGCCCGTTCGCTGTCGGCACGCTCCGAACAGCTGATCGACGCCGACCAGGAAATCCGCGCCCAAGGTATGTCGAACATCGTCGGTTCATTCTTTTCAGGCTACCTGTCTTCTGGCTCCTTCACCCGCTCTGGGCTCAGCTACGACGCTGGCGCCCGTTCGCCCATGGCCGGGGTGTTCTCGGCGCTTTGGGTGGCGCTGTTCGCCGTCACCGGTGCAGGGTTGATCGCACACCTGCCGATACCGGCCATGGCCGGCAGTATCCTGTTGATCTGCTGGGGCCTGGTGGACCACCGGGGCATCCGTGCGCTGTTCAGGGTCAGCCGGTCGGAGTTCCTGGTTATGGCCCTGACCGCTGCAGCAACCTTGCTGCTGGAGCTGCAGACAGCGATTTATGCCGGTGTGCTGGCTTCGCTGTTCTTCTACCTCAAGCGCACTTCACGGCCACGCGTACAGCAGAGCCGCGAAGGGCAGGCCGACGTGCTGCGGGTGGGCGGGTCGATCTTCTTCGGTGCGGCGCACTACCTGCAGGTGCGCCTGCAGCGTTGCCAGGGCCCGCATGTGGTGATCGATGCACGCCAGGTGAATTTCATCGATTACTCGGGTGTGGACATGTTGCACCGCGAGGCACGGCGGTTGCGCCGGGCCGGAGGGAGCCTGACCTTGCTTCGGGCAAGGCCGCAGGTGGTCGAGGAATTGCAGAAGCTGGAAGGGGTGGAGCTTTGCCCCATTCAATTTGCGGAGTGATCGTCGGGGCTGCTTGCCAAGGCCTGAGGCCGGCGCTGTACCTGTAGGGGCTGGCTTGCCGGCGATGGGCCGCAAAGCGGCCCCATAAATCTCAGCCCCGAGCGAGCTGCCGGCGTAACTCAGCCAGCACCGGCGCCGTTTCCGGACGTACCCCACGCCAGATGAAGAACGCCTCCGCCGCCTGCTCTGCCAACATGCCCAGCCCATCCAGCACCTTGGCCGCCCCCAGCTTGCTGGCCCACTGGCAGAATGGCGTCGGCTCCTTGCCATACATCATGTCGTAGCACACGGTGCGCCCGGCCTCGACCAGGCTGTCGGCAATCGGCGGCAGCTCGCCGGACAGGCTCGCCGACGTGGCGTTGATGATCACGTCCACCGGCTCGTGCAGCCAGGCGAAACCGCTGGCCATCACCGGCCCCATCTCATCGAACTCGCGTGCCAGCTGCTCGGCCTTTTCCAGTGTGCGGTTGGCAATTACCAAGGACTGAGGGTCATGCGCCAGGATCGGCTCCAGCACGCCGCGCACTGCGCCCCCGGCGCCAAGGATCAGAATACGTTTGCCAGTCAGTTCAACCCCGGCATTCACTGTAAGGTCGCGCACAAGGCCCGCGCCATCGGTATTGTCACCCCGCAGCGAGCCATCGGCCAGCTTGCTCAAGGTGTTCACCGCCCCGGCCCGTTGGGCGCGCGGGGTAAGGCTGTCACACAGGCGGTAGGCCTCTTCCTTGAACGGCACGGTCACGTTGGCGCCACTGCCTTGCTTGAAAAAGCCCCGGGCGCAGTCGCTGAACTCGTCAAGCGGCGCCAGCAGGGTGGCGTACTCCAGGTCCTGGCCGGTCTGTTCGGCGAACAGGCGGTGAATCAACGGCGACTTGCTGTGGCCGATTGGGTTACCAAATACGACGTACTGGTCCATGAGGGCTCCTCGGTTATCCACAAGCTTACTGTGCAAGCCAATCGCGGTCTTGCAGGAAGTACTCGGTCAGGCGCGCTTCTTCGCTGCCAGGTACGGCCTTCCAGTCGTAGCCCCAGCGCACTTGCGGCGGCAGCGACATGAGGATCGACTCAGTACGGCCACCGGACTGCAGGCCGAAGAGGGTGCCACGGTCATACACCAGGTTGAACTCCACATAGCGCCCGCGGCGGTACTCCTGGAACTCGCGCTGCTCAGCGGTATAGGGCGTGTCCTTGCGGCGCTGGACGATCGGCAGGTAGGCGTCGACGTAGGCATCGCCGATGGCGCGGATGAAGGCGAAGCAGGTATCGAAGCCCCACTCGTTCAAGTCATCGAAGAACAGCCCGCCGATACCGCGCGGCTCGCCACGGTGCTTGATGTGGAAGTAACGGTCGCACCAGGCCTTGTAGCGCGGGTACACGTCGGCGCCGAACGGCGCGCAGGCCTGCTCGGCCACACGGTGCCAGTGGATGCAGTCTTCCTCGTTGCCGTAGTAGGGGGTCAGGTCGAAGCCGCCGCCAAACCACCACACAGCCTCTTCACCTTCTTTTTCGGCGATGAAGAAACGCACGTTGGCGTGGGAAGTCGGCACGTGCGGGTTATGCGGGTGGATCACCAGCGACACGCCCAAGGCCTCGAAGCCACGGCCTGCCAGCTCGGGGCGGTGGGCGCTGGCCGACGGAGGCAGGCCGCTACCGAACACGTGGGAGAAGTTGACGCCGCCTTTCTCGATCAGCTTGCCGTCGCCGATCACCCGCGTGCGGCCCCCGCCACCGGCTTCGCGCACCCAGGCATCCTCGACGAAGCGGGCGCCCCCGTCCTCGGTTTCGAGGGCGGAGCAGATGCGGTTTTGCAGGTCGAGCAGGTAGGCTTTCACGGCCTCGGTGCGGCTAGTCATCGGGTCACCAGGAACGGGCAGGGAAGAATTCGCCGCGTAGCATACCACCGGCAGCTGGCGCGCCGCAGTTGACGGCGATCAAGCAAAGGCGTCCGATAGAAGGCCTTTCCCGATCCCGACAACAGGAGTGCGAGATGGCCAAGCGTATCCAGTTCAGCCAGCATGGCGGCCCGGAAGTATTGCAGCTGGTGGAGTTCGACCCGGCACCGCCCGGGGCGCAGCAGGTTCGAGTGCGTAACCATGCGATCGGCTTGAACTTCATCGACACCTATTTCCGCAGCGGGCTGTATGCCCCGCCTGCGCTGCCTTCAGGCCTGGGCACCGAGGGTGCCGGGGTAGTCGAGGCGGTAGGTGAGGGCGTCACCCGCCTGAAAGTGGGCGACCGCGTGGCCTATGGCGGCGGCCCGCTGGGCGCCTACAGCGAGGTGCACACCTTGCCGGAGGCCAACCTGGTCAAGCTGCCCGACAACATCAGCTTCGAGCAAGCGGCGGCGGTGATGCTCAAGGGCCTGACCGTGCAGTACCTGCTCAAGCAGACCTACGCCGTGCAGCCGGGCGATGTGATCCTGTTCCACGCCGCCGCCGGGGGCGTCGGCTCGCTCGCGTGCCAATGGGCCAAGGCGCTGGGGGCCAAGCTGATCGGTACCGTCAGTTCGGCCGAGAAAGCAGAGCGGGCCAAGGCACTGGGCGCCTGGGAGACCATCGACTACAGCCGCGAGGATGTGGCCAAGCGGGTGCTGGAGCTGACCGATGGCAAAAAGTGCCCGGTGGTGTATGACGGCGTGGGTGCCGACACCTGGCTGACCTCGCTGGACTGCCTGCAACCGCGCGGCTTGATGGTGAGCTTTGGCAATGCGTCGGGCGCCGTGAGCGGGGTGAACCTGGGGATCCTGGCGCAGAAAGGGTCGTTGTATGTCACACGGCCGACCTTGGCCAGTTATGCCAACAATGCCGAGAACACCCAGGCCATGGCGGATGACCTGTTTGCGGTGATCGCAAGTGGCAAGGTGGTTGTGGATATCCAGCAGCGGTATCCGTTGAGCGAGGCGGCCAAGGCGCAGAGCGAACTGTCGGCGCGGCGGACGGTGGGGTCGACTATTTTGTTGCCTTGAGTGCCTGGCTTGGCGCTTTTAGAGCCTTTGAGATAGAGCGCCGTGTGGACGGCGCTCGTTCTACGCAACAATGCAAAAACCAAGGCGAGCACCTGCAAGCCTCACAGCTACCTCTGCTGCGCAGGCGCTGACTCGATACCTTCAAGCATCGCCTCTACCAACCCCTCCGCCATCTCGATCGCATGCAGGTTCGACCAGTACATGCCGCGGCCTTCTTCGCGCAGGTAATCGAGCGTCTTGTAGCCAGTCTCGTAGGCACACCGCAGGTAGAGGGCTACGTGGACCAAGGCGTCGGCGGCGGAAATGTTGGGGTTTACGCTGAACAGCGCTGAATGGCCGGCGTCGCAGCGGCCGAAGGGGCGGGTGGAAGTGCAGGGAAGTGGTGGATCTGGGACGAGTTTCTTGACCATGGAAAATGCTCCTCAATGCCGCTACCAATCACTACCACGTGAATTGGGTGGCGACTGTCCGCGAGGTGGTAGACCCGGGCATTTTCCAATCCAGGCAGGCTCGAAAGCCTCCCGCGTACAGCCGCCATAGACTGTCATGGAAATGATGCATCCGGGCTACCACACCCGATCGCCAAGTTGTTCGGCGACGGTCTGAAGCCTAGAGACAGGACTTCCCACTGAGAAGGTGATGGTATTCGATGCGGGTTGTAGGAGTTTTCCCAAACTGATGTGCTGGCAGCATTCAGGGCCGCTTTGCGGCCCATTCGCCGGCAAGCCGGCTTACACGCAACCCCTGTGGGAGATTCTATGGTTGTAAACAACGGTCTTTAGGCCGTTCTGCTTACGTATTCCTCCTTCTTCTTCATCAGGGCAAAT
>NZ_RHQR01000014.1:0-165370 GCF_003936645.1 Pseudomonas sp. p106
AAGGCCGGCTTCGGCGACTACATGGGCTTCTCCTCGGCGTGGGGCTACTGGATCAGCGCCTGGCTGGGCAACGTCGGCTACTTCGTGCTGCTGTTCAGTACACTGGGCTTTTATTTCCCGGTGTTCGGTGAGGGCAATACGCCCATTGCCATCGGCTGTGCCTCATTGCTGTTGTGGTCGGTGCACTTTCTGGTGCTGCGTGGCATCAAGGAAGCGGCGTTCATCAACCAGGTAACCACCGTGGCCAAGGTGGTGCCGCTGCTGATCTTCATCGTCATCGCCGCCTTCGCCTTCCGCGCCGACATCTTTACCCGGGATATCTGGGGCGTGAGCAACCCGCAGTTCGGTAATGTGCTGGACCAGGTGCGCAACATGATGCTGGTCACCGTATTCGTGTTCATCGGCATCGAAGGCGCCAGCGTCTATTCGGGGCGGGCGCTGCGCCGCACGGATGTGGGTAAGGCCACGGTGATCGGTTTTCTCGGCGTACTGGCGCTGCTGGTGCTGGTCAACGTGCTGTCGCTGGGGGTGATGACCCAGCCGGAACTGGCCGGGCTGCAGAACCCCTCACTGGCATCGGTGCTTGAGCACATCGTCGGGCCCTGGGGCGCGTTGCTGATCAGCATCGGCCTGGCAGTTTCGCTGCTCGGCGCCTTGCTCTCGTGGGCACTGCTGTGCGCCGAAATCCTCTTCGCCACGGCACGGGACAAGACCATGCCGCGCTTTTTGGCCAAGGAAAATGCCAACCATGTGCCGGCCAATGCCCTGTGGCTGACCAACTGCATGATCCAGGGGTTCTTGCTGATCACCTTGGTTTCGGCGGGTACCTACACCAGCCTGATCTACCTGGCGTCGTCGATGATCCTGGTGCCGTACCTGTGGTCGGCCGCCTACGCGGTGCTCTTGGCGCTGCGCGGGGAGAGTTATGCCGGGCAAGAGGGGCTGCGCCGCAAGGACCTGTTGGTGGCGTTGGTGGCGCTGGTGTATGCGCTTTGGCTGCTGTATGCCGGTGGGCTCAAGTACCTGCTGCTGTCGGCATTGCTGTATGCGCCTGGGGTAATCCTGTTCGCTCGGGCCAAGCGTGAACAAGGCCAGGTGCTGTTCACCACGTGGGAGAAGTTGATCTTCGCGGCGGTGCTGATTGGCGCTGCTCTGGCAGCGTATGCGCTGTATTCAGGGCTACTGAGCCTGTGACGCAGGCGGGCATGCCTGCTCTGGCCGTGACCAGATCCACAGGTTGCCCAGGGCCATGCCGGTGATGGCCAGAAATACCGGCCAGCGATGGTCAAAGAAGGCCAGCATCAGGCCTGCGCACACCAGCATGCTCAGAGTTGCGCTGACCTTTGCCCGGCGCTGGATCACCTTGCCATTGCGCCAGTTGAACAGGATAGGCCCGAACAGCCGGTGGTTCTCCAGCCATGCCGACAGGCGCGGCGAGCTGCGTGTCGCTGCCCAGGCGGCCAGAAGGATGAACTCGGTGGTCGGCAGGCCAGGAATGACGATGGCGACCAGGCCGATACCCAAGCTTACGTAAGCCAGGATGCCATACAGCAGGCGCGACAGTTTCGAGCGGGCAGGTCGGGTCATGGTCTCACTGCACAAAACGGTCCGGCCACCGGAAGGGTGGCCGGGTTAAGCGTATCAGGCCAGCGCGCTGTCGGCGGCGTAGGCATGCTTGAGCAGTTCGGTGAAGCGCTCGAAGGCGGCCACTGCGCCGCGCTCGGCAGCAGCGTCTTCTTCGGCAGACAGCGCCAGGCCATCGAGGGTTCGGGTGAACTGCTTCCAGCCCTCGGCGCGGCCACCGGCCGGTTCGCCCAGGTGGCGGGCGCCAAAGCTGTCGGACAGCTCCAGGGCCACGGCCCGCTTGATCAGAAACGCGGCGCCCAGTTTGGAGCCTTCGGAGACGAAGATCCAGCCCAACGCTTCTGCCAGGCTTGGGTCGTGCAAGGCGCCGGGTACTGCAGCCGGTACTTCGGTATCGAGGTCGGCGAGGTCCAGGCGGGCTTGATCGGCGCGGCAGCGCTGGGCCAGGTCAGGCACGATGGCGATCAGTTTCGGGTCGTTGTACAGGGCCTGCAGTTCGGACTGGAACAGGTACTGGGCGACGACGAAACGGGCGAAACTCTCGCGGCTGTCGAACGGTGCGTGGGATTTGACCAGGGCGTCGAGCTCGGTGTGCGGGGCGTGGGTGACCTGGTTGAGGCGTTGCGAGCGCAGGGCTGGGCGGTCGGTCATGGGGTGTCCTTGGGAATTTGGGGCGTCTAGTGACAAGACGAAACAGAGGGGTGGGGAGAGTAAAAAAACCGGTTTTTTGTGTTGTCGGTTCCGGCCCTGTCGCCAGCAAGGTGGCCCCCACAGGGTACCCACTGCCCTCAGGTTCAGTGGCGTAGCCGTGGGGGCTTGCCGGCGATAGGGCCAGTACCGATCAGCTCAGTCAGATATCCCACACCACATTGATGGCGAAGTTGCGCCCTGGCATGGTCAGGCGGTCGAGGTTGGCAGGCTGGGTCACGCCCGCCTCACCCTGGCCGTCGTAGCCGCGCACCGAATCCCACTGCCAGTATTTCTTGTCGGTCAGGTTGTACAGCCCAGCGTTGACCGTGATGTCGTCGGTCACCTTGTAGAAACCGCTCAGGTCCAGCACGCCGTAGCCAGGGGTACGGAACTGCGAGCTCTGGCCGTCCGGGGCGAAGAACGTGGTGTCGTCGACGCGGGTCTTGCGCTTGACAACGGTCCAGCTCAGCAGGCCGCCGTAGTTCGGTTGCTCGTAACCCAGGCCGAACACGCCGGTCAGTGGGTTGACGCTGTTCAGCGGCTGGCCGTTGTCATCGTTGCGGCCGTTGGCGTAAGCGATCGAACCTTGAGTGTAGAGGCCCTCTGGCGCACCGAAGTGGTCGAGGTTGAGGCGGCCTTTGACCTCTGCGCCCTTGATGGTGGCGTGCTTGATGTTGTTGGCCTGGAAGGTGGTTTCCAGGTTGGCCGACTGCACGGCGTCTTCGTCGATGAAGTCGCGGTACTTGTTGTAGAACACCGCAGCGCTGAAGTTACCGGCATCGAAGTTGCCGCGCAGGCCGGTCTCGTAGCTCTTGCTCTTCTCCGGCTCAAGCCCGGGGTTGCCCTGCACGACATAACCCTCGGCCTGGTTTTCGAAGCGGCCGTACATCGACTTGGCGGTTGGCGTGCGGAAACCTTCGGCGTACTGGCCGTACCAGGTGTAGTTGTCGTTGAAGGCGTAGGTCAGGCCGAACTTGGGCGACACGCGGTGCCACTTCTTGTCCGAGTCATCGAGGCTGCCAGGGGCTGCCCCGGAGCCTTGGATGCCACGCAGGAATTCGTCGGTGAATTTCGGCTCCATGCGTGTGTAGTCGTAGCGGGCGCCGGGCAGGAAGGTCCAGTTGTTCCAGCGAATTTCATCCTGCACGAACAGGCTGTAGGTGTTGACGGTCGGGTCCGGGAAGTCGCTGACCAAGGCCTGGGCGTCGGTAGGGCTGTCCTGGCCGACGGAACGGCAGCTTCCGCTGACTGCAAGGCAGGTGCCTGTGCCGCTGCGCGTGCCGGTGACCTTCTCGTGCTTGAGTGTGGTGCCGTAGGTTAGCAGGTGGTCGGTGGCTGCGATGCTGAACGCCTTGTCCAGTTGTGCATCGAAGACCCACTGGCGGTCCTTGTAGGTGGTGTCCCGGGTACGAAAAACCGTGCGGCTGAACGGGAAGTAGACTTCTTCAGTGTGCTGGTCGGTCTTGGCGATCTGGTAGTTCAGGCTCCATTTGATGTGGTCGGCCACCAGCGAATCCAGCCCGAACTCATGATTGATGCCAAAGCGCTCGCGGGTCACGGTGTCGTTGCCGTTGCGGCTGCGGTACATGCCAAGGCCTGTGCCGTTGGTGAACGGACCGCCCACGGCACTGAGGATGTTCTGGTCGCGGTCATCCTTGTAACGCTCGTAGGTGAAGCCCAGGCGTGCGTCGTCGGCGTAGTTCCAGCCGAGCTTGGCCAGCACGTTGGTGGTGCGCACATCTTCCGGGTTGGCTTCGGTACGCGACAGGCCGCTACCGCCATGCTCGCCGTAGGATTCGGTTTCGTGGCCGTTGCGCTGGCTGACGTGCAGCAGGCCGTCGAAGTCGCCCTGGCGGCCTGCTACGGTGGCAGAGGTCAGCCAGCTATCGTCGGCCGAGCTGTAGCCAGTCTTCAGGCGCGCGCCCACATCCTTGCCGGGCTTGATGATGTCGTCCGGGTCCAGGGTGAAGTAGCTCACCGCACCGCCGATGGCATTGCTGCCGTACAGCACCGAGGCCGGACCGCGGAGGATTTCCACGCGCTTGACTATCTCGGGGTCGACGTAGTTGCGCTGGGTCTGGGCGTAGGGACCGTAGAAGAAGCTGTCAGGGATCGACACACCGTCGATCTGGGTCAGCACGCGCTCTCCGTCGATGCCACGGATGTTGTAACCGTTCAGGCCGCTGCGCTGGCCGGTGCCACCGACCGACACGCCTGGCTCATAGCGCACCAGTTCCTGGATGTTATTGACGTTCTGCCGGTCCAGTTGCTCGCGTGTCTGCACACTCACGGTGCTCGGCACCTGGCTGACGTCCTGGGCGCTGCGCGTGGCGCTGACGGTCATCTGCTGCAGGGCGATGGCATTGCCCGCCGATTGGCGTTCGAGCACCACATTGCCGTTGCCGATCTTGCGATAGCCCAGGCCGGTACCTTGCAGCAGTTGTTTCAGTGCCGCTTCCGGAGGCAGCGAGCCGCGTACACCTGGCGAAGCCACACCGTCGGCCAGTTCGGCGCTGAAACCCACCTGCCAGCCGGTCACCTGGCTGAAGGCGTTGATGGCCTCGACCAAGGGCTGCTGGGCGATGCTGAAGCGGTAGTCGCCCATGCGCGGGCTTGTCGCGTGCGCAGGTTCTGCGGCCAGCGCCGGCAGGCAGCAGGCGCCACTGGCGAGCAAGGCCATGGTCAGCAGGGACAATTGGCCGGTACGGCGGGGAAGGGGGGACGGGCGAGTTGGACCTGTGGACATCGAAAGCGCTCCCTGACGCGCGAACTGTTATAGGTGATGACCGTTCCTGTTTTGAAACAAGAATCAGTTGCATTGGCTATAACGAGACGGACGGGGCAGCGCGATCGCGTAAAAATAATTTTCAGGTCAGTTGAGAATGACCACGGCGGGGTATTCGTGCAGCTGCGCCGAGGTGATGTGGGCCAGGGCGCGCAAGGTCTCCAGCGGCTGGTCGAGGCGGTAGTTGCCGGTCACCGCCATGTCTTCGAGGTGGGCATTGCGGTTGATGATCCAGCCTGGGTAATAGCGCCGCACTTCGGCCAGCACCTGGCTAAGCGGGCAGTTCTCGAACACCAGGCGCCCATCGACCCAGGCCAGGTCCTTGTGCATGTCCGGGCGCTGGCGCTGGCCGAAGCCTTGCGGGCCGACGCTGATGCTGTCGCCGGCGCTCAGGCGGATACGCTGGTCGCTGGCGGCCTGCAGGTCGACGTCGCCGCGCTGCACCCGGACCTGTGCCTCACCATCGAGGTAGCGCACGGCAAAATCGGTGTCGCGCACCTGTGCCCGCAGCGGGCCGGCCTGAACTTCCAGTGGTGGTTGGGTGCCACCGGGTACCTGGAAATACGCCTCGCCTTGTAGCAACCGCGCCACCTGACGGCCTTCGCGCACGTCGCTGGCGAAAGCCGAGTTGGTGTTGAGCAGCACCTTGGCCCCGTCATCGAGCTGCAGGCGCTGGCGTTCGCCCACCACGGTCAGGTGGTCGGCCTGCAGGCGCATCGGCAAGTTGCCCACGGTGAACAGCCCGACCAGCAGTACTGCGGCGGTCGCCAGGGGTTTCCAGTGAGCCCGCAGACGCCCGCGTACAGAGCGGCGCCGCACCTGATGCATTTGTGTGGCGGCCTGGCGCACCGGCGTGCCGTTCCACAGGGCTTCGGCTTCGACGTAGGCCACGGCGTTTTCCGGCGCGGCGCTGAGCCACTGCTCGAAGGCCAGCGTGTCCGCTTCGGTGGCGCATTGCAGGCGGACCAGCCAGTCCAGCGCCTCGTCCATCGCACGGGCGCGGGCGTCGGGCCCTGCGGTCGGCGGGCGAGGGGCGGGGCTGTCGGTCACGGTGAATCCTTGAAATGATTTTCCCGAATGATCAAGGCTAAGTCGGGGCGTGGCAAGCGCTTCGCCGAGCTCGGGTGGCCAGCGGTCGTCTTACTTCAGGCGTTCGGCCACACCCATGCAGATTGCCATGATCAGTTTCAGCTCCTTCTGGACCGTGCTGGCCGAGACATTGAGTTGCTCGGCAACTTCCACGTAGCTGGCACCGTGCAGGCGGCTGAGGATGAAAATGCGCTGCTGACGCTCACTCAACTGGTTGAGGCTGACGCTCAGGTGCTTGAGCAGTTGCTCGGCGTGTGCGGCATCCTCGCTGCTGCTCAGCGGCGCGGCGACGTTGTGCAGGATTTCTTCGGGCACATCGTCGACCAGCATGCGCGATTGCACCCGGCGCGTGCGCAGATGGTCCAGGGCCAGGTTTCGCGCGGTCTGGAAGACGAAGGGCTCGAGGTGTTCGATGGGCCGCTCCCCCAAGGCGCGGGACACTCGCAGGTAGGTTTCCTGCAGCAGGTCCTCGGCGGTGCTGGGGTTGCCGACCATGCGCTGCAAGGTTCGCAATAGGGGGAGGCGCTGAACGAGGAAGACAGAGTTGAACCGGGACTGACTCACAGGGGGACCTGGCCGACGAAAGGTTAATGATAATGCTTATCATCTTGCCTGAAGGTCAAGCCTGGAAGTGTTAGGAAAAGGTAAAGATTGTCGGTAGGAGCGGCCTTGCGTCGCGAAAGGGCTGCAGAGCAGCCCCAAGGTTTTCTGAGCGCTACAGATATTGTCGGGGCCGCTGCGCAGCCCTTTCGCGACGCAAGGCCGCTCCTACCGCAAGCGCGTGCGCTCAGCGGGCGCTGCACAATGCCAGGCAGTTATCCAGCATGCGGTTGGAGAACCCCCACTCATTGTCATACCAGGCCAGCACCTTGAGCATCCTGCCGTTGGCGCGGGTGTGGTTGGCATCGAATATCGACGACAACGGGTTGTGATTGAAGTCGCACGAGACCAGCGGCAGGGTGTTGTAGCCGAGCACCTTGGAATGCCGGCTGGCTTCGAGGAACAACTGGTTCACCTGCTCGGCCGTGGCCTCGCGCTTGAGGTTGACGGTGAGGTCGACCAGCGACACGTTGATCACCGGTACGCGCACCGCCATGCCGGTCAGCTTGCCGGCCAGTTCCGGCAACACCAGGCCCACGGCTTCGGCGGCGCCGGTCTTGCTCGGGATCATCGACTGGGTGGCCGAGCGCGCCCGGTACGGGTCGCTGTGGTAGACGTCGGTAAGCACCTGGTCGTTGGTGTAGGCATGGATGGTGGTCATCAGCCCCTGCTCGATGCCGAACTCGCGGTGCAGTACCTGGGCGATCGGCGCCAGGCAGTTGGTGGTGCAGGAGGCGTTGGAAATGACCTGGTGCGACGCGCGCAGAATGTCATGGTTGACGCCGTATACCACGGTGGCGTCGGCGCCCTTGGCCGGTGCCGAGACGATCACCTTGCCAGCCCCGGCCGCCAGGTGCGCCGCGGCCTTGGCGCGGTCGGTGAACAGCCCGGTGCACTCGAACACCACGTCGATCGCTTCAGCCTTCCAGGGCAGCTCGGCCGGATTGCGGATGGCGCTCACCGCGATACGGTCACCGTTGACCGTCAGGCTCTCGTGATCAGCTTCCACCGACGCATCGAAAGCACCGTGTACGCTGTCGTATTTGAGCAGGTGGGCGTTCATGGCACTGTCGCCCAGGTCGTTGATGGCGACGACCTGCAGGTCGTGGCGGTAGCCTTGGGTATACAGTGCGCGCAGGACATTGCGACCAATGCGGCCGAATCCGTTGATGGCGATACGTAGTGTCATGGCAGTACCTCTGGCAGTTCGAGTGAAACCTGTGGCACAAATGAAGCTTCACTGAAACGGTTTTGTTGTTGGAATTACAAGATTATTCACTCAGCGATAGAAAACAAGCCTTTTTACTGGCAGTATTTTGTTTAAATATACAACGAGTGGTCGGGCAAGCCGCCGCCTCGATGCGCAGGGTCTCTTACACAGGAGCCTAGGCCGCAATCGTTTGGAGGGGAAATGCCCGGTAAACCGCCCTTACCGCTAGCCTGGAGTCCAGTACATGCACCCGCGCATCCTTGAGGTCACCCAACGGCTGACCGAACGCAGCCGTGCCACCCGTGAACGCTACCTGCAGCTGATTCGCGGCGCGGCCAGCGACGGACCCATGCGGGCCAGCCTGCAGTGCGCCAACTTCGCCCATGGCGTGGCCGGGTGTGGCGCTGACGACAAGCAGAGCCTGCGCCTGATGAATGCCGCCAACGTGGCCATCGTCTCGGCCTACAACGACATGCTCTCGGCGCACCAGCCGTATGTGCATTTCCCCGAGCAGATCAAGAAGGCACTGCGCGAAGTTGGCTCCGTCGGCCAGTTCGCTGGCGGTGTGCCGGCCATGTGCGATGGCGTGACCCAGGGTGAGCCTGGCATGGAGCTGGCCATCGCCAGCCGTGAAGTGATCGCCATGTCTACTGCGGTGGCGCTGTCGCACAACATGTTCGACGCTGCGCTGATGCTGGGTATCTGCGACAAGATCGTCCCCGGCTTGATGATGGGCGCGCTGCGCTTCGGTCACCTGCCCACCATTTTCGTACCGGGCGGGCCAATGGTTTCCGGCATCTCCAACAAGCAGAAAGCCGATGTGCGCCAGCGCTATGCCGAGGGCAAGGCCAGCCGTGAGGAACTGCTGGAGTCGGAGATGAAGTCCTACCACAGCCCGGGCACCTGCACCTTCTACGGCACTGCCAACACCAACCAGCTGGTGATGGAAGTGATGGGCCTGCACCTGCCGGGGGCCTCGTTCGTCAACCCATACACCCCGCTTCGCGACGCGCTGACCGCCGAGGCCGCACAGCAAGTGACACGCATGACCAAGGCCAGTGGCAGCTTCATGCCGCTGGGCGAGATCGTCGACGAGAAATCGCTGGTCAACTCCATCGTCGCCCTGCATGCCACCGGGGGGTCGACCAACCACACCCTGCACATGCCGGCGATCGCCCAGGCGGCAGGCATCCAGCTCACCTGGCAGGACATGGCCGACCTGTCCGAGGTGGTGCCGACCCTGTCCCACGTCTACCCCAATGGCAAGGCCGACATCAATCACTTCCAGGCCGCCGGTGGCATGTCCTTCCTGATCCGTGAGCTGCTCGATGCCGGCTTGTTGCACGAGGATGTCAACACCGTCGCCGGCCACGGGTTGCGCCGCTACACGCAGGAACCGTTCCTCGACAACGGCAAGCTGGTCTGGCGCGAAGGCCCGCAGCAGAGCCTGGACGAGACCATCCTGCGCCCGGTGGCGCGGCCGTTCTCGGCCGAAGGCGGCCTGCGGGTGATGGAAGGCAACCTTGGGCGTGGCGTGATGAAAGTGTCCGCGGTGGCCCCCGAGCATCAGGTCGTCGAGGCCCCGGCCCGGGTGTTCCAGGACCAGCAGTCGCTGGCCGATGCGTTCAAGGCCGGCGAACTGGAGCGCGACTTCGTGGCCGTGGTGCGTTTCCAGGGGCCACGTTGCAACGGCATGCCGGAGCTGCACAAGCTGACGCCGTTCCTCGGTGTGCTGCAGGACCGCGGCTATAAAGTGGCACTGGTCACCGATGGGCGCATGTCAGGTGCATCGGGCAAGATCCCGGCCGCAATCCATGTCTGCCCTGAAGCCTTTGATGGTGGACCGCTGGCGCGGGTGCGCGATGGTGATATCGTGCGGGTCGATGGTGTCGAAGGCACGCTGCAGCTCAAGGTGTCGGCCGAGGAACTGGCCAGCCGCGACCTGCCACCTGCGCCACAGGGCAACGACCTGGGCTGTGGGCGCGAGCTGTTCGGCTTCATGCGCATGGCGTTCAGCTCGGCCGAGCAGGGCGCCAGCGCCTTTACCTCGGCCCTGGAGAACCTCAAATGAAGGACCTGCTGGTTGGCGACATCGGTGGCACCAATGCCCGTTTTGCGTTGTGGCGTGACAACCAGCTGCATCAGGTGAAGGTCTTCGCCACCGCTGACTACACCAGCCCGGAGCAGGCCATCGAGGCCTACCTGCAGAGCCAGGGTATCGAGCGTGGCGGGCTGTCGGCGGTGTGCCTGGCGGTGGCCGGGCCGGTCGACGGTGATGAATTCCGCTTCACCAACAATCATTGGCGGCTGAGCCGCAGCGCATTCTGCAAGACGTTGCAGGTTGAACAGTTGCTGCTGATCAACGACTTCACGGCGATGGCCTTGGGCATGACCCGCCTGCAAGGGGATGAGGTGCGCCAGGTCTGCCCCGGCCAGGCCGACCCGGCGCGACCTGCACTGGTGATCGGTCCGGGCACCGGCCTTGGCGTCGGCAGCCTGCTGCGCCTCGGTGAGCAGCATTGGCTGGCGCTGCCCGGTGAGGGAGGGCACGTCGACCTGCCGGTGGGCAATGCCCGCGAAGCGGCGATCCATCAGCAGATTCATGGGCAGATTGGCCATGTCAGCGCTGAAACCGTGCTCAGCGGTGGTGGCCTCGTGCGTTTGTACCAGGCCATCTGTGCGCTGGACGGTGATACGGTACGGTACAAGACCCCCGCAGAAATTACCGATGCCGCCCTGAGTGGTGAGCCACGGGCATTGGCGGTGGTCGAACAGTTCTGCCGCTTCCTGGGGCGCGTGGCAGGTAACAATGTACTGACCCTGGGTGCACGCGGTGGTGTTTATATTGTTGGCGGCGTCATCCCGCGGTTTGCCGAACTGTTCATGCGCAGCGGGTTCGCTGCAAGTTTTGCCGACAAGGGCTGCATGAGCGGGTACTTCGCCGGTGTGCCGGTGTGGCTGGTGACGGCAGAGTTTTCTGGACTGCTGGGCGCCGGCGTGGCATTACAGCAGGCTCTGGATCATTGATAGGGGGCCGCTTGCGGCCCTCACAGCAGGCAAAAGACCTGTGACAACAAGAGGGCGGGATACCTTGAGCACTGCCGGAAAATCGATCCTGATGGTCGACGACGATCAGGAAATCCGAGAGCTGTTGCAAACCTACCTGAGTCGCGCCGGTTTCCAGGTGCACGCCGAAGCCGATGGCCAGGGTTTTCGCCACGCGCTGGAAAACACTCACTGCGATCTGGTCATTCTCGATGTGATGCTGCCCGACGAGGACGGCTTCAGCCTGTGTCGCTGGGTGCGCCAGCACCCGCGTCAATCGCGGGTGCCGATCATCATGCTGACCGCCAGCTCCGACGAGGCCGACCGGGTCATCGGCCTTGAGCTTGGTGCGGACGATTATCTGGGCAAGCCGTTCAGCCCGCGGGAACTGCAGGCGCGAATCAAGGCCCTGCTGCGTCGCGCGGAATTCGGCCAGGCCGCGCCAGCCACAGCGGTACTGGCCTTCGACGACTGGCGCCTGGACACGGTCAGCCACCGCCTGTTCCACCGCGATGGCGAAGAGGTGATCCTCTCCGGTGCCGATTTCGCACTGCTCAAGCTGTTTCTCGATCACCCTCAGCAGATCCTCGACCGCGATACCATCGGCAACGCTACCCGTGGCCGTGAGCCAATGCCGCTGGACCGTATCGTTGACATGGCGGTCAGCCGCCTGCGTCAGCGTCTGCGCGACACCGACAAACCGCCACGGCTGATCCGCACTGTGCGCGGCAGTGGCTACCTGCTGGCTGCGCATGTCTGCTGTGCTTCCTGAGCGGCGCTGGCGCCTGGTGCCGCGCTCGCTGCTGGGGCGCATGCTGCTGTTGACCTTGCTGGTGGTGTTGTTGGCTCAAGGTTTGTCCAGCGTCATCTGGGTCGCGCAGTTACGTGCCAGCCAGCTTCAGGGCTTGCGCGCCAGTGCCGGCAGCCTGGCCCATTCGATGAGTGCCAGCGTCAGTTATTTCCGTTCCTTGCCGGTGGCTTATCGGCCGATGGTATTGGACCAGTTGCGCAGCATGGGTGGTACGCGTTTTTTCGTGTCGCTCAACGACAAGCCGCTGGACATGCCGGTATTGCCCATAACACCGCGCAAGCAGGCGGTGATCGATGTGTTCCAGCAGGTACTGCATGAGCGGCTGGGCGCACAGATGGAAGTTTCCGTCGAGTTCGTCGCCCCCGATGACCTGCGCATCTTCAACAGCGGCCTGAAGCTCGATGAGCTGCCGCGTTCCTGGGCGCATTACTCGCTGACCCTGGAACCACTCAATCCGCCTGTACTGGTCACGCAGATTCGCCTGGGCCAAGACGAGTGGCTGTACATCGCCTCGTTGCTGCCTGAGCCCTACACCAGCCTTGAAGCCGAGCGCCTGCCACGCCAGCAGATCGGCTTCATCGTCCTGACCACCGCCTTGCTACTGCTGTTCATCGGCCTGCTGGTGCACTGGCAGAGCTGGCCACTCAAGCGCCTGGCGCGGGCCGCGCGGGACCTGTCGCTGGGCGCCGATGTGGCGCCAGTGCCCGAGGGCGGTGGCAGCGAGGTGGTCGAGGTCGGGCGTGCGTTCAACAGCATGCGTGAACGCATCAGCCGCTACCTCACCGAGCGCAGCCAGTTGTTCAGCGCCATTTCCCACGACCTGCGCACGCCCATCACTCGGCTGCGGCTGCGCGTCGAACTGCTGGAAGATGAGCGCCTGCAGGCCAAGTTCAGCCAGGATCTGGATGAGCTGGAGCTGTTGGTCAAAGGCGCCTTGCAATGCGTGAAAGACACTGACATCCACGAGAACATCGAGCCGGTCGACCTCAACCAGGTCCTGGAGATTCTTGCCGAGCCGTATCTGGGGGATGGCCGCATCACCGTCGAAGGCCAGGCCCTGGCGCCGTACCCCGGCAAGCCGCTGGCCTTGCGCCGCTGCATCGGCAACCTGATAGACAATGCCATCAAGTACGGCGAGCGGGCCCGCCTGCGCATCATCGACAGCGCACAGGGCTTTGTCCTGCAGGTGGATGACCACGGGCCGGGTGTGCCACAGCGGCAGCTTGAGCAGGTGTTCGAGCCGCACTTCAGGCTCGCCGGGCAGCAGCAAGGGTATGGCTTGGGGCTGGGGATCGCCCGCAACATTGCCCATAGCCATGGGGGTGAGGTGAGCTTGCTCAATTTGCGCGAGGGTGGGTTGCGCGTGACCCTTTATCTGCCGCGTGGCGTTGAGTGAAGGAATGTCACCGACCGGTGACATAACCGCAAGCCTTCGTGACATCCCAGCCAGGACGGCTGGCTAGAATCTGCAAACCTCACACAGGGAAGACGCGGGCGCATGGACTACATCGATTCCCCGGAACATACCGCCTGGCTCACAAGCGAGGGCCAGCGGCTGCTCTCTTTCGCCAAGGCCTCGCAAGCCCCTGAAGGTTTCGGCAATCTCGACGCCCGCGGCAAGCTGCCCCCTACGGCTGTCGCCGAAACCATGAACACCGCACGCATGACCCACAGCTTCGCCCTGGCCCACCTTCAGGGGGCGCCAGGCTGCCTGGCATTGGTGCAGCACGGTGTGCAGGCCTTGTGCGGGCCTTTGCGCGACGCCGGGTACGGCGGTTGGTTCGCCCGCCCGTACGGCCAGGGCGACAACGGCAAGGCGGCTTACCTGCATGCCTTCGTCGCGCTTGCCGCCAGCTCTGCCGTCGTGGCGGGCGCTGCGGGAGCACAGGGGTTGCTGGCGCAGGCGATACGGGTCATCGAGGAGCGTTTCTGGAGTGAGCAAGAGGGTGCGATGCGCGAGTCCTTCTCCAGCGACTGGCAGCAGCCTGAAGCTTATCGCGGCGCCAACAGCAACATGCACGCCACTGAGGCCTTCCTCGCCCTGGCAGATGTGACGGGCGATGTACTTTGGCTGGAGCGCGCCCTGCGTATCGTCGAGCGCATCATTCACGGCCATGCTGGCGCCAGTGACCACCGGGTGATCGAACATTTCGATGTGCACTGGCAACCGCTGCCCGAATATAACCGGGACAATCCCGCAGATCACTTCCGCCCATACGGCACAACGCCTGGCCATGCGTTCGAGTGGTCCCGTCTGGTCCTGCACCTTGAGGCTGCGCGGCGTCAGGCCGGGCTTCCTGCCCCGGCATGGCTGCTGGCCTGCGCGCGGGGCCTGTTCGCCAATGCCTGCCAGCATGCCTGGAGCGTCGATGGTGCCGAGGGCATCGTCTACACCTTGGGCTGGGACAATCAGCCCAGGGTGCGCGAGCGCCTGCACTGGGTGCATGCCGAAGCGTGCGCCAGTGCCGCAGCGCTGCTGCGGCGAACCGGCGAGCAGCAGTACGAGCAATGGTACCGGCGCTTCTGGACGTTCATCGACACTCATTTCATCGACCGCGCAGCCGGAAGCTGGCACCACGAACTCGGCCCGGACAACCAGCCAGCGGCGACGATCTGGGCAGGCAAGCCAGACCTTTATCACGCCTACCAGGCTGTACTGCTGCCAACGCTGCCCCTGGCACCCAGCCTGGCGAGCGCACTGGCGCGCAATGTAACCAAACGATGACATTCACGCATCGCTTCGTTACCTGGCGCAGCGGGCACTCTGATTAGACTCCATGCAATGCAAGCGCTCGACTTGCCCGGCATAACAACAAGAAAGGTACTCCGATGAATTCGACTCTCCGACTCGCTGCCGCGATTTCCTTCGCCTCCCTGTTCCCGCTCAGTGCTCTCGCCGCCGACTCCAAAGGCAGTGTCGAAGTGGTTCACTGGTGGACATCCGGTGGTGAAAAAGCGGCAGTCGATGTGCTCAAGGCCCAGGTCGAGAAGGATGGCTTCACCTGGAAGGATGGTGCGGTTGCCGGCGGTGGTGGCGCCACGGCCATGACCGTGCTCAAGAGCCGCGCCGTGGCCGGTAACCCGCCCGGCGTTGCCCAGATCAAGGGGCCGGACATCCAGGACTGGGCTGCCACCGGCCTGCTGGACCCGGATGTGCTCAAGGATGTGGCCAAGCAAGAAAAGTGGGACTCGCTGCTCGACAAGAAGGTCGCCGACACCGTCAAGTACGAAGGCGACTACGTGGCTGTGCCGGTGAACATCCATCGCATCAACTGGCTGTGGATCAACCCCGAAGTGTTCAAGAAGGCCGGCATCGACAAGGCGCCGACCACCCTCGACGAATTCTACGCCGCCGCCGACAAGCTCAAGGCCGCCGGCTTCATCCCGCTCGCCCACGGCGGCCAGCCATGGCAGGACAGCACGGTGTTCGAGAGTGTGGTGCTGTCGGTGATGGGGGCGGACGGTTACAAGAAAGCGCTGGTCGACCTCGATGAAGCCACGCTGACCGGGCCGCAGATGGTCAAGTCGCTGACCGAGCTGAAAAAGGTCGCCACCTACATGGACCCCGACGGCAAAGGCCAGGACTGGAACCTGGAAGCAGCCAAAGTCATCAATGGCAAGGCCGGCATGCAGATCATGGGTGACTGGGCCAAGAGCGAGTGGACCCTGGCCAAGAAGACCGCCGGCAAGGACTATCAGTGCGTCGCGTTCCCTGGTACCGACAAGGCTTTCCTGTACAACATCGACTCACTGGTGGTGTTCAAGCAGAACGACGAGGGCACGGCCGCTGGCCAGCAGGACATCGCCAAGAAGGTGCTTGGCCAGGACTTCCAGAAGGTCTTCAGTATCAACAAAGGCTCCATTCCCGTGCGTAACGACATGCTCGCGGACATGGGCACCTACGGCTTCGACGCTTGCGCCCAGACTTCTGCCAAGGACTTCATGGCCGACGCCAAAACCGGTGGCCTGCAGCCGAGCATGGCGCACAACATGGCCACCACGCTGGCCGTGCAGGGCGCCTTCTTCGATGTGGTGACCAACTACATCAACGACCCCAAGGCCGACCCTGCCGATGCAGCGAAGAAGCTGGCGGCGGCGATCAGATCGGCCAAGTAACCAAGCTCAAGGCAGGCACGATTGCTCTTGTAGGAGCGGCCTTGTGTCGCGAAAGGACCGCGAAGCGGTCCCCAGGCCTGCAAGCCAGGTTCGACGGTCTGTCTTTGTTCTCGAGCCCCTGGGGCTGCTGCGCAGCCCTTTCGCGACGCAAGGCCGCTCCTACAGCAGATGGGCAGTGCCTTCAAGGTGAATCATGACTACAGCAACCGCCCGACTGCGGGCCTCTCCCCTGGACGCTCTGCAGCGCTGGCTACCCAAGCTGGTGCTGGCACCCAGCATGTTCATCGTCCTGGTGGGCTTTTACGGCTACATCCTGTGGACGTTCGTCCTGTCTTTCACCACCTCGACCTTCCTGCCGACTTACAAGTGGGCGGGCCTTGCGCAATACGCCAGGCTGTTCGACAACGATCGCTGGTGGGTGGCCAGCAAGAACCTGCTGGTGTTCGGCGGGCTGTTCATCGGTATCAGCCTGGCCATCGGCGTGCTGCTGGCGGTGCTGCTTGACCAGCGCATCCGCCGCGAAGGTTTCATCCGCACGGTCTACCTGTACCCGATGGCTTTATCGATGATCGTCACCGGTACCGCCTGGAAGTGGCTGCTCAACCCTGGCATGGGCCTGGACAAGCTGTTGCGTGACTGGGGCTGGGAAGGGTTTCGCCTGGACTGGCTGATCGACCCCGACCGGGTGGTGTACTGCCTGGTGATCGCTGCCGTGTGGCAAGCCTCGGGCTTCATCATGGCGATGTTCCTGGCCGGCCTGCGCGGGGTCGACCAGTCGATCATCCGTGCTGCGCAGATGGATGGCGCAAGCCTGCCACGCATCTACTGGACCGTCGTGCTGCCGAGCCTGCGCCCGGTGTTCTTCAGTTCGCTGATGATCCTCTCGCACATCGCGATCAAGAGCTTCGACCTGGTGGCCGCAATGACCGCCGGTGGCCCGGGCTACTCATCCGACCTGCCGGCGATGTTCATGTATTCGTTCACCTTCAGCCGCGGCCAGATGGGCATGGGCTCGGCCAGCGCCATCCTCATGCTCGGGGCGATCCTGGCGATCCTCGTGCCTTACCTGTACTCGGAGCTGCGGAGCAAACGCCATGCATAGCCCTGTCGACAAAGCGGTGCCGAGCATCAGCCGCATCGCCATTCACGCTGTATTGCTGATGGCCGTGCTGCTTTACCTGGTGCCGCTGGTGGTGATGCTGCTGACCAGCTTCAAGACCCCGGAGGACATCAGTACCGGCAACCTGCTGAGCTGGCCGACCGTGGTCAGCGGCATCGGTTGGGTCAAGGCCTGGAGCACGGTCAGCGGGTACTTCTGGAACTCGATCATGATCACCGTACCGGCGGTGCTGATTTCGACCACCATCGGTGCGCTCAACGGTTATGTGCTGTCGATGTGGCGCTTCCGCGGGTCGCAGTTGTTTTTCGGCTTGCTGCTGTTCGGTTGCTTCCTGCCGTTCCAGACGGTGCTGCTGCCAGCCTCGTTCACCCTCGGCAAGTTGGGCCTGGCCAGCACCACCAGTGGCCTGGTGCTGGTGCATGTGGTCTACGGCCTGGCCTTCACCACGCTGTTCTTCCGCAACTTCTACGTGAGCATTCCCGATGCGCTGGTCAAGGCCGCACGCCTGGACGGTGCCGGGTTCTTCACCATTTTTCGCCGCATCATCCTGCCGATGTCGACACCGATCATCATGGTCTGCCTGATCTGGCAGTTCACCCAGATCTGGAACGACTTCCTGTTCGGCGTGGTGTTCTCCAGTGGCGACTCGCAACCGATCACCGTAGCCCTGAACAACCTGGTCAACACCAGTACCGGGGCCAAGGAATACAACGTCGACATGGCGGCGGCGATGATCGCTGGCCTGCCAACCCTGCTGGTCTATGTGGTGGCAGGCAAGTATTTCGTTCGCGGGCTCACAGCCGGCGCCGTCAAGGGGTAAGTCATGGCAACGCTTGAACTTCGTAATGTGAACAAGACCTACGGCAGCGGCCTGCCGGATACGCTCAAGGACATCCAGCTGTCGATCAAAGACGGCGAATTCCTGATATTGGTCGGCCCTTCGGGGTGCGGTAAGTCGACCTTGATGAACTGCATCGCAGGCCTTGAGAACATCACCGGTGGCGCGATTCTCATCGATGACCAGGATGTCAGCGGCATGAGCCCCAAGGATCGTGATATCGCCATGGTGTTCCAGTCCTACGCGCTGTACCCGACCATGAGCGTGCGCGAGAACATCGAGTTCGGCCTGAAGATCCGCAAGATGCCGCAGGCTGCCATCGACGAGGAAGTGGCGCGTGTGGCCAAGCTGTTGCAGATCGAACACCTGCTTTCACGCAAGCCGGCGCAGTTGTCCGGTGGCCAGCAGCAGCGGGTGGCGATGGGCCGCGCCTTGGCGCGGCGGCCGAAGATCTACCTGTTCGACGAGCCGTTGTCCAACCTCGACGCCAAGCTGCGCGTCGAGATGCGCACGGAAATGAAACTGATGCACCAGCGGCTCAAGACCACCACGGTGTATGTCACCCACGACCAGATCGAGGCCATGACCCTGGGCGACAAGGTTGCGGTGATGAAGGACGGCATCATTCAGCAGTTCGGTACCCCGCAGCAGATCTACAACGACCCGGCCAATCAGTTCGTTGCCAGCTTCATCGGCTCGCCGCCGATGAACTTCATACCGGTACGCCTGACCAGGCAGGACGGGCGCCTGCTGGCCCTGCTCGACAGCGGCCAGGCACGTTGCGAGCTGCCGTTGGGTGTGGCCGGTGACGAGCTGGACGGGCGCGAGATCATCCTCGGCATCCGCCCGGAGCAAATCAGCCTGGGTACGGGGGAGGGCAACGGCCTGCCGGGCATTCGCGCCGAGGTGCAGGTAACCGAACCTACCGGCCCTGACCTGTTGGTCTTCGTTACCCTCAACCAGACCAAAGTGTGCTGCCGCCTGGCGCCGGATGTGGCGTGCCGGGTCGGTGACAGCCTGAACCTGCAGTTCGACCCGGCACGGGTGCTGCTGTTCGACGCCGCCAGCGGCGAACGCCTGGACTTGAATACTGCCAACGCTTCACTGAAGGACAACGTGACTCACCTCAAGAGCCGTTGAATCGTCGAAACCATCAATAAGAAAAAGAGGACGCAAAGGGATGGAACAGCGCAATCGCATAAGGACCTTGGGCTCGCTGGCCCTGCTGGCCATAGTTGGGAGTAGCGGGGTGCAGGCCGCCGAGGCCTTCTCCAGCGAATCGAAATGGATGACCGGCGACTGGGGCGGTACTCGCACCGAACTGCTGGAAAAAGGCTATGACTTCACCCTCGACTATGTGGGCGAGGTCGCCGGTAACCTCAATGGCGGCTACAACGACGACAAGACGGCACGCTACAGTGACCAGTTCGCCCTCGGCGCGCACCTGGACCTGCAGAAGATCTTTGGCTGGCACGATGCCGAGTTCAAGCTGGCAATCACCGAGCGCAGTGGCCGCAACCTCTCCAATGACCGCATCAGCGACCCCCGTGCCGGGCAGTTCAGCTCGGTGCAGGAGGTATGGGGGCGCGGCCAGACTTGGCGTCTTACCCAGATGTGGGTCAAGCAGAAGTACTTCGACGGTGCCCTGGATGTGAAATTCGGCCGTTTCGGCGAGGGCGAGGACTTCAACAGCTTCCCTTGCGACTTCCAGAACCTGGCCTTCTGCGGGTCGCAGGTGGGCAACTGGGTCGGCGGCATCTGGTACAACTGGCCGGTCAGCCAGTGGGCGCTGCGGGTCAAGTACAACATCACGCCAGAGTTCTTCGTGCAGGTCGGCGCGTTCGAGCAGAACCCCTCCAACCTGGAAACCGGCAACGGCTTCAAGCTTAGCGGCAGCGGCACCAAGGGTGCGATCCTGCCGGTGGAGGCCGTCTGGTCGCCCAAGGTCAACGGCCTGCCGGGCGAGTATCGCCTGGGCTATTACTACAGCACGGCTGACGCCGAAGACGTCTACGAAGACGTCAATGGCAACCCGCAAGGGATCAGCGGCGCCGGCTTCAAGTCACACTCCAGCAAACACGGCTGGTGGGTGGTTGCGCAGCAGCAGGTCACCGCCCACGGCGGCGACGTCAGCCGCGGTCTCAGCCTGTTCGCCAACTTCACCGTGCACGACAAGGCCACCAACGTGGTCGACAACTACCAGCAGGTGGGGTTGGTGTACAAAGGTGCCTTCGATGCCCGGCCCAAGGATGATATCGGCTTTGGTGTCGCCCGCATCCACGTCAACGATGATGTGAAGAAGCGCGCCGAACAGCTCAACGCCCAGAGCGGCATCAATGACTACGACAACCCGGGCTTCGTGCCGCTGCAGCGTACCGAGTACAACGCCGAACTCTATTACGGCTTCCATGTGACCAACTGGCTGACCGTGCGCCCGAACCTTCAGTACATCAAGAGCCCGGGTGGCGTGGATGAGGTGGACAACGCGCTGGTCGCAGGGTTGAAGATTCAGTCGTCATTCTGAGCACATTTGTTGTAAATTTACGCCAATCCAAAAACGGCTCCCGGCATCCACTGGCTTGCAGTGGTTGTCGGGGATAGGCCGAGACAGCGCTATCTCAAACAACAAGAGCTTGGAACCATGCCTGAACATCCGCTACATCGCTTCTTTTCCGTACAGAGGCCGAGGCCGACATTCGAGTGGGAGCGTTACCAGCAGCGCGATGTGCTGATCATCGATCACCCCTGCTGCCAGGCGGTTTTCAGCCGCCAGGGCGCACAGTTGCTGCACTTCCAGCCGGCCGGCGAGCGGCCATGGCTATGGTGCGCCGAACAGTGGCCGCAGGTGGGGGCAATCCGTGGCGGCGTGCCGGTGTGCTGGCCGTGGTATGGCCGCCACCCCAGCGAGGACCTGTGGCCGGCCCATGGCTGGGCGCGCCTGCTGGACTGGAAGCTGGTGGACAGCCGGGAGGACGAGGAGGGCGTGAGCCTGAAGTGGCGGCTGGACTTGTGCGACTGGCAGGTCGACCTGCATGCCCGCCTGGGCAGCCGCATGGAACTGGGCCTGAGTACCGAGCACCAGGACAGCGAACCCTGCCAGTTGAGCCATGCACTGCTGGCCTACTGGCGTATCAGTGACGTTTCCGAGATAGCGCTGTCCGGGCTTGAAGATATCGAAGGCTATGACCGTCTGAGCCGGCAAGCCTGCCGCGAGGAGGGCGCATTGAAGCTCAAGGGCGGCTGCCAGAAGGTCTACCCCGGCACGCCGCGCGTGCAGTTGCAGGACCCGGCCTGGCAGCGTGAACTGTGTATCGATACGGGTGACAGCGACGATACTGTGGTCTGGCACCCAGGCAACCGCCCGTTGATGGGTGTGAGCGGGCGCGAGTGCCAGGGTTTCGTCTGTGTCGAGGCGGCCAGCGGCAGCGGTGAAGGTCTGAGCCTGGCGCCGGGCCAGCGCGCTCATCTGCGGCTGCAGGCGCACCGGCTCAGCTGAGTTCGTCGTCCTCGATCGGGTAGCGGCTGGCGTTGAGGCTTTCCTTGATCTTGCGCAGGTGCGGCTGGAAGTCCACGCCGCGGCGCAGGGTCATCCCGGTGGCGAGTACGTCGAGCACGGTCAGCTGGATGATCCGCGACGTCATCGGCATGTAGATGTCGGTGTCTTCCGGCAGCGGGATGTGCAGGCTCAGGCTGCACGCTTGGGCCAGGGGTGAGCCGGCGGCGGTCAGGCCGAGCACCGAGGCGCCGTTTTCCCGGGCCAGGCGCGCCACCTCCACCAGTTCGCGGGTGCGCCCGGTGTAGGAGATGATCACGAACAAGTCGCCCGTGTGGGCCACAGAAGCCAGCATGCGCTGCATCAGCACGTCGGCGTGGGCCGAGACGGCGAGGTTGAAACGGAAGAACTTGTGCTGGGCGTCCAGGGCTACCGGAGCAGAAGCGCCCAGGCCGAAGAAGTGGATCTGCCGGGCCTGGATCATCATGTCCACGGCGCGGCTGACCTGCTGCGGGTCAAGCTGCTGGCAGGCGCTGTCGAGCGAGGCGATGGCACTGGCAAAGATTTTCTGGGTGTAGGCTGCAGGATCGTCATCGGCCTCGACGGCGCGGCTGACATAGGCCGCGCCACTGGCCAGGCTTTGCGCCAGCTGCAGCTTGAGCTCGGGGTAACCGCTGACGCCGAACGAACGGCAGAAACGGTTGACGGTCGGTTCGCTGACCTTGGCCGCCTGGGCCAGTGCGGCAATGCTGAAACGGGTGGCTTGTTGCGGGTTGAGCAGGATGACTTCGGCGACTTTGCGTTCGGCCTTGTTCAGCTCGTCGAGGCGTCCCTGGATCTGCTCCAGGAGGTTTCGCACGCGGTCCATGGGTGTGTCCTTGGGTCGGGAAGACAGCCGGCTGGCGAAGCAGCAGGCTTTTTGCACGGTCGTCTATCGTACTGTCGGTACGGGTGGCGCACCACTTATCTGTAACACTTGTGTGTAATGTTGTGGTTTTTACTACATTTTCTCTTGAAAACCGTATGTGAAAGCGGTATTCCTAGGCCAACTTTAGGAAAGAACCAACATCATGGCTGCGATCAGTGTTGAACCTTGCACCTTTGCCCTGTTCGGCGCCCTGGGCGACCTGGCATTGCGCAAGCTATTTCCTGCGCTCTACCAGCTCGACCGCGCCAATTTGCTGCACGCCGATACTCGCTTGCTGGCGCTTGCCCGCGAGCCTGGCAGCGTGCAGGAGCACCTGAATACCATCGAGGCTCATCTGCGCAAGCACGTGGCGGAGGCCGATCTGGAACCTGCGGCGCTGGGGCGTTTTCTGGGGCGTCTGAGCTACCAGCACCTGGACTTCCTGCAGCCGGAGGGCTACCAGGCCCTGGCCGAGCAGGTACCTGCCGAGCTGCCGTTGATTGCCTATTTCGCCACTGCGGCTGCCGTGTATGGCGCGATCTGCGAAAACCTCGACAAGGCGGGCCTTGCCGCGCGCACCCGGGTGGTGCTGGAAAAGCCCATCGGGCACGATCTTGAGTCATCGCGCCGGGTGAACGACGCCGTGGCGCGGTTCTTCCCGGAAAGCCGTGTTTACCGCATCGACCATTACCTGGGCAAGGAGACGGTGCAGAACCTGATCGCCCTGCGCTTCGCCAACAGCCTGTTCGAAACCCAGTGGAACCAGAACTCCATCTCCCACGTGGAAATCACCGTGGCCGAGAAGGTCGGCATCGAAGGCCGCTGGGGCTATTTCGACAAGGCCGGGCAGCTGCGCGACATGATTCAGAATCACCTGCTGCAGCTGTTGTGCCTGATCGCCATGGACCCGCCCAGCGAGCTGTCGGCCGACAGCATCCGCGATGAGAAGGTCAAGGTGCTCAAAGCCCTTGCGCCGATCACCGGCGAGGGCTTGAGTACCCGCGTGGTGCGCGGCCAGTACATTGCCGGCTACAGCGACGGCAAGCCGGTGCCGGGTTACCTGGAAGAAGACAACGCCAACGCCCAGAGCGACACGGAAACCTTCGTCGCCCTGCGTGCCGACATTCGTAACTGGCGCTGGTCGGGCGTACCGTTCTACCTGCGTACCGGTAAGCGCATGCCGCAGAAGCTGTCGCAGATCGTCATCCACTTCAAGGAGACGCCGCACTACATCTTCGCCCCGGAGCAACGTTTGCAGGTCGGCAACAAACTGATCATCCGCCTGCAACCGAGTGAAGGCATTTCTTTGCGGGTGATGACCAAGGAGCAGGGCCTGGACAAAGGCATGCAACTGCGCAGCGGTCCCTTGCAGCTGAATTTTTCCGACACCTGGCGCACCGCGCGGATCCCGGATGCCTACGAACGCCTGCTGCTTGAGGTGATGCGCGGCAACCAGAACCTGTTCGTGCGCAAGGATGAAATCGAATATGCCTGGAAGTGGTGCGACCAGTTGATCGCGGGCTGGCAGAGCGCAGGCGATGCGCCCAAGCCGTATGCGGCGGGGTCCTGGGGGCCGATGAGCTCGATTGCACTGATTACGCGTGATGGGAGGGCGTGGTATGGGGATATCTGAATTGCAACTGCCGACATCCGTCAAGGCGCATCAACTGGATGATGCCCGCGTGCTCTCGGCAACATTGGCTGCTGATGTGGCCGACCGCTTGCGCGCAGCCATTGCTGCGAAAGGGCAGGCCTGCCTGGTGTTGTCCGGTGGCCGCAGCCCGGTGCCGTTCCTCGAGAAGCTGGCGACCGAGGCGCTGGACTGGTCGAAGGTCACCGTCAGCCTGGCCGACGAGCGCTGGGTGCCGGTGGAGCACGCTGACAGCAACGCCGGTTTGCTGGCTCGCCATCTGTTCCAAGGGGGCGCTGCCAAGGCTCGTTTTGTCGGCCTGTATCATCAGGCCGAAAACCTCGAAGCAGCGGCTGCCAAGGCCGACCAGGTCCTGGCCGATCTGCCGGCTATCGACGTGCTGGTACTGGGCATGGGCGATGATGGCCATACGGCTTCGCTGTTTCCCAACAGCCCGAATCTCGCCGAGGGCCTGGACCTGAACAGCAAGCGCCGTTGCCTGCCGTTGCTGGCGCCGAGCGTGCCGCACCAGCGCCTCTCGCTGACCCGTTCGCTGCTGGCCAGCGCCGCTTTCATCGCGCTGTCCGTGCAGGGCCCGGGCAAACTCGCTACCCTGCGCGCCGCGCTGGCGGGCAACGACTTCAATGAAATGCCGATTCGCGCCTTTCTTCACGACCCCCTGGACATCTACTGGTGCCCATGAGCAAAGGATCCACTGTCATGACCACCCTTGAACGCCCCCAGCCTCTGCTCTCGATGGCCGAGAAAGCCGCCCGGATCGATGCGATCTGTGGGGCGGCGCGCATCCTGCCGGTGATCACCATCGCCCGTGAGGAAGATATCTTGCCGCTGGCCGATGCCTTGGCCGCAGGTGGTATCCGCACCTTGGAAGTAACCCTGCGCTCGCAGTATGGCCTGAAGGCTATTCAGGTCCTGCGTGAGCAGCGTCCGGAACTGTGTGTCGGTGCTGGTACGGTGCTCGATCGCGGCATGTTTGCCGCAGTCGAGGCGGCGGGCGCGCAGTTTGTCGTTACCCCGGGGATTACTCAGGACATCCTCGAAGCTGGAGTCGACAGCGATATCCCATTGTTGCCGGGCATCAGCACGCCTTCGGAAATCATGATGGGTTATGCCTTGGGTTATCGCCGCTTCAAGCTGTTCCCGGCGGAAATCAGCGGTGGCGTGGCAGCGATCAAGGCCTTTGGTGGCCCGTTCGGTGATATTCGATTCTGCCCTACCGGTGGCGTCAACCCGGCCAACGTGCGCAACTACATGGCGCTGCCCAATGTGATGTGCGTGGGCGGCACCTGGATGCTCGACAGCAGCTGGATCAAGAACGGCGACTGGGCGCGGATCGAAGCGTGCAGCGCCGAGGCGATGGCTTTGCTGGACTGATACTGAATTTGTTGTGTGCTTTACGGCTTATGGGGCGCTTGGTCGGCGCCCCTTTTTTTGCCCGGCGTTTTTGAATTGCCAGTGCCGACCCTTTCGCGGGTAAACCCGCTTTCACAGGCATTGCACAGCGTTCGAATTCTGTGAAGTCTCTATGGGAGCGGGTTGACCCGCGAAAGGCCGGTATAGGTTAAAAAAGCCCGCATCAAATATGCGGACTTTCTCGTTCATCGCGGCACCGCTTAAGTCGACTTGGCTTTCTCCCGGCTCAGCGACTGTGACAGTAGTTAAAGGTAGTCAATCGCGAGAATTTGTGAATCCGGTTCAAGTTTATAGAAACAATGAGGAGTCCATTCTTCAATGAAAATGGAATCTCCCTCATTTAGTACCTCGTTGTGAAGATGTGGATGACTTCCCCATTTAACCCCTACTGTCCCAGAGAGAATGTATACGAATTCTCTAGCCTTATGTCCGGCGTTTAGTATTGCCTTCTCGGCCGATGGGAATAGAGGGGTAGTCCTGAGTACCAGCAGATTTTTATCTGAAGTTGTCTTGAGTAAGTGGCGGTAAAAATAGGCAGGCTCACCCTGCACGTGCCGTAGGCGATCGAATCGGATGAGTCCGCCGAAAACGCAGCTTTGAGATTTATCGTACTCGCCGCCTAATTCGTCAATCACATAGGCTGCTGTGACGTTAAGATGTTGGGCAATATTTTTAAGCTGCGTAGAGTTAATTGTAATGCCGTCGATGGTTCTATCATAGAGGTCTCGAATATTATCTAAAGTCATTTTTCGTTTTTGTATTAGTTTCTGAAGGTCATCGAGTCTTGCTGTGATGTTAAACTCCATGTTGCCTTCCTTTCTTTATAGTGGAGCAAAGCATGGCCACATCGGTAAGAGTTATGGCACTTGATTTAATCATGGATACCTCTCTTACCAATTGCAGTAATTGCTGGACTTCATCATCTGAGCATGTGATTTGCAATTGGTCCAATGCGTATTTTATTGAGGCGCGTCCAGAATGTTTACCGACGATAATGTGACGTTCGCGCCCCATCACGCTTGGGTCGTAAGGCTCGAATGACTTGCCGTTGTTGAGAGTACCTTTTGTGTGAATACCTGACTCGTGAGAAAAAATGTTGCTGCCCACGATGGGCTGCCAAGGATTGATTTGAGAGCCAGTTGCATTGGCGACAATCTCAGAGAGTGTTTGAAGCTTTTCCGGCTTAACACCAAGGTCAATCCCGTATTGAATTTTTAGGGACATTACCATTTGCGCCAGGTCAGGCATTCCCGCTCGTTCACCAATACCGTTTACAGTGGCATGAAAATATTTTGCGCCTGCCTGCAAACCGGATAATGTATTGCTTACACCGAGGCCGAAGTCGTTATGAGCATGGCACTGGGTATCAATCTCCACTGCGGATACCACTGTACGGATGATGGAGTGGTACTGTTCAGGCGTAAGCACTCCAATCGTGTCAGAGAGCCGTAACCTATCGGCTCCCGCTTCGCAGATGTGGCCGGCATAATCAACGACAAATGACAAGTCTGAGCGGGCAACATCTTCAGCGCTGATTGAGACAAATACATCGCGTTGCTTTGCACAGTCTATTAATTCGCATGCCTGTCTGACAAGCCAGTCCTTTGATTTGTTTATGCTGTGCTTCAGGTGGACCTCTGAAGTGGGTAACCCGATATGTATGTATCGGTAGCCTGCGTCGAGTGATGCTTCTACGTCTGCACGTATCCCTCTATTCCAGCCTACCAGTCGAATATCAGTTCCCTGTGTGCGCTCTAGCATCTCACTTAATGTTCGGCTCTCAGTGCCGCCCATCGCATATATACCGCCTTCAATCCAGCGTATGCCCGCGTCGATAAGGGCATCGAATATCTTTAGTTTAGTTGCTCTTCCAAACGAAATGCCAGGTGCTTGCTCGCCATCTCGTAATGTCGTGTCTTCGACGATAATATCTTGACGTGGATTCATGATGTAACACTCCGTCGTTGAGCGAGTAGTGAAAAGTATTGGCATTGGTCAACGTCGTCGCCAAAGGCGTGTCTGGCGTCGATGAAGCATTGGATCGCCATCGCTGTTGCTGGATAAGCCTTAAGGTCTGGTAATTGAGATTGCGCCAATTCCAAATCTTTACAGCGGACGGCCAGCGTCACATGACTAGTTGTCAACCCTGAGAGTATATAGTTCAGCGATACATGCATGTAGGCAGAACGACCGCGGCAGGAAGTGAATACCTTCACCATTGATTCGAGATCCAAGCCCAACGCCTGCCCTTGATGAATAACTTCCAGGGCCCCTGCTAGATTGATAGACTCTGCCAGATTGTTGAGGATTTTAAGTTGCTGTGCCTTTCCAGGTTGTTTAACGTAGTTGATTGTTTTGCAGATTTTTATGAGTATGGGATGTGCCGATGAGTAGGCTTGTTCATTGCCTGAGACAATAGAGCATAATTTTCCCTGGAGAGCGCCCATTACTCCCCCAGAGATCGGGCATTCGATATAACTCACACCGATATTTCCGAACGCTTCATGTAGGTTGACCGCAGACTCCGCTGATAAGGTGCTGAAGTCAATTACGACTTTTCCTTCTTGGAGCGAATAAAGCAGTCCGTCAGTATCTGAGTAATAGATTGCCCGTAGTGCACTTTCTCCGCTAACACATACAAGAATAATGTTTGCGTTAGCTGCGAGCTCTCTCAAGTTGTTTTTCCAAAGTGCCCCTCGGTGTATCAGTTTTTCAGCTTTTTCGTACGTGCGGTTGTGGATTAATACCTCGACGCCAGTGACTAGAAGTCGATGGCATATGGCATGACCCATTTGATCTAGGCCAATTAATCCGACGGTGATAGTCATGGTTTGATCCTCTATAATTCACAAGGCATGCATACCTGCAATTTCAAGTAGATAAAGGAGTGCAGCACGGCATGCTTGATGCCTGCCGGTGGAGCTTGCGTCAGTGACTAGTTTTCTAGAAGGTGGCTAGTGTGAAAATTATCCTATGCCACCTGGTCTGTTGTTTTCAATGCTAGCCATAGTTGATGGCGATAATTTCTGATTTCTCACCAGGTACATTGCTGACAAACCCGTGAGGTACATCGGGGAGAATGAAGATGGAGTCGCCCTCGTTCAATATCCCTTCTTTAAACTCATTGTCAGAGTCCAGCCACCGAACCCGTACGCTCCCTTTAGTTACGTATACAACTTCCTTTGATGAGTGTCCGTCATTCAAAGGCATGCATTGGAAGTCGTTGGCGCGTACATCCAGTCGTAGAGCCATTAATCGAGGGTCTTGATTGGTTGTAACCAAATGCTCATAAGTGTAGCAATGAGTACCATTTCTGATTTCTTCACGCTTGAAGCCAGTTCCTCGCCTAGCTATTTTTACGCCATTATCCAAGTCGGTAATAGTAAAACCTAAAAAAAGATCGCTCAGTGGCAAGGCCAAGTAGCTAGCAAGCTCTCTCAATTGCTCAATACTTTCGAAGTAAGCGAATTTGTCATCGAGCTCCACATCACAAACGTGTGACATGGTCATCTTTCTCGAAGCAAGGAGTCTCTCAAGGTTGTTTTTGCAAATAGTTATTTTGTTGTTCATGGTTCCCTTCTCTCTGTGTCGGTTTGGCGATGGATCCTAGCCAAAGCAGTTAAACGCAATGAGTCGCGATCCGGTTCGTGCGTTGTGTGATGGCTGTGCAGCCATTTTTTCAGGGTGAGTGGACTGTGCGTGTTATCTTCATTTATAAGTGTTTTACAAGCGCCTATGGATATGAATGAGTGAGAATCAGACCCTCCTGTAGTGTCGAGATTTAATGTCGATGCTAATGTCAAGTATTTATGTATGTTAGTGAGGTCTTTGGCCGGGACCTCGATCGCGTTTATGCAGCGTTTTAAAGCTTCAAGATCTGAGCATGTCTTACCTGGCCAAAAAATATGGTGCGCTACTAGTTTAAAAGGTCTGCCTCGCTTCTCTAGCAGTCCATGAAGCGTATCCAGGGTATACGCGCTCGCTCGTCGATCAAGACTCAGCAGTGTTTCCAGGTCAGCATGCACGCCAATGTTCATATTGTTCGCGAGATGTAGCTCTGCACCGGGTAACACAAGGACACCGTTACAGATAACTGAGCCATCTCCCTGCGTGCTACCACCGAGGCGATTGCTGCAGAATAGACCCAGCATCAGTTTTTCGTAAGCATCAGCTTCGATGTGTTCGGTGATGCAGATTGCATCGAGTTCATTAAAGTTTGCTACTTTCAGCGTCTGGCTCACTGAGTTCCAATCCGGCTCTGCTTGCTGCTTCCACATGAGCAGATGCACATGAGCATCCAATATTGTCCTTTTCATTCATCACCTCATTACGGCCATGATGATTTTTTCATACCTTGAATACGCATTCACGAATCCATTGTCATACGGCGTGTCATCAAATTTTCGGATGGATAGCGCGTCATGGTGGTATGGCTGGTTTTGAAACGCCAAGATTTCTTCGCTTGTCATACGTCCCCCTTGGTTAAGTAAGCTTGACAGTGATCCCGAACTCAGTTGATCGTTGTAGTTTTCATTAACGGTGATTAAGTATCGCTTTGCATCGATATGGAGTTGAATGGGGATGCAGACTGACTGAGGGAACCATCGGTTTAGCCATTGGGCACCCAGATCAGCATGCTGGCAGTCCTTTTCATATGGAGTCATTTCCGGGTCACTGTTGCATAGGAAATGGCCAATGTCGTGGAACAACGCTGCGACAATCACTTCTTCCGCACAGCCCTCAGTCAATGCTTGGTGAGCACTCCAAAGCGAGTGCTCCAAGAGTGTCTCGCCGTTGCTAAGCTTTACTTCTTTACATTCAAGCATGATTGTTTTGAGCATGTGGCAGGCAGCCCGCATGCTAGCTTTCTTGTCGAGCATAAATCAGCTCCGCATCCTTTAGTTCGTCGTAGTTCAAAAGTTGAAATACTTCGGAGAGCGAGCAGATGTTATTGTCGATGTTGCAGATGCTATTGTCTGCATGAATTTGTGCTGCTGCATTTCGCATTGCAAGCAATGAGGCCCGCATCATTTGGTTTGCACATATATACACCGAGACCCCAACTTCCTGTAGTAGCTCCGTCGACACGTTTTTATAGGTTGTTGGGGCAACTATCAAAGGGCAGCGTCCTGCCCAGCACTTACTGAATTCCAATATGTCGAATCCGTCTGTCTCTTTGGAGTGTATAAAAATTCCATCGGCACCTGCTTCGTAGTACTGCTCCGCTCGTTTCAAAGCCGCCTGGACACTCATTCCGGCTACCAATGCTTCTGTACGAGCAATAACAATAAAGTCATCGTCCCGTTTCGAATCCTGCGCAGCTTTAATCTTTCCGCAAAATTCATCCACGCTACTAAGTGCGTGCTCATGGCTGACGAACGAGTTCATTTTAGGAAACTGTTTGTCTTCTAAAGAAACTCCAGCTATCCCATAGTGCGACAGGCGCTTAACTATGTGCCTTACATTATTGAAATTCCCGAAGCCTGAATCTCCGTCGAAAAGAACAGGGATATTTACTGCGTCAGCTATGCATTGAGCGACCTCCATGACCTGACTCCATGATGCCTCATTGCAATCGCGAAGCCCCATCGCTGAGGAAATAGCGAGTCCCGACGCCCAAATAGCTGGATAGCCCGTCTCCTCGACTATTCTAGCGGAGAGCCCATTGTGGGCCTCCAGAATCAGGTCGAGCCTGCCGTTGAATAATAGTTTTCGGAAACTTCCTACAGTTTTTTTTCTTGACATCACAAACTCCGTTTTTTGTTGTTGTGGATGAGTTGCTGATTCAGTCTTAGTCGCACTTGGTGAAAAACTCAATGCCCTGTATGGTTTTTTTTACATTTGCTCTTCCATAGATAAAATTGTCACTGTCAGGTGACAATTCAACCTAATCTGCTGGTTGACGGTAGATTGGTCGCGATTTACGCTTCGTTGATTGATGTGTAACTAGTTAATTATGAACAATCAATCAAAGGCAATAACATGTCTGCTTCTTGCTTTCTCTGTCGAGGCGTGTGCAGCGCAGGTGATTTTTATCTACGTACCGCTAAGCATGCTAAGTGGGTCGGGGGATGAAGTTTTCTCAGCGCTGCTAAGAGCGACCGTTTATTTAGGTCCAGTTGCCTTTGGTTATTGGGCTGGGAGACTTGTGGATGGAGTTCGCTCGCGAGCCTTAGGTTTCTTGGTCGCGCTGGGGCTATGCTGTCATGTGGCGTTGTATGCGATTCGGCGAGGGGGATGGACGTTGTTAGAGACGTTTGTTCTATTAAGTGTGATTTCCATCGGGATATATATACTCAGCAATCTTCGTGCTTGCCTGATACCCCGTATCCTCCATAAAGATTTACTCCCGCGCATGAATGCAGGATTACTTATCGTCGAGCACTGTGCGCTCATCCTATCGCCCGTCGCCGTCTCATATTTTTTGATGTTGCAAAATCCGGTGGTAGTATTTTATGGTGCTTCCATTTGTTTTTTGCTTTCAAGTTTTCTGTATCGCTACTCCTCTTTGGAACTCCCGCCTCGCATCGCCCCGGTTGTCCCCACTTCCTTTATCTCCAGCTATAGGGCGCTTGTGCAAAACAAGCCGCTGGTGCATGTTGTTTATATCGTCGTGGGCAATAATGCCTTCACAGCTATTTATCTTTTTTTCGTGCTCCTGAGTGCTGCGGACAGTGGGGTATTCAATATCAGCGAAACACCATTCCTTTTGGTTTCATATGCTTTGGGTTCCATTTTTTCCGGATTAGTCGCACCGAGGATGATGCGTGCATTAAATACCCGCATTGCTGTGTGTACATGCAGTGCTGGAATGGCTGCATCAGGGGTGTCGCCACTTGGACTAGGAACGGTTGAGTCTTACTATGTGTCAGCCTTTTTCGTGGGCTTCTTTGGGGCCTATGTGATCATTACAGCTTGGACATTGAGACAGGCGCTGGTACCCGCGGCTTTGCTTGGCAGAGTCACCGGAATTACCAGTGCACTCTTCAAAGTTTCGATGCTGCTTTCTGTCCCATTGGCAGGGTTGATAAGCAGTTCTTTTGGCAGTGCTGTAGCCATACTTGCGGGTATTGTGCCCGTAGGGTTAGGGCTCGCACCTATGGCAGTCGCTTCGTTGAAAGTGAAAATGGGTAGTCCTCATACTGACTGACGGGCCTGATTTTTCTTAAACTGTTGTTTAAGCTGGCTGACAGTCCAACTGGTGAATCCAGGGTAAAAAAAAGCCCGCATCAAAGATGCGGGCTTTTTTGGGGGGGCAAGTTACGCGGCCTTGGCCTCTTGCTGGCTCAGCGAGCGGTTCAGCGCGCTGAACAGTGCCTTGAAGCTGGCCGTGGTGATGTTCTCATCGATACCCACGCCGTGCACCGGGCGGCCACCGGCCACGCGCAGTTCGATGTAGGCCGCGGCCTTGGCATTGGTGCCGGCACCGATGGCGTGCTCGTTGTAGTCCATGATCTCCACCGCAACCGGCAGGCCGGCTACCAGGGCTTCGAGGGCGCCATTGCCCTTGCCGCGCCAGTGCAGGGTAGTTTCGCCTTCACCGGCGACTTCCACTTCCACTGCGCTGTGGCCGTTTTCTTCCTGCAGGCGGTGGCTGACCAGTGCGTACGGGCTGTTGGCCTGGAGGTATTCCTTGTGCAGCAGGCTGTAGATCTGCTGCGCGGTCATTTCCAGGCCAAGGCGGTCGGTTTCACCCTGAACCACCTGGCTGAACTCGATCTGCATGCGGCGCGGCAGGCTGATGCCGTACTCCTGCTCGAGCAGGTAGGTGATGCCGCCTTTGCCCGACTGGCTGTTGACGCGGATCACGGCCTCGTAGCTGCGGCCGATGTCGGCCGGGTCGATCGGCAGGTACGGCACTTCCCACAGCTCGCCTTCCTGCTGCTTGGCGAAGCCCTTGCGGATGGCGTCCTGGTGCGAGCCGGAGAACGCAGTGTGTACCAGGTCACCGACATACGGATGACGCGGGTGAACCGGCAGCTGGTTGCATTCTTCGACCACCTTGCGCACGCCGTCGATGTCGGAGAAGTCCAGTTGTGGGTCGATGCCCTGGGTGTAGAGGTTCAGTGCCAGGGTCACCAGGTCGACGTTGCCGGTACGCTCGCCATTGCCGAACAGGCAGCCTTCGGCACGGTCGGCACCGGCCATCAGGCCCAGTTCTGTGGCGGCGATGCCGGTGCCACGGTCGTTGTGGCAGTGCAGGCTGATGATCACGCTGTCGCGGCGGCTGATGTTGCGGCAGAACCACTCGATCTGGTCGGCGTAGATGTTCGGCGTGGCAACTTCCACGGTGGCCGGCAGGTTGAGGATGACCTTGTGCTCTGGCGTCGGGTTCCACACTTCGATGACTGCGTCGCAGACTTCCTTGGCGAACTCAAGCTCCGTGGCGCTGAAGGTTTCCGGCGAGTACTGGAACGTCCACTGGGTTTCCGGCTGCTGGGCGGCGTACTTGACGAACAGCTTGGCCGCGTTCACCGCGATGTCCTTCACGCCTTGCTTGTCCTGGTTGAAGACGATGCGGCGGAACGACGGGCTGGTGGCGTTGTACAGGTGGACGATGGCCTTCTTGGCCCCGCGCAGCGATTCGAAAGTACGCGCGATCAGGTCTTCACGGGCCTGGGTGAGCACCTGGATGGTGGTGTCATCCGGGATGTGACCCTCTTCGATCAGGGTGCGCACGAAGTCGAAATCGGTCTGCGAGGCGGACGGGAACGAGGCTTCGATTTCCTTCACGCCAACCTGCACCAAGGTCTTCCAGAACCGCAGCTTCTTCTCCGAGTCCATCGGCTCGATCAGCGACTGGTTGCCATCACGCAGGTCCGAGCTGCACCAGATCGGCGCTTCGGTGATGGTCTTCGACGGCCAGGTACGGTCTGGCAGGTCGATGGTCGGGAAGGCGCGGTACTTCTTCGAAGGGTCTTTGAGCATGGTCATGGAAGCAATCCTTTTGTGTGCGGCCGAGATCGGGCCTGCCGAGCGATAACGAGATGAAGAGGCGAGGCGACGCGATCAGCCTGGTAGTCGTGCACTGACCAGGCAAAGGCTGCGATGTTGTCGGAGCAGGATGAGGGTGCTGGAGGTTTTCATGCCTTCAACCCTAACCAGTGGGGTGAGGGATGGCAAGCGCTGCCGAAAAATTGAGATAAATGCTTAAAAAAATCCTGATAGCGAGATTTTATGGCGGTTATTTGTCTCAAGCTTTATACCTGTTGCGCGGTATTTTTTGATTGCGCAAATCAAGCTAAGGGGTGCAAAAGGGCGGGCCCCGTCGCCGGCTTGCCGGCGATGAAGGCGCTACGGATCAAGGCTGGAACGCCCCAATGAAGATGGCCGGATCCACCCGCGCATCATTCAGGCTAACGTTCCAGTGCATGTGCGGCCCGGTTGCCCGCCCGGTCGACCCAACCTTGCCCACCACATCCCCGCGGAGCAGCTGCTGGCCGACATTCACGTCGATCTTCGACATGTGGCAGAACATGCTGATGAAGCCCTGCCCATGGTCGACGAACACCGTGCGGCCATTGAAGAAATAATCGCCCACCAGAATCACCTTGCCATTGGCCGGTGTCTTGATCGGCGTGCCGGCTGGCACCGCGAAATCCAGCCCCGCATGCGGGTTGCGCTCTTCACCGTTGAAGAAGCGGCGTACGCCGAACTTGCTCGACAGCGGGCCGCTGACCGGCTTGTCGAGGATCAGGTTGCTTGGCAGGTTGGGGCTGAAGCTGCGGTAGGCCTTGATCTGCTCGGCCAGTTCACGGTCGATGCGCTTGAGGTCGGCGGGGTTGGGGTTGACCTGGCGCTTGTTCTTCAGGGTGATGTGCTGCTCGGGGTACTTCTTGGTGCCGACGCTGAACGGCAGGGTGCGCCCGCCCTGGGACAGCACGGCCGTGCCAGGCTTTTGCGTCAGTGGAATGCCGACGATGGCCAGCCAGTTGTCCTGCTCTTTCACCACCAGCACCGGTTTGCCGTCGAAGCGTGCGCTCGGCGCCGTGGCCGCCGGGCCCAGATCGACCACGGCAACGCCGCCCGGGACGGGCTTGTTCAGGATGCGGGTGATGTAGCTGGCCTGGGCGCCGCCGGCCAGCAACAACAGGGATAGGGCAAGCAGAGGGGCAAACAGGCGGGGCATGTGTCAGTCCAGTAGGGAAAGGGTGACCGGAGTCAGGTGGTTGTCCTCGACCCGCACCTGCAATTCGCCCTCATTCAGGCGGGCAGTCAGGCGCTGGCCGTTGCGGGTTTGCTCGGCACTGCGGATGGCCTGGCCACGCTCATCGAGAAGGATGCTGTAGCCACGTGCCAGGGTCGCCAGCGGGCTGACCACCTGCAGCGTCTGCAACTGCGCCTGAAAGCGCTGGCGGCGGTCCTTGAGCACCTCGCGCATGGCCCGCGGCAGCCGCTCGGCGAGGCTGTCCAGGCGTTGGCTGAGCAGTTTCAGCGTACGCCCCGGATGCTGCGCGGCCAGGCGTGTGTCGAGGCGCGCCAGGCGTTCGCGGCGCTGGTTGAGGCTCTGCAGGAAGGCGCGGCGCATGCGCATGTCCAGGTCGTCCAGGCGCTGTGCCTGCTGGCGCAAGCGCTCGCCGGGGTGGCGCAGGCGCCGGGTCAGCGATTCCAGGCGCAGGCGGTCGTGGGCCAGGCGGTTCTGCATGCGCAGCAGCAGGCGCCGCTGCAACCCTTCAAGGCGCTGCTGCAGCCCGCTGCTGTCGGGTGCCAGCAGCTCGGCGGCGGCAGAGGGCGTAGGGGCGCGCACATCGGCGACAAAGTCGCTGATCGACACGTCGGTCTCATGGCCCACGGCGCTGACGATCGGCGTGACGCAGGCCGCTATTGCACGCGCCACGGCTTCTTCGTTGAAGCACCACAGGTCTTCCAGCGACCCGCCGCCACGGGCCAGGATCAGGGCATCGAAACCGAGGCTGTCGGCCAGGCGGATGGCGCGCACGATCTGCGCAATGGCTTCGCGGCCCTGTACTGCTGTTGGGATCAGGTTCAGTTCGACCTGCGGGGCGCGGCGGCCGAACACGCTGATGATGTCGCGGATGACCGCGCCGGTGGGCGAACTGATGATGCCGATGCGCTGCGGGTGGGCAGGCAGCGGCTTTTTGCGTTCGGCGCTGAACAGGCCCTCGGCGCCGAGCTTTTCCTTCAGTGCCTCGAAGGCCAGGCGCAGAGCGCCGTCACCGGCCGGTTCGACGGTGTCGAGAATCAGCTGGTAGTCGCCACGGCCTTCGAACAGCGAGACCTTGCCGCGCACACGCACTGCCAGGCCATCGCGCAGGGCCTGGCGGACACGTGTGGCGTTCTGCCGGAACAGCGCGCAGCGCACCTGGGCGCCGCTGTCTTTGAGGGTGAAGTACATGTGGCCGGAGGCCGGGCGGGCGAGGTTGGATATCTCGCCTTCCACCCAGACGCTGCGGAACACGTCTTCCAGCAGCACACGGGCGCGGCCGTTGAGCTGGCTGACGGTGAGAACCTCGCGGTCCAGGCCGAGTCGTTCGAAGGGGTCTTTGATCATGGGGGCATGATAAGGGGGTGGGTGGGGAGCGCCAAGTGCAAGGGGCGAGATTTTGGGGGTGGATAATAGAGGAGCGGGGTGGGGGCGGGTGATGCCTTGAGTGTTGCAGCGTTGATGAATCGAGCGCCGCCCGCGGCCTTGCGCTGATCGGTCGCTACCTGAGCGCGTGAGCGGTAGAATTGCGCGATTACCGCAATCCCCAGGCCCGTTTCGCCCATGAACACCCAGAGCATCATCGTCCCGAAACTCTCCACCGTGCCGGTGCACGAGGCCCGCGCCCGGGCCATCCTGCGCTGGCTGGTACGCGAAAAAGTGGTCGAGGAGCAACTGACCACTTGCGGTCGCACCGGCAACCGCATGGGCCATGCCCTGGCCGAAGGCGCGCGCAAAATCGCCCTGCACCCGCAAAAGCTGCCGTTTGGCGCGCCGGTCAACGGCCTGGAAGTGATGCTCAAGCGCTGCATCTATACCCCCACCGAGGGTTTCCTCGAAGAAGCCGGCTGCCCCGAGTGCCGGCGCGAGGTGGGCGAACCCTTGTTCGAAAGCCTGGAAGAGTGGATGCCGGGGGTGAGTGACAACTTCACCTGCCCCTTGTGCGGCTTCGAGGACGACATCAATGGCTTCATTTACCTGCAGCCATGTGCCTTTTCCAACCTGGGGTTCATCTTCAACAACTGGGGCGAGGCCGGGTTTACCCAGGCCTTTCTCGACAGCTTCGCCGACTGGCTGGATCAGCCGGTGGCGGTGGTGCAGGTAAAACTGCCAGAACGCTGACCGAAGGCCCTTATTTTGCATTGAGCGGCGCGCCGTGGATGAGTATAATGGCGCGCTTCCATTTTTCCCGCCCGGGAGCCCCCGCGATGCTGCGTATCAGCCAAGAAGCCCTGACTTTCGACGATATCCTCCTTGTACCTGGCTACTCCGAGGTACTGCCCAATGAAGTCAGTCTCAAGACCCGTTTGACTCGTGGCATCGAGCTGAACATCCCTCTGGTTTCCGCCGCCATGGATACCGTGACCGAAGCGCGCCTGGCCATTGCCATGGCTCAGGAAGGCGGCATCGGCATCATCCACAAGAACATGACCATCGAACAGCAGGCCGGCGAAGTACGCAAGGTCAAGAAGTTCGAGGCTGGCGTGGTCAAGGACCCGATCACCATCGAAGCCGACGCCACCGTGCGCGACCTGTTCGACCTGACCCGCCTGAACAACATCTCGGGTGTTCCGGTGCTGGAGAACGGCGACCTGGTCGGTATCGTCACTTCCCGTGACGTACGCTTCGAAACCCGCCTGGATGCCAAGGTGCGCGACGTGATGACGCCCAAAGAGCGCCTGGTCACCGTGCGCGAAGGCGCCGACAAGAACGAAGTCCGCGAGCTGCTGCACAAGCACCGCCTGGAAAAAGTCCTGATCGTCGACGACAAGTTCAGCCTCAAGGGCATGATGACCGTCAAGGACATCGAAAAAGCCAAGGCCTACCCGCTGGCCAGCAAGGACGACCAGGGTCGCCTGCGCGTCGGCGCTGCCGTCGGCACCGGCAAGGACACCGGCGAGCGTGTTGCCGCCCTGGTAGCGGCTGGCGTTGACGTGGTTGTCGTCGACACTGCTCACGGCCACTCCAAAGGTGTGATCGACCGCGTTCGCTGGGTCAAGGAAACCTACCCGCAAGTTCAGGTGATCGGCGGCAACATCGCTACCGGCGCTGCGGCCAAGGCCCTGGCAGAAGCCGGTGCTGACGCCGTCAAGGTCGGTATCGGCCCAGGTTCGATCTGCACCACCCGTATCGTCGCCGGTGTCGGCGTACCGCAAATCAGTGCCATCGCCAACGTTGCCGCGGCACTGGAAGGCACTGGCGTGCCACTGATCGCCGACGGCGGCATCCGTTTCTCGGGTGACCTGTCCAAGGCCATCGTCGCCGGTGCTTCCTGCGTGATGATGGGTTCGATGTTCGCCGGTACCGAAGAAGCCCCGGGTGAAGTCGAGCTGTTCCAGGGCCGTTCCTACAAGGCCTACCGCGGCATGGGCTCGCTGGGTGCCATGGCACAGGCGCAAGGCTCCTCCGACCGTTACTTCCAGGACTCCTCGGCCGGTGCCGAGAAGCTGGTGCCGGAAGGTATCGAAGGCCGCGTACCATACAAGGGCGCCCTGGCCGCGATCATCCACCAGCTGATGGGCGGCCTGCGTTCGTCCATGGGTTACACCGGCAGCGCAACCATCGAAGAGATGCGCACCAAGCCGGAGTTCGTGCGCATCACCGGTGCCGGCATGGCCGAGTCCCACGTGCATGACGTGCAGATCACCAAAGAAGCCCCTAACTACCGGGTCGGCTGAAGCCTTCAGCGGTAAGTAGCAAGCTTCAAGCTCCAAGCGGTAGTTGCGTTGCAGCAGCTACCGCGTTTTCCCCGATCAACTTGCAGCTCGCAGCTAGACGCTTGCAGCTGCACCAGAGATTGAGTCATGGCCCTCGACATTCACGCTCACCGCATCCTGATCCTCGATTTCGGTTCCCAGTACACCCAGCTGATCGCCCGCCGCGTGCGCGAAATCGGCGTGTACTGCGAACTGCACCCGTTCGACATGGACGATGAAGCGATCCGCGAATTCAACCCACGCGGCATCATCCTCGCCGGCGGCCCCGAGTCGGTCCACGAAGCCAACAGCCCGCGTGCACCGCAGGCCGTGTTCGACCTGAATGTACCGTTGCTGGGCATCTGCTACGGCATGCAGACCATGGCCGAGCAGCTGGGCGGCAAGGTCGAAGGTTCGGACCTGCGCGAGTTCGGTTATGCCCGCGTTGACGTGGTCGGCAAGAGCCGCCTGCTCGACGGCATCGAAGACCACGTTGATGGCGACGGCGTATTGGGCCTGGACGTGTGGATGAGCCACGGCGACAAGGTCACCCAGATGCCGGGCAACTTCAACATCCTGGCCAGCACCCCGAGCTGCCCGATCGCCGGCATGTTCGACGACGCGCGCGGCTACTACGGCGTGCAGTTCCACCCGGAAGTGACCCACACCAAGCAAGGCGGTCGCATCCTGTCCCGCTTCGTGCAGGACATCTGTGGCTGTGAAGCCCTGTGGACGCCTTCGAACATCGTCGAAGACGCCATCGCCCAGGTGCGTCAGCAAGTCGGCTCGGCCAACGTCCTGCTGGGCCTGTCTGGCGGTGTCGACTCCTCCGTGGTAGCCGCGCTGCTGCACCGCGCCATCGGCGACCAGCTGACCTGCGTCTTTGTCGACAACGGCCTGCTGCGCCTGCACGAAGGCGACCAGGTGATGGCCATGTTCAAGGAGAACATGGGCGTCAAAGTGATCCGCGCCGATGCCGAGAAGCAGTTCCTCGACAACCTGGAAGGCGAAGCCGACCCGGAGAAGAAGCGCAAGATCATCGGCCGCACTTTCATCGACGTGTTCGATGCCGAAGCCAGCAAACTGGACAACATCCAGTTCCTCGCCCAGGGCACCATCTACCCGGACGTGATCGAGTCGGCCGGCGCCAAGAGCGGCAAGGCCCACGTGATCAAGTCGCACCACAACGTGGGTGGCCTGCCGGAGGAAATGAACCTCAAGCTGGTCGAGCCGCTGCGTGAACTGTTCAAGGACGAAGTGCGCAAGATCGGCCTGGAGCTGGGCCTGCCGTACGACATGGTCTACCGCCACCCGTTCCCGGGCCCAGGCCTGGGTGTGCGTATCCTCGGTGAAGTGAAGAAGGAGTACGCCGACATCCTGCGTCGCGCCGACCACATCTTCATCGAAGAGCTGCGCAAGGCCGACTGGTACCACAAGACCAGCCAGGCCTTCGTGGTGTTCCAGCCGGTGAAATCGGTTGGCGTCGTGGGCGACGGCCGTCGCTACGCCTGGGTCGTGGCCCTGCGTGCTGTCGAGACCGTGGACTTCATGACCGCGCGCTGGGCGCACCTGCCTTACGACCTGCTGGAAACCGTCAGCGGCCGTATCATCAACGAAATCGACGGTATCTCGCGCGTGACTTACGACGTGTCGAGCAAGCCGCCGGCCACCATTGAGTGGGAATGAGTTGAGCCACGAGGGCGCCGCAAGGCGCCCTTGTTGTTTGCGGTTCGCAAAGTGGTTGATGGTCTTCAATGGGCTACATGACGCATGCCCCGCATCCTGAGGAAGATGTCCAGATCGGAAAGATGCTCTAGTCGTCGCTCATGAATGGTCGGCCAGTCTGGTCGCTCGATGTAATAGAAGCGTCCATCGCGTTTGACGGGGGTACGGCGCAGGCTAAGGTCGCGGCTGCGATTGATCAGGTACGTGTCGCTGTCGATATGTTCAAAGGTGTAGTCACCCGGCCTGATCAGCAATGTTTCAAAATCGGTCGCCGCTGTGGTGAATGGCTCAATCGAGGCGCGCAGCCGTATGTCGCTTTTCAGGTGCCAGACTTTGCCCCCCTTTTCTGGCGCGTCTACACCAGGGTCGACCGCATAGCTGTCGACGCCTCCGACCGGAGTATCCTCGACGCGCAACCCTACCACGCCTTCGGTTTCTGCCAGGCCTGTAACGCCATGGAAGTTATTGGCATGGGTGTTACCGACCAATGCGACCCATTTGCCTGGCCCGCGGGCAGCCTGGTCAGCTTCGATGATCAGGTGAGCATAGAAATTCATCATCTCCTGACGTGCCACGGGGGATGGTGGCGTTGCCCACGCCTGGCGGTAGCTTGCCATGCAGTCGATGGACTGGATACGCAAGCCGTTTTTCTGCGCCTCCAGCAATACCCGGCGGAAGGTGTATCGGCCTGCCAGGTCGGTCTGGTGTCCAAAGTCCTGTGCGGTGATATAGCGGTCCAGCGCTGTGGGCAGTTGGCCGCTGCGGTTGAAGGCGTCCAGGTCGGCCTGCTGGAAGTCGGTCGTGAAATGTTCCATGTACAACGTCTTGACCTTCAGCTTGCGTAGCACAGCCATGTTGTCGATCAAGAAGCGCTTGCTACCCAGGCTGCTATGCGCCTCGCCTACCACCAGGCCCTGGCTGTTCTCATAGATGTTTTGCAGGATCTGTTTTGGCGTTGTTCCGGGGATTATGTCTGGTAATCGAGGGCGCGCAGGCGCTTGCACAGTAGCCATGAAGTCGCGGGCATCCGTAGCCAGTTGCTCGCGAAGCGTGAGAAAGCGAGCGACGGCCGCTAGCCTGTCAGGGTCATGAATATTGATTCGCACCCCTGTTAGCTCTTCGTCTGCCACGTCTTTGAGTGAGGCGCGCAAGTCGGCAGGCACTTCGTAAGGTGTGGCGGCTAGCGCAGGCTGGCTTGTCCCGGTGGCGCGGCGCCCCCAGATTTTAAGCCTCGGGAGCATGCCACCCTTGAGCCCGCCCCGGTCGACGGGATACCAATGGCCCTCGTCATCCAGCCGGATGGGCTGGCTTTTGTAGAAAGAGAAGGGGGTCTCGGGAGGCACAATGGCCCAGGTTTTCAGCTCGGGCGCAAAGCGCACCTGATAGGGTAGCTCGTCGATCAGTACATAGAACTGCCCATCCTGCGTATAGATACCTTGGAGTGCTCCTGTGCCGGGCTCGCCGCTCAGTAGAACGTTGGTTTCGAATGGGCTAAGCAACGGCCAGCCTTCTGCGGGCTGGAACGGCGCAGGGACCCAGGCTTTCACCGCATCCGTCACGCTGGCATCCTCTTCCTCGCCCTGGACCACTTCGCCGGCCGTGGCTGGATCTTCTGCCGAACCTAGGTTTTTCCCTGTGCCTGCTTCAGTGACCTCGGCCAGTTCTGCAATGGGTTGCCCCGGCGCACTCAGGAGAAACGTGGCGTTGAACAGGGTTTCGATGGCCGAAAGAATTGCGCCTGTTACGCCTGCCTTGCGTTCGCAGGTTGTATGGCCACTGATCGCTTGATCGATATTGAGGCCAGTTTCTGCCATGCCGGCACCCACCAGGGCCAACGCAACGGGCCAGTCCACCGCAGCCATGGGGCCGAAGACTCTCAGCGACGCCCTCAGGTAGCCGATCCACAGTTGTTTGCGCAAATCGTCATTCGAGCGCAGGGAAACGTGCGCATCATCGAGCATTCGCTGATGGGCTTTGTCGCGCAGCCAGCTAAAAACATCGCCATCGATTCGCTGATCGAGCGTGTTAAGGCCGGAGTAATCATCTTTTCCCCAGCCTTGATACAGCAGGTCGACAAGGTGGTTGAGCCCGATGCTGGTATTGCCCTCGTCACGATCTTGGAGGGAGAAGTGCGCCATGAAGCGGGCCCGGTTTTCGGCCTGATTGCAGTGGTTGAGCACCCACCAGAACAGCGCCTGATCATTCTCGAACACCTGCAATGCATCGACATCGCCGGGCAAGTAGACAAGTTGCCTGCCATCTTGCATTTGTACGCGCAGGATATCCGTAGCCACATGTCCGCCGATATCGAATGTGCATGCACGAATACCCTTGCCCGTTGCAGACTGGTGTTGCAGTGCTTCTATCGAAGGCGGCCAGGAAATGTCTCCCACCAAGGCTTGGGTGACTTCCCGGCAACACTTTGCAAGCCCTGACGTGGGGGCCTGTGCACAGGCTTCTAGCACTTTGCTCAGGAAGTTGGCCTTGGCCAATGTACGAAAGTTCTCGGAATGTGTTGACCAGAATGACTTCAACCGGCTTTTGAAGTGACTGGCGAAATCGATGCTCCAGAAGTACTCCAGGACATTCCTCGCGTCGAGTCGCACCTCGTTGAGTTCGTCGTAGGCATCTTTGCCAGGGCCATCGCTGTAGAAACCGACGAGGTAGCCGAGCAAGTCGGCATTGTCCTGATCATTGGCATCGAAGCGGTGCATGACCAGCTGGGGCAATGTCAGGGACTCGTACGGTGGGTCCAGATGTTGCCATCCGTTGAAGGTTCTGGGGCTGCTGACGGCGGTGTGAAACCGGTGCAGATAGACGCTGTCGGGGTCATGTGCCTCCAAGCCATGCCGGTCAAGGATCTGCTGCGCGACCTCTCGCGCCATCTGGCGCATGTCCGGGCACGTTTCACTCACTTGCCTGGCCAGCTTGGTCAGCGAATCAAGGGTATCTGGTTGCGTTTTGCCAAGTAACATAAGGGCTCTCAAGGGTCGAGGGTGAGGGCCGGAAAGTGGCAGAAACGGTGCCGTGGTGGCGGTATATAGTGCCTGCCAGGTGTGCTCAGGGCAGCGCTATGCAACACTTCACTTAATCTTTCCCATTTGCAGGTGTATCGTATTCGCCCTTCATCGCCAGCCGTGCTGGCAGCTTGACTGCGCTTAAACGAGGTACCCGCACCGATGTCCTTCACCCGTCGACAAATGCTCAAGGGCCTGACCGGCCTGGTTGTAGTAGGCCTGGGCGCCGGAGGCGCAGCGCGGTACTGGCTGGGCAAGGTCGAGGACGAGAATGCCGGGCACGACTACGAGCTGATCGCGGCGCCCCTGGAGGTCGAGCTTGTGCCCGGCTTCAAGACCGAGGCCTGGGCGTTCGGCCCGTCGGCACCAGGTACCGAGTTGCGGGTTCGCCAGGGCACCTGGCTGCGGGTACGGTTCATCAACCATCTGCCGGTGGAAACCACCATTCACTGGCATGGCATCCGCCTGCCGCTGGAAATGGACGGTGTGCCGTATGTGTCGCAGTTGCCGGTCAAGCCGGGCGAGTATTTCGACTACAAGTTCCGTGTGCCTGACGCCGGCAGCTACTGGTACCACCCGCACGTCAGCAGCTCTGAAGAACTCGGCCGCGGCCTGGTAGGCCCGCTGATCGTCGAGGAGCGTGAGCCCACCGGTTTTTTGCATGAGCGCACGCTGAGCCTGAAGAACTGGCACGTGGACGAGCAGGGTGCCTGGCTGCCGTTCAGCATCCCCCGGGAAGCGGCGCGCAATGGTACCGCCGGCCGGCTGATCACCATCAATGGCCAGGCTGACTCGGTCACCGAATTACCGGCCGGGCAGGTGGTGCGCCTGCGTTTGCTCAACCTGGACAACACCTGGACCTACCGCCTGAACCTCAAGGGTGGCAATCACGAGGCCAGAATCTACGCCCTCGATGGCAACCCGATCACCCCGCGTGTGCTCGATGACGAGTACTGGCTGGGGCCGGGCATGCGTATCTGCCTGGCGATCCGCATCCCCGAGGCAGGTGAAGAGATTTCCCTGCGCGACGGCTTCGTGCGCTTGGGCACCTTGCGCTCGGTAGCCAGCAACGATGCGCCCAGCGACTGGCCGCCTGCCTTGCCGCCGAACCCTGTGGCCGAGCCGGACCTGGAGAATGCCGAGAAGCTGAACTTCAATTTCGAATGGGTGGGCAAGGTTTCGGTCAACACCGAAAATGGCAGGCCGCCGAGCCTGTGGCAGATCAATGGTCAAGCCTGGGACATCACCGACAAGACCTGCGCCGACCGGCCGATCGCCACGCTGCAAAAAGGCAAGAGCTACATCTTCGAGTTGAAGAACATGACCCAGTACCAGCACCCGATCCACCTGCATGGCATGAGCTTCAAGGTCATTGCCTCCAACAGGCACAAGATCGTCGAACCGTGGTTCACCGATACCTACCTGCTGGGCAAGAACGAGCGGGCCCAGGTGGCGCTGGTGGCCGATAATCCAGGCACCTGGATGTTCCACTGCCATGTCATCGACCACATGGAAACCGGCCTGATGGCCGCGATTGCGGTGGTCTGATGCGCCCACAGATCATCGATCGCAGCCGTGATCAGGAATTCATGCGCATGGCCCTGGACCTGGCGGCACAAGGTGCCGCGCTGGGCGAGGTGCCGGTGGGCGCGGTGCTGGTGCAGCACGGCCAGGTGATCGGGCAGGGCTTCAACCGGCCGATCATCGACAGCGACCCCAGTGCCCATGCCGAGATGGTCGCCATCCGCGCGGCGGCAAAGTCTGCGAGCAATTACCGCCTGCCGGGCAGCACCCTTTATGTGACCCTGGAGCCTTGCAGCATGTGCGCGGGGTTGATCGTGCATTCGCGGGTGGCCCGGGTGGTGTATGGCGCGCTGGAGCCCAAGGCCGGCATCGTGCAGAGCCAGGGGCAATTTTTCAGCCAGGGCTTCCTGAACCATCGGGTAATGTACGAAGGTGGGGTGCTGGCCGAGGAATGTGGCGCAATCTTGAGCGAATTCTTCAAGGCGCGGCGCGCCAAGGTGTAGGAGCGGCCTCGTGTCGCGAAAGGGCTGCAAGGCAGCCCCGCCTTTAATGCCTCAATACTGAACCCTGGACAGCTGTGCGGGCCTTTCGCAACACAAGGCAGCGCCTACATCGGCGGCGACTGTTCCGCCGGTTTGTCCTTGTTGACCCCCGGCACGTGCAGGTTGCCCTCGGCCACCTGGCCCTCGAGCTGCGGCTGGGTCACCCAGGTGAGGATGTCGTAGTAGCGGCGGATGTTGGCCACGAAATGCACCGGCTCGCCACCACGGGCGTAACCGTACTTGGTCTGGCGGTACCACTGTTTCTGCGACAGGCGCGGCAACATCTTCTTCACGTCCAGCCACTTGTTCGGGTTGAGCTTTTCTCGTTTGGCCAGCGTGCGCGCGTCTTCAAGGTGGCCGCTGCCGACGTTGTAGGCCGCCAGGGCGAACCAGGTGCGGTCTGGCTCCTTGATGCTGTCGTCGAGCTGCTGCTTGACCAGCATGAAGTATTTGGCACCACCTTTGATGCTCTGCCTCGGGTCCAGGCGGTTGGACACGCCCATCGCCTGGGCGGTGCGCTGGGTCAGCATCATCAGGCCGCGTACGCCGGTCTTGGAGGTGACTTCCGGTTGCCACAAGGATTCCTGATAACCGATCGCGGCCAGCAGGCGCCAGTCCACCTGTTCGACCTTGGCGTAGCTCTTGAAGTATTTTTCGTATTTGGGCAGGCGCTGCTGCAAATGCTGCGCAAATGTGTAGGCGCCCACGTAACCGAGCACGTCGACGTGGCCGTAATAGCGGTCTTTCAAACGCTGCAGGGTGCCGTTTTTCTGCGATTTGTCGAGGAATTCGTTGACTTCGTTCAGCAGGCTGTTGTCTTCGCCCGGGGCGACCGCCCAGCGTTGGTTGCGGGTTTCGCCAAGGTCGAAGGCCACCCGCACGTTGGGGAAGTACACCTGGTTCATCGCCAGTTCGTTGGAGTCGACCAGCGTCAGGTCGACCTGCCCTTCATCGACCATGCGCAACAGGTCGACCACCTCCACCGCGTCGGACTCTTCGTATTCCAGGCCCGGGTAGCGCCTTTTCAGTTCGGCCAACTGGTCGGCGTGGCTGCTGCCTTTGAGCACCATGATCTTCTTGCCGACCAGGCCCTTGGGGTTTGTTGGGCGCGAGCGGCCGTTGCGATAGATGACCTGAGGGGTCACTTCCAGGTATGGATGGGAGAACCTGGCCTGGGTCTTGCGCCGCTCGCTGCTGACCAGGCCGGCCGCTGCCAGCACCGGACCGGACGGTTTACCCAGGTCGTCGAACAGTTCGTCGAGGTTGTCGGCGGTCTCGATCTCCAGCTTGACGCCAAGATCGTCGGCGAAACGCTTGACCAGCTCGTATTCGAAGCCGGTTTCGCCGTTGCGGTCCTGGAAATAAGTGGCCGGGCTGTTGCGGGTGATCACGCGCAGCACGCCGTCCTCCTTCACGCGCTCGAGGGTGCTGGGTTTTTCAACGCAGGCACCGAGCAACAGAAAGAGACCGGTTGCGAAAAGCCATTTGGCGCAACGCTGGCGCAAAGCAGTATGGGCGAACATAGCTTGCAGTATACGCAAAGGACGGGGGGCGCCATATCTCGACAACTGCCAGGTTGTCTGGTAGCGCGTTCTGTGATGCAAGCTGCAAGCGGCAAGAAAAATGCGACCTGCGCGCCACCTGTTTTTTCTTGTAGCTTGCAGCTTGCGGCTTGTCGCTTTTTTTGACCCCGAAGTCCGGTTCCGCCGCCCGGCAGCATTGCCCTCTGGCGGGTGCCGCAAGCCGCGGAATTAGGCTAGAATGCACGGCCTCTAAGCACACCCCTTCCTGAGGCTGTCCCGACGATGTTGATCCTGCGCGGCGCTCCTGCCCTTTCTGCCTTTCGCCACGGTAAATTACTCGAGCAACTGAGCCAGAAAGTCCCCGCTGTTACTGGTTTGTATGCCGAATTTGCCCACTTCGCCGATGTCGACGGCGAGCTGACCGCCGACCAGCAGCAGGTGCTGGGCCGTCTGCTCAAGTACGGCCCGAGCGTGCCGGTGCAGGAGCCGACTGGCCGCCTGTTCCTGGTCGTGCCGCGCCTGGGCACCATCTCGCCCTGGGCCAGCAAGGCCAGCGACATCGCCCACAACTGCGGCCTGCAGTCGATCCAGCGCCTGGAGCGCGGCATCGCCTACTACGTTGCCGGTGACCTGAGCGACGCCGACGCCGCCGTTGTCGCCGCTGAACTGCACGACCGCATGACCCAGCGCGTGCTGGCCCAGCTGGAGCAGGCGAGCGACCTGTTCAGCCATGCCCAGCCCAAGCCGATGACGTCGGTCGATATCCTGGCCGGTGGCCGCGACGCGCTGGCCAAGGCCAACATCGAGCTGGGCCTGGCCCTGGCCGAAGACGAGATCGACTACCTGGTCAACGCCTTCCAGGGGCTCAAACGCAACCCGAACGACATCGAGCTGATGATGTTCGCCCAGGCCAACTCCGAACACTGCCGCCACAAGATCTTCAACGCCAGTTGGGACATCGACGGCCAGGCTCAGGAAAAGAGCCTGTTCGGCATGATCAAGAACACCTACCAGATGCACAGCGAAGGCGTGCTGTCTGCGTACAAGGACAACGCCTCGGTGATCGTCGGCAACGTTGCCGGCCGTTTCTTCCCGAACCCTGAGACCCGCCAGTACGGCGCGGTGCAGGAGCCGGTGCACATCCTGATGAAGGTCGAGACGCACAACCACCCGACCGCCATCGCTCCGTTCTCCGGTGCCTCCACCGGCTCGGGCGGCGAAATCCGTGACGAAGGTGCTACCGGCCGTGGCGCCAAGCCAAAAGCCGGCCTGACCGGCTTCACCGTGTCCAACCTGCGCATCCCGGGCTTCGAACAGCCATGGGAGCAGGCCTACGGTAAACCTGAGCGTATCGTTGACGCCCTCGACATCATGATCGAAGGCCCGCTGGGTGGCGCAGCGTTCAACAACGAATTCGGTCGCCCGGCTCTGACCGGCTACTTCCGTACCTTCGAGCAGGCCATCAACACCCCGCACGGTGAAGAAGTGCGCGGCTACCACAAGCCGATCATGCTGGCCGGCGGCATGGGCAACATCCGTGAAGACCACGTACAGAAGGCCGAAATCACCGTCGGCGCCAAGCTGATCGTGCTCGGTGGCCCGGCCATGCTGATCGGCCTGGGCGGCGGCGCCGCTTCGTCGGTCGCCACCGGTGCCAGCTCGGCGGACCTGGACTTCGCCTCGGTGCAGCGCGAAAACCCGGAAATGGAGCGCCGTTGCCAGGAGGTCATCGACCGTTGCTGGCAGCTGGGCGACAAGAACCCGATCGCCTTCATCCATGACGTCGGCGCCGGCGGCATTTCCAACGCCTTCCCTGAACTGGTGAACGACGGTGGCCGCGGTGGCCGCTTCGAACTGCGCAATGTGCCCAACGACGAGCCGGGCATGGCCCCGCACGAAATCTGGAGCAACGAATCGCAGGAGCGTTATGTGCTGGCCGTCAGCGCTGTCGACTTCGAACGCTTCCAGGCCATCTGTGAGCGCGAGCGCTGCCCGTTCGCCGTCGTTGGCGAGGCGACCGAAGAGCCGCACCTGACCGTGACCGACAGCCACTTCGGCAATACGCCGGTGGACATGCCGCTTGACGTGCTGCTGGGCAAGCCGCCGCGCATGCACCGTTCGGTAACCCGCGAAGCCGAACTGGGCGATGATTTCGACCCGAGCAAGGTAGACCTGGACAGCGCCGTGCAGCGTGTCCTGAACCACCCGGCGGTTGCCAGCAAGAGCTTCCTGATTACCATCGGCGACCGCACCATCACCGGCCTGGTGGCCCGCGACCAGATGGTCGGCCCGTGGCAGGTACCGGTGGCCGACTGCGCCGTCACGGCCACCAGCTTCGACGTGTACACCGGTGAAGCCATGGCCATGGGTGAGCGCACGCCGCTGGCAGTGCTCGACGCGCCAGCGTCCGGCCGCATGGCGATCGGTGAAACCCTGACCAACCTGGCTGCCGCGCAGATTGAAAAGCTGTCCGACATCAAACTGTCGGCCAACTGGATGTCCGCTGCCGGCCACCCAGGCGAAGACGCCCGTCTGTACGACACCGTCAAGGCTGTCGGTATGGAGTTGTGCCCGGAGCTGGGCCTGACCATTCCGGTCGGCAAGGACTCCATGTCGATGAAGACCAAGTGGAGTGAAGAGGGCGTCGAGAAGAGCGTCACTTCGCCAATGTCGCTGATCATCACCGGCTTCGCCCCGGTCACCGACATCCGCAAGACCCTGACCCCGCAACTGCGCATGGACAAGGGTGAGACGGACCTGATCCTGATCGACCTGGGCCGCGGCAAGAACCGCATGGGCGCTTCGATCCTGGCGCAGACCTACGGCAAGATCGCAGCCCAGGCTCCGGACGTCGACGACGCCGAAGACCTCAAGGCGTTCTTCGCCGTGATCCAGGGCCTGAACGCCGACGGCCACCTGCTGGCCTACCACGACCGTTCCGACGGCGGCCTGCTGACCACCGTGCTGGAAATGGCCTTCGCCGGCCACTGCGGCCTCGACCTGCAACTGGACCCGCTGACCGACAACAGCAATGACGTGCCGGCCATCCTCTTCAACGAAGAGCTGGGCGCAGTCATCCAGGTTCGCCAGGATGCTACCCCGGACGTGCTGGCGCAGTTCAGCGCCGCAGGCCTGGGTGAAGGTTGCGTGGCGGTGATCGGCAAACCGGTCAACAACGCCGAGGTGTCCATCAGCCTGAACGGCCAGGTGCTGTTCGACGACGACCGTCGCATGCTGCAGCGCCAGTGGGCCGAGACCAGCTACCAGGTTCAGCGCCTGCGTGACAACGCCGACTGCGCCGACCAGGAGTTCGACGCGCTGCTCGAAGAAGACAACCCGGGCCTGTCGGTCAAGGTTGGTTACGACGTCAACGAGGACATCGCTGCGCCGTACATCAAGAAGGGCGTGCGCCCGCAAGTGGCGATCCTGCGTGAGCAGGGCGTCAACGGCCAGGTCGAGATGGCTGCCGCCTTCGACCGCGCCGGCTTCGCCGCCATCGACGTGCACATGAGCGACATCCTCGCTGGCCGCGTCGACTTCGAAGCCTTCAAGGGCCTGGTGGCCTGCGGTGGTTTCTCTTACGGTGACGTGCTCGGTGCCGGTGAAGGCTGGGCCAAGTCGGCCTTGTTCAACGCCCGTGCCCGTGATGCCTTCCAGGCCTTCTTCGAGCGTACCGACAGCTTCGCCCTGGGCGTGTGCAACGGTTGCCAGATGATGTCCAACCTTCACGAGCTGATCCCGGGCACCGAGTACTGGCCGCACTTCGTGCGCAACCGCTCGGAGCAGTTCGAAGCCCGTGTGGCCATGGTCGAGGTGCAGAAGTCCAACTCGATCTTCCTGCAGGGCATGGCCGGTTCGCGCATGCCGATCGCCATCGCCCACGGCGAAGGCCATGCCGAATTCGCCAGCGAAGAGGCACTGTTGGAAGCTGACCTGTCCGGTTGCGTGGCCCTGCGCTACGTCGACAACCACGGCAAGGTCACCGAAGCCTACCCGGCCAACCCGAACGGCTCGCCGCGTGGTATCACCGGCCTGACCAGCCGCGACGGCCGCGTGACCATCATGATGCCGCACCCGGAGCGCGTGTTCCGCGCCGTGCAGAACTCCTGGCGCCCGGATGAGTGGCAGGAAGACGCCGCGCTGATGCGTATGTTCCGTAACGCGCGCGTCTGGGTGAACTAAGGCGTGTACAAGCTCGCCTTCTTCGTCCCGGCCAGCCACGTCGACGTGGTCAAGGCCGCCGTGTTCGCCGCCGGTGGCGGGCTTATCGGCGACTACGACCACTGCGCCTGGCAAACCCTGGGCCACGGCCAGTTTCGCCCCTTGGACGGCAGCCAGCCGTTCCTTGGGCAAACCGGCCAGGTCGAGGTGGTGGAGGAGTGGAAGGTGGAGCTGGTGGTGGCCGACGACCTGATTGCCCAGGTCGTCGCTGCGCTCAGGCAGAGCCATCCTTACGAAACACCGGCCTACGAAGTCTGGCGCCTCGCCGATTTCTAGGCCGAGCTGAGTTCATCGCCGGCTTGCCGGCGATGAACCCGGTTCATTCAGCGACGCTCTGCGGCGCTTGCCCCTCCCGCCGCAACCCGGCACACGCCAGCAACCCCACCTCGAACAGCACCCACATCGGCACCGCCAGCATGGTCTGTGAGAACACATCCGGCGGCGTCAGGACCATCCCCACCACAAAGCAGCCGACAACTACGTAGGGCCTGCTGCGCCGTAATGTGGCCACGTCGGCCAGCCCCACCCAGACCACGATGAACGTTGCCACCGGGATCTCGAAGGCCAGGCCGAACGCCAGGAACAGCGCCATGATGAAGTCCAGGTACTGGCTGATGTCGGTCATCATCGCCACGCCGTCTGGTGTCACGCTGGCAAAAAAGCCGAACATCATCGGGAATACCAGGTAGAAGGCGAACGCCATGCCGGCGTAGAACAGCACAATGCTCGACACCAGCAAGGGCAGGGCGATGCGCCGCTCGCGGCGGTAAAGGCCCGGCGCAAGAAAACCCCAGGCCTGATGCAGCAGCAGCGGCATGGCCACGAACAGCGCACACATCGCGGTCAGCTTGAACGGTGTGAGAAAGGGCGAGGTGACACTGGTGGCGATCATGCTGGCGCCTTCCGGAAGGAAGCGGCGCAGCGGTTCGGAAATCAGTGTGTAGAGCTGCTGGGCGAAGGGGAACAGGCCGGCGAACACCAGCGCGACCAGTAGCAGGCAGCGCACCAGGCGCCTGCGCAGGTCGCGCAGGTGACCGGTGAGCGGCATGTGTGCCGCCGGGTCCAGGGCGATACTCATGAGGTGGTCTCCCGAATGACCGTGGCCGTTGCAGCGTCAGTGGCCGGTTCCGCCTTGAGGCTGATGCCCTGGCGCAGCTCCTGCTCGAGGCGTTGCAATGGCGCGCTGTCGAGGTTGGGCATGTCGATTTCGCGTTCCATCTGCGCGCGCAAACCCTGCATTGCCCGGCGCGCCTGGCCCAGGCCACGGCCCAGCGTACGCGCCGCGACGGGCAAGCGTTCCGGGCCAAGCACCAGCAGCGCGACGATGCCCACCAGCAGCATCTCGCTGAAGCCTACCTCGAACATCAGGCCTGCCGATCCGCGTGCGGCTGTGGCGCAGGCGAACGGGTCAGTGGCTCCTGTTGTACCTGCGGTGCTGCAGTTTGGGTGCTGGCATCGCTGTCGCCCCCCATGGACTTGCGAAAGCCCTGGATCGCTTCGCCAACATCACTGCCCAGACCCTTGAGGCGTTTGGTGCCAAACAGCAGAAACACGATCATCAGTACGATCACCAGTTGCCAGATTCCGATGCCACCCATTACGACCACTCCTGTAAGGCCATGAAAAGAAAGGCCAATCCTGCCTCGCGTAGATGACGCGAACATGACTGCAAGGTATTTGCAATCTGCCTGCAACAACTCCCCTGTTGACTGGCGCCTTGTTCGATAAGAGGAGTGCTGCGCCATGGGTGGCAAGCGACAGCAGGGCGCCGCGCTGCTGATGGTGTTGGTGGTACTGGCGATGCTCGCAGCGGGTATGGCCTGGCTGGTGGAGGACGGGCGGCGTCAGGTCGATGACGTACAGCTGCTGCGCCAACGGGTACAGGTGCGGGCCATGGAGCAGGCTGGCCTGGCCTATGCCGAGCAGGCCTTGCGTGACCCCGCCTGGCGGCTTAGCCCGCTGTTCTGGCAGGCGCTGCGGGGGCAACCGTTGACGTACGATTTTGGCGCCGGCCAGGCACAACTGCGGGTGTACGACCAGCACACCTGTTTCAACGTCAATGCGCTGCTGGGGGATGACGGTGAACGTGCCGAGCGCCAGCTACGGCGTTTGCTGGGCGACAACATGGCCGCGCAACGTCTGGTCGACGCCTTGGCAGACTGGCTCGACAGCGACAGCGATGCACGCCTGCAAGGCGCCGAAAGTGCCCAGTATCTGCGCCAGCAGCCGCCTCGTCTGGCGGCCAACCAGCCGATGCTGGACACCAGTGAGTTGAACCTGCTGCTCGAAGCGGATGCCTCGCGCCAGCGCCGTTATCCGATGTTGTGTGCTTTGCCGCAGACCACCGGCTGGCGTCTGAATGCCAATGCTGTAGGCCTGGAGCATCTGCCATTGCTGGAGGCGCTTTATGAAGGGCGGTATCCCCGCTCGTTGCTCAGCCGCATCGTCAGTGGTCGGCCGGCGTCGGGCTATGTAGATGCCGCAGCGTTGCGTCAGGCGCTGGGGGCGGTGGATGACGAAACGTTTGAGCGGTTGAGCGAAGGGTTGCTGCTCAACAGTGGGCATTTTCAGTTGCAGCTTTCGTTCGAAGAACAGGGCAGGACGATACGCAGCGCGTTTGAGCTGGAGGCGTTGGGGGTGGTGCAGTGGCATGCGCGGGTGCCGGCGCAGCAGGTGCGGGTGAAGAGTCGGGCACCAATGGCCTGGTGATCATGTTCAAGGGCTGCCGTGCAGCCCAATCGCCGGCAAACCGGCTCCCATACCTGTAGGAGCCGGCTTGCCGGCGATTGGGCCGCGCAGCGGCCCTGATGCAAAAACGGATCAGACGGTCCCGATCTCCCCGCCATCATCGCGCTGGATCACCACGGTCGAAGCCCTCGGCCGTACCGTGGTCCCCGCTGGGGTCACATCGGTGGCCTTGTCGGTGTAAGGCCAGTTTTCCGGGTGCTGGATATTGACGAACATCGACTTGTTGTCCGGGCTGAAGGCAATCCCGGTCACCTCGCTGCCGTTCGGCCCGACGAAGAAGCGGCGCAAGTCCACCTGGTTCTGGGCATTGACCGGTATTTGGTTGCCAGCGGCATCCACCAGGTCGGTAGGGATCACCGCCAGCAACTGATCGTTGGTGTAATCGGTGACCGTGCTCTCGCCGTTGTCAGTCTCGAACCACAACACGCCACGGCTATCGAAGCTCATGCCGTCGGGGCTGGCGAACTGGTTGAGTTCGGTCAGGCCCGAGCGGTTGATGTCTGCGGTGCCGGCGGCGTTGGCACCGAACACGAAGATATCCCAGGTGAAGCTCACGTGATCGTCGCTGTCGTGCCAGCGGATGATGTGGCCGTGGCGGTTCGGGCCACGCGGGTTGGCCGCATCGACTTTTTCCGGGGTGCGCGCACTGTTGTTGGTCAGGGTCAGGTAGACGTCGCCATTGAGCGGGTTTACCGCTGTCCATTCCGGGCGGTCCATCGGTGTTGCGCCCACTGCATCACCGGCACCGCGAGTGTTGAGGATGATGCCTGCCAGGTCACCGTACAGCGCCCCGAGGGTGCTGCCGGCAGTGGTGGCGGTGGTCACGTCGAGCAGAATCCACTCGCCCGTGCCGTCTGCATTGAAGCGGGCCACGTAGAGGTTGCCCTGGTCCATGTACTTGGCGCCGGTGGCCAGGCGGTCGGCCGGGCTTGCGTCGGCGGCATCCCACACCGCGGTGGAGACGAACTTGTACAGGTACTCGTTGTTGGAGTCGTCGCCCATGTACCAGACCAGCGGTTTACCGGCCACCGGCAGGCCCGGGCAGCAGCCTTCGTGGCGGAAGCGGCCGAGTGCGGTGCGCTTGGTGGCCAGGGTGCTGCTGTTGTACGGGTCGATCTCGACGATGTAGCCATAGGTGCTGGCTTCGTTGCGGTAGTCGTCGGTGGCGCTGGCACCTTTGATGGTCACGTCGAAGCGGGCGAATTCATCGTTTTCTTCGGTGCTGTCACCAGCAGCGGTCTCCCACTTGTACTGGCCGCTGGAGGTGCCTACGCCGATGCGTCGCTGGTCCTCCGGACGGGTGTCCTTGTTGACGAAAATGCCAGGCCAGTTCTCTTCGCAGGTCAGGTAAGTGCCCCACGGGGTGTAGCCGTTGCCGCAGTTGTTGTTGGTGCCGCGGCAGTGCGTGCCGTCAGCCGAATACTTGGTCTTGACGTGGTCGGTGCCACGCAGCGGGCCAGTGATTTCCATACGTGAGGCGGTGGTGAAACGGCGGTTGAGCGGGTCGTTGTCGACCACCTGCCAGCGCCCGTTGAGCTTCTGCAGGCGCACCACGCCGGCACCGTGGGCGTTGATTTCCTTGCGCACTTCTTCGGCCGGGCGATTGCCGCTGGCGTCGGTGGTCGGGCCGTTGGGGTGCAGGGCGGCGGCATCGATGTATTCGAAGTTGATCGCCAGCAGGCCGTCTTCGGAACTGCCATTGATGGGGAAGAAGTGCATGCCGTCATGGTGCATGCCCATGGCATTGGCCTGGTCGCTGGAGGTATTGCTGCCGTCCGGTTTCCAGGGGTTGGCGTTGCTGTTGATCGGCGTGCCCCACGGTGCCAGCACGTAGGCACTGTAGCCGGCGGCGACGACACAGGCGTCGGTGCGTGAACCCGCGATGGACTGGAAGCCCAGCGCCAGTTTCGGTACTTCAGGTTCGGTAACCGGCGGCTCGGTGGCCGGGTCATCGTTGTCGGAACCGCCACCACTGTCGAAGCAGCCGGTCAGGCCGGTACCGGCAATCATGGCGATAGCGGCACCCAGGCTGCCGCGCATCACGCTGCGACGGCTAAGGTAGGCGTCCATGACGCTGGCCATCGGCAGGTTGCCACTGTGGTTGCGGTCCAGGTTGTCGCCGGTTTCTCGACTCATCAGGGTGTCCTTGTATTGGCTGAGTTGGAGGAAACCGCGACTTTAGTGCGCAAAGATGATGATTCTTTGGCAGAAATATTAACGTCGCTTTAAAACATTAAGTTCTTATCGCTGTGCCAGACAGAACAATCTGGAATGGTTGTCGGATTTCTGCCATCAAACTGTAATGCCAACGCCGCAACATCCGGGGCCCAAAGAGAACTCGGATAAGGATGGCGGGCCCGATGGCAAGCAGTGTGTACAGGCGCGAAATGATCAGATGGATGGGTGTCGGTGCCCTGGCACCGTTGCTCGGTGCCTGTTCTGCATTCCCGGGCCAGCGCGGCGGCAATGCCAGCCTGGACCTGTTGTACGTCGCCGACACCCTCGATGCGCGCCAGCCCGGCCAGCCCGTGGTGCCGGCGACCCGCCTGGGCCCGGTCAGCCACCTGGGCCGTGCCCCCTGGATGACCGGCGACAGCGCCAGCGTGGCTTACCCTCAACTCGCGCCTTTGCTCGATGCCAGTCAGGCGGCCGGCGTGCAATTGGGTGGCTATGCCGTGCTCGCGGCCCTGTTGGAACAGCTGCGCGCCGAGGTGGGGCCGGGCAATAGCCTGACCCTCGAGAACGGCCAGGGCTGGAACGGCAGTGGCCTGGCCTATCTGACCCAGGGCGAGAGCGGTGTGCAGGGCAGCCAGCTGTTGGGCAGCGAAGCCCGTGTGAGCAGTGATGAACGCGTGCTTTGGCCACAGCGCAGTGCCGCCCTTTACCACCAGTCTTCAGCGATGACCCTTGCTGCGGGTATTGCCGACGAACAACGCAAAACCTTGGGCCTGGAGCCTCTGCACGTGTTCGAGCGCGGCGGTGCACGCATCGCCGTGGTGGGCGTCACCGACCCTTACGCCCAGGACCAGAAAGCCTCGCTCAAACAGTGGTACCAATCGCTGCTGCCGACCTTCGAGCAGGCCCGCCGCGAAGCGGACCTGGTGGTGGCGCTGGCGGATGTCGGCACCGGCCCGGGCCTGTGGCTGGCCGAGCGCGTGGCGCAGATCGACGTGCTGCTCTGCGCACGTGGCCAGGACCTGTGGCCCACACCTGTGCAGGCGACCCAGGCCAGTGGCCGGCGCATCCCGGTGTTGTTTGCCGGTTGCCGGGGCAGTGGTGCGTTTCGCCTGCGTTGCCAACAGGTTGCCGGGCAATGGCAGTTCGATGGGCGCTTCTTTCCTGCATTGGCCCAGCAACTCTCACCCGCAGCGCAGTTGCGCGCCAGCCAGTTGCAGGCCGAGTTGCGCCAGCAGCGCGCAGGCCATGCAGCGTGGCTCGACCAGCCGCTGGCGGTTGCGCCACAGGCGCTGTGGCGTCGCGACACGCGTGGCGGCAGTTGGGACCGTTTGCTGCACCAGGCCCTGGCCGATGACAGCAGCATGCCGGTGCTGTTGCCGGGCCTGCGCTATGACTACCCATTGGCCGCTGGCGAGGCCATCACGCGCGAGCACCTGATCAGCCTCACCGGCGGCTACCCGGCACCAGTGGTCGAGGCGCCGGCCCGGCAGGTCGAGCAGGTGCTGGAAAACGCCGCCGAGCAACTGTTCGGTGACCCCTTGCTGCTGGACAACAGCCAGGACCTGCCACGCTGGCAGGGCCAGGCCTGGCAGGTGAGCTACAGCCCGCAAGGCAAGCGCATCACCGGCCTGGATCCGGTGCAGGGCCTGTGCCGCACCTTTGGTCTGCAATTCGAGCCCCAAGCCGGTGAGCCGTTGTGGCAAAGGGTCGAGGCCTGGCTCGGGCGGCAGCAGCCGGGTTGGCAACTGGCGGCCTTGCAAGTGCCGCAGGTGCGCTACGTGCAAGGCCACCCAGGCTGGCACCCACGGCAGCTGATGTCATGACATTCGCCGCTCGCCTGATGACCGGTGGCCTGCTGACGCTGGCCGGGTGGCTTGCCGCTCAATGCGTGCTGCAACTGGCGCGCCAGCCGCAACCGGCCAGCGCCCCGGTTACCGTCGACGCCCCGCTGCCGGGGTTGCTGGTTGGCCATTGGCAAGCGCCAGGCGACGACGGCTCGATTGCGCTCACCCGGTTGCCATTGCAGTACCTGGGCGGCCTCAAGGCCAAGCCGTTGTCGGCCAGCGTCGTGGTGCTGCGCTACGGCCAGCAGGTGCGCACCTTGGGCCGCGGCCAGCGCCTGGCACCGGGGATCGTGTTGCAGGACATCGACGCCGATGGCCTGATTTTCGACAACCAGGGGCGGCGTGAACGCTTGCCCTGGCCGCCACGCCCCGCCGTGACCGGCTTCAAGCGGCAAGGATGAACAATGCTGGTGAAATATTGCGTGGCCGCTGCCTTGACCCTGGCTCTTGCTGCGGCCTGGGCAGAAGAACCGGAAACCTTCGATGACAACGGCACCCCGCTTTACGAGGTGAACTTCGTCGACACCGAACTGGGCGAATTCATCGACAGCGTGTCGCGCATCACCGGCACCACGTTCATTGTCGACCCGCGGGTCAAAGGCAAGGTCACGGTGCGTACCGTCGACCGCCACGATGCCGATGCCATCTACGACATCTTTCTCGCCCAGCTGCGTGCCCAAGGCTATGCCGCGGTCGATCTGCCCAATGGCAGTGTGAAGATCGTCCCCGACCAGGCCGCGCGCCTGGAGCCGGTGCCAGTTGAAGCCGCCGGCAAGCACAGCGAAGGCAGTGATGGCGTGGCCACCCGCGTATTCAATGTGCGTAACGCCGCCAGCGAGCAGATGCTCGGTATTCTCAAGCCGCTGATCGACCCGCGTGTTGGTGTGATCACCCCTTATCCTGCGGCCAACCTGCTGGTGGTCACCGATTGGCGCAGCAACCTCGAACGCATCGACAGCCTGTTGCGCCAGCTTGACCAGGTCAGTGACGAACCCCTGAAGGTCATGCCCCTGCGCCATGCCAGCGCCGCCGACACCGCGCAGTTGCTGACCCGCCTGTTGGCCCGGGAGCAGGGCGCAGACAGCACCCAGGTGGTGGCTGACCCGCGCAGCAATGCCTTGCTGGTGCGTGGCAGCACCGACCGTGTGCGAGCCCTGCTGGGCCAGCTCGATCAGCCCAGTGAGAACCGGCACAGCAGCAACACGCAGGTGATCTACCTGCGCCATGCCAATGCTGGCGAAGTGGTGAAGGTGCTGCGCGGGTTGAGCCAGGAAGGCGGTGTGCCCAGCGAGGGAGCAGGCGAAGGCGAGGCCAAGGACAAGCCGGTGATGGCCGCCGCCAGCGATTCGGGCATACGCCTGGAGTACGAGGAGGGCACCAACGCCGTGGTCATGGTCGGCCCCGACAGCGAGCTGGCCGCCTACCGCTCCATCGTCGAGCAGCTGGACATCCGCCGCGCCCAGGTAGTGGTCGAGGCCATCATCGCCGAAGTGTCCGACAGCCGTGCCCAGGAGCTTGGTGTGCAGTGGCTGTTCGCCGACGAAAAGTTCGGCGCCGGCATCGTCAACTTCGGCAGCAACGGGGTGAACATCGCCAACATCGCGGGCGCCGCCGCCAGCGGCGACAACGAAGCGCTGGGCGACCTGCTGTCGGCCACCACGGGCGTGACTGCCGGCATCGGCCACTTCGGCGGTGGCTTCAACTTCGCCATGCTGATCAACGCACTGAAGGGCAAGAGCGGCTTCAACCTGCTGTCCACGCCGACCCTGTTGACCCTGGACAACGCCGAGGCATCGATCCTGGTCGGCCAGGAAGTGCCCTTCGTCACCGGCTCCGTGACGCAGAACAACGCCAACCCCTACCAGACCATCGAGCGCAAGGAAGTCGGGGTGAAGCTGCGCATCAAGCCGCAAATCAACATCGACAACAGCGTACGCCTGGACATCGTTCAGGAAGTCTCGTCGATCGCCGACTCCAGCGCCGCCAGCGATGTGATCACCAACAAGCGCGAGATCAAGACCAAGGTCATGGTCGAGGACAATGGCCTGGTGATTCTTGGCGGCCTGATCAGCGATGAGCTGAGCACCAGCGATCAACGCGTACCGTTTCTCGGGGATATTCCGGGGCTGGGCCGGCTGTTCCGTTCCGAGGCCAGCAAGAACACCAAGCAGAACCTGATGGTCTTCATCCGCCCGCGCATCCTGCGTGACGGGCCGAGCCTGGCGGGTTTGAGCGAAGACAAGTACCGCACCCTGCAGCAGACCACGCCGCTCAAGCTGCCAGGCCTTGCGCAGGACGGCCAGCTGCTGCGGGTATTCCCGGCCAGCCGCGCGCGCCTGGACGGGGGCGACTGGTGATGCTGCCCTATCGCCTTGCGCGTCAGGCCGGGCTGGCCATGGCCCCGGCGGATACCGGCTGGCAGTTGTGGCTGCGCCGCGATGCCGACAGTAACCAACTGCAGGAACTGCTGCGTGTGCATGGCCAGCCCGTGGCACTGCACTACCTGGAAGCTGCGCCGTTCGACGAACGCCTCGGCCAGTTGTATCAGGCCGGGGATGCTGCCACCGAAGCACTGATCGAAGGCATCGGCGAACAGGTTGATCTGGACAGCCTGATGAGCGAAATGCCGCGCATCGAGGACCTGCTAGAAAGCGATGATGAGGCCCCGGTGATCCGCCTGATCAACGGCCTGTTCGGCCAGGCCCTGCGCCTGCGCGCTTCGGACATTCATATCGAGACCTTTGAGCAGAGCCTGGTGGTGCGCCTGCGTGTCGATGGCCACCTGCGCGAGGTGTTGCGCCCGCCGCGCGCGTTGTCGGCCATGCTGGTGTCGCGGATCAAGGTCATGGCGCGCCTGGACATCGCCGAGAAGCGCCAGCCCCAGGACGGTCGCATCACCTTGCGCGCCGCCGGGCGTGAGGTGGACGTGCGCGTCTCGACCTTGCCCGGTATCCATGGCGAGCGCGTGGTGATGCGCGTGCTCGACAAGCAGGCCAGCTTGCTGGCGTTGGGCAACCTGGGCATGCCCAACGCAGTGCTGCACGGCCTGCGCAATTGCCTGACAAGGCCCAACGGTATCGTGCTGTCCACCGGGCCGACCGGCTCGGGCAAGACCACCACCCTGTACGCCAGCCTCAACAGCCTCAATGACGGCAGCCGCAACATCCTCACCGTCGAGGACCCGGTGGAATACGCCATCGCCGGCATTGGCCAGACGGCCATCAATCCGCGCGCCGGGCTGACCTTTGCCACTGGCCTGCGCGCCATCCTGCGCCAGGACCCGGACGTGATCATGCTCGGTGAAATCCGCGACCAGGAAACCGCGCAGATCGCCGTGCAGGCCAGCCTCACCGGCCACTTGGTACTGTCGACGTTGCACACCAACAGCGCAGTGGGCGCGGTCACCCGCTTGCGCGACATGGGCGTCGAGCCGTTCCTGATCGCCTCATGCCTGCGTGGCGTGCTGGCCCAGCGCCTGGTGCGGCGGCTGTGCCATTGCGCGGTGGCGCAGCCACTGCAGCCGGCCGAACGGGCGCTGTGGCCTGAGCTGGCGGCGCTGGGCAGCAGCTACCACGCGGTGGGCTGCGAGCAATGCCAGGGCACTGGCTATATCGGTCGTTTGGGCCTGTACGAATTCATCGAACTGGACGCTGGCCTGATCGGCCTGCTGTATGACGGCGCCAGTGAACTGGCCATGCACGACTACCTGGCCGAGCGCCGCCAGAGCCTGGTGGCGATGGCCAGTGATTGCCTGGCCCGCGGCGAGACCAGCCTGGCCGAAGTACTGCGTGTGGTGCAGGGCTGACCCATGCCGACCTTTCGCTACCAGGCCGTTGATCTAGCCGGCAAGACCCACAAAGCCAGCCTGCAGGCCGATACCGAACGCCACGCACGCCAGTTGCTGCGCGAGCAGGGCTTGTTCCCCCGCCAGTTGCAGCGCTTCGAAAGCGGTGCCCGGCAGCCGCGCCGACAACGCCTGAGCCGTGCCCAACTGTGTGAGCTGACACGCCAGCTGGCGACCTTGACCGGCGCGGGCATCCCGCTGGTCGATGCCTTGGCGACGCTTGAGCGCCAGTTGCGCCAGCCAGCCCTGCACGGGGTGCTGGTGGCTCTGCGTGGCTCGCTCGCCGAGGGCCTGGGCCTGGCCCGTAGCCTGGCCCGCCAGGGCGCGCCGTTCACCGGTCTGTACTGCGCGCTGGTCGAAGCCGGTGAGCGCTCCGGGCGGTTGGCCCAGGTGCTTACCCGGCTGGCAGACCACCTGGAACAGGTGCAGCGCCAGCAGCACAAGGCGCGTACGGCACTGATCTACCCCTGCGTGCTGATGGGCGTGTCACTGGCGGTGGTGATCGGCCTGATGACCTTCGTCGTACCCAAGCTCACCGAACAGTTTGCCCATGCCGGGCAGAGCCTGCCGCTGATCACCTCATTGCTGATCGGCCTGAGCCAAGGCCTGGTGCACGCCGGCCCCTGGCTACTGGGGCTGGCCATCCTCACGTCGCTGCTGGCCAGCTGGTTGCTGCGCAAGCCGCACTGGTGCCTGCGCCGCGACGACCTGCTGCTGCGCCTGCCACGCGTGGGGGGGCTGTTGCAGGTGCTGGAGAGTGCCCGCCTGGCGCGCAGCCTGGCGATCCTCACCAGCAGCGGTGTTGCCTTGCTCGAAGCCTTGCAGGTGGCCACTGAAACCGTCGGCAACCGGCGTATCCGCCTGGCCATGGAGCAGGTGCGCCAGCAGGTGCAGGGCGGCACCAGCCTGCACCGGGCGCTGGATGGTTGCCAGCAGTTCCCGCCGTTGCTGGTGAACATGGTCGGCAGTGGCGAGGCCAGCGGCACCCTGGCCGACATGCTCGAGCGCGTGGCCGACGACCAGGAGCGTGGCTTTGCCCGCCAGGTGGATACGGCCATGGCGCTTTTCGAACCCCTGATGATCCTGGTGATGGGCGCCGTAGTGCTGTTCATCGTGCTGGCGGTGCTGCTGCCGATCATGCAGCTCAACCAGGGCCTGCAACTGTAGATGACAAGGAGCAACCCCATGCAGCATCGACGCAAGCGCCAACACGGCTTCACCCTGATGGAAATCATGGTGGTGATTTTCATCATCGGCCTGCTGATCGCCGTGGTCGCGCCCAGCGTGCTCGGCAACCAGGACAAGGCCATGCGGCAGAAGGTCATGGCCGACCTGAGCACGCTCGAGCAGGCGCTGGACATGTACCGGCTGGACAACCTGCGCTTTCCCAGCAATGAGCAAGGCCTGGCTGCGCTGGTGAAAAAACCGACCCAGGAGCCGCTGCCGCGTGCCTGGCGCAGCGATGGTTATGTACGCCGCCTGCCGGAGGACCCGTGGGGCACCCCGTACCAGTACCGCATGCCTGGCGAGCATGGCCGGGTCGATGTGTATTCGTTGGGCGCCGATGGTGTACAGGGCGGCGAAGGCCAGGACGCCGACCTGGGTAACTGGGCGCTGTGAGCGATGCGCCCACAGCGCGGTTTCAGCCTGCTCGAATTGCTGGTGGTGCTGGCCATCGCCGGCCTCATGACCGGGCTTGCGGTGGCCTGGCTGGACAGCGGCAAGGCCAGCGTCGATCAGGCGTTGCAGCGGCTGGCGGCGCACGTCCACACCCAGGCTGCACTGGCCCGGCATGCCGGGCAATTGCGCGGGCTGCGCTGGACCGGCCAACACCCGGAGTTCGTGCGGCGTGAGCGCGAGGGCTGGGTGGCCGAACCGGTCAGCTTTGGGGACTGGCCCAAAGGGCTGCGCCCCGACTGGCCGGCCAGCCTGCAGCCGCATCTGCAGTTCACGCCGCAAGGGTGGGCCCAGCCGGGTTCGGTGCGCTGGCACTGGGCAGGTGGCAGCCAGCGCTGGGCGTGGGGGCGTGACGGCCAGTTGCGAGTGGGGTTGTCACCATGAAGCGCACGCAACAGGGGTTCACCCTGCTGGAGGTGACCGTGGCCCTGGCGATTGCTGCTGTGCTGGCGGTGATCACCAGCCAGGTTCTGCGCCAGCGCCTGGCAGTGCAGGACAGCGTGCAACAGCATCGCCTTGGCGTGCTGTGCGCTCGCGAGCTGCAGGCGCGCTTTGCCGTGGACCGGTACTGGCCGGCCAGCAACCAGCCCAGTGGGGTGTTGAACCAGGGCGGGCAGGCGTGCCACTGGCAGATGCAGCTGCGCCGTACCGGCGTGCGCGACCTGCGTCGCGGCGAGATGCAACTGTATGCCGACCGCGATCAGCGCCTGCCGTTGGGCCAGTACACGGTTTTTCTGGAGCGTCCATGAAGCGGCGCCAGGCAGGCTTGACCCTGATCGAACTGATGGTGGCCATGGCCTTGACCGCGCTGCTGGGGGTCATGCTCGCGGCGCTGGTCAATGGCTGGCTCAAGGTCCGCGAGCGGCTGCAGGTAACCCGCCAGGAGAACAGTGTGCTGGAGTTCTGCCTTGCGCTGGAGCGGCGCTTTGACAGCCCGGTACTGCGCCGGGTGTATGAGCAGCGCCTGCCACTGGCCAGCCGCTGGCTCGACTGGCAGCCCGATCGCCAGCAGTTGCTGTGGGTGGCAGCCACGGCTGTGCCAGAGGCCGAGGGTGGCTCACGGCTGCAGCGCCAACGCCTACGTTTCGACCCCCGCGAACAACGCCTGATGCTGGAAACCTCGGCAGACCTGTACGCCGCCAGCGAACCCCGTTGGGTCGTGCGCGAGCAGCTGCAGCAGGTCAGTGCGCTGAATGTTCTTTATCACCAGGGAGGCCGATGGCTGCCCTGGCCTTCCGACCAACCCGCGCACCCCGGCCGTGGTGTGCGCGTGCAACTGCAGCGTGATGGAGCCCCCTATGTCTGCACCTTCACGCTCCCTTGGGGGCGTTCATGAAGCTTGAATGGCGGCGACGTGCGCCGGCGCGGTCTTGGTTGCTGCTGCGCCCGGGCGTGATCTGGGACTGGCTGTTGGTTGAAAACGGTGTGGCCCAACGGGAAGGCCAGGGCGAGCCCCCGGCGAACCTGGACGCACAGGTAGCGCTGATCATCCCGGGCGAGCGGTGCAGCCAGTTCGAGCTGGCTGCACCGCCGGGCCTCAAGCGTGATGAGTGGCCCTTGCTGCTGGAAGACCACTTGCTGCAGAACGCCGAACAGGTGCAGTGCGCTTGCCTCGCTCGCCAGGCAGGGCAGTTGCGCCTGCTGGCGGTAGCCCGCCAGGCGCTGGACGAATGGCGTGGCCAGTGCAGCGAATGGGGGCTGCAGATCGAGCGCTGTTGGGCCGAGTTCCAATTGTTGCCCACGCCTGAGCCCGGGACGGGCTGGCAGTGGCAGCGCGCGCCTGGCCTGTGCCTGTACCTGGGGCGCAGCGAAGAGGGGAGCGCCCATTGGCTGGCCTGGCCTGACGCGCTGGGTGAGGTACCGCAGCAGCCCTGGGATAGCCTGCGCAAAGCCACCCAGGTCGGGCGCTGGCCGGGAACGCTGGCGTCGCTCGACACGCTGCCAAGCCTGTTCGAGCGAACCCGTCAGGCCCGCTCGGCGCCCCGTGTGCCGGCCCTGCCGCGCGCGCTGGTTGTCGCCTGCCTGGTGCTGGCCGTGGTGTGGTGCGGGCTATGGGCGGGCCAGCAATGGCGGCAGGTACAAACCTGGCGCACGCAGGTGCTGGCCGTGACCGACCCCCAGGCCAGCCCTCGGCAAGCGGCGCAGGCCCTCAAGCGCCTGCGCGAAAGCGAACTGCAACAGCAACTGCGGGAGCGTCAGCTTCAAGACCTGCAAGCACACCTGCAGGCCTGGCTGCATGAGCACCCAGGCTGGCGCCTGCAAGCGGTGCGCTTCGACGGCCAGCGCTGGCACCTGCGCCTGCAGGGCGAGGGGAGCGAGCCGCCCTGGCAAGAAATGGCAAGCGCCGCCGGAGCGGCGGTGCAGGTACTGAGCGCTGCGCCAGCGGCGCACGTGGTTTTCGATCTGGGAGCGCCAACATGACCCGAGCGTGGTTTCAGCGTCATCGATTGTTGCTCGCCTGGTGCCTGATCGGCTTTCTGCTGGCGTTGCTGGCACTGCGCCAAGGCGTGTCGCAATGGCGCGAGCTCAGCCAGTGGCATGGGCTGGCAGTGCAGGCCGCCGCCTTCCCCAGCGGGCCAGGCGTGAGCCTGGAGCGGCTGCGTCAGTCTGCTCAGGCGCGGCGGGTCGAAGTTGCCGAGGTCGAGGTGCAAGGCAAGGTGTGGCAACTGCGCGGCCAGGTGGCCGATGAGCAGGTTTTGCAGCGCTGGCTGCAGGCCTTGCGCGCAGAGGGTGCGCAACCGCTGCAGTGGGCCCTGGAACAGGATGCCAAGGGCCTGCGTTTCGACCTGGTGGTGCAGCCATGAGCCGCCGTGGGCTGCTGTGGGCCGGGCTGGTGTTCAGCCTGACCTTGCTGGTGCAGTTGCCGGCGTCCTGGGTTGCAAAGGGCTTGGGCCTGCCGATGCATGCGGTCAGCGGCAGCCTGTGGCAGGGGCAGGCGCAGCAGTTCGGGCCTGCCGGCCCCGTACGCTGGGCCTTGCAGCCTTGGCGCTTGCAGGCCAACGCACAGCTGGGCTTTCAGGGCCAGGGCTGGCAGTTGCATGCCGAAGGCTGGCCATGGCGCTGGCGGTTGGACGTCACTGCACAGGCTCCCCAGGCGAGTGTGCAGACGGCCTATCGGCTGGCCGGGCAGTGGCAGGGCACGCTGCGCCTGCAAGGCGCGGGGGGGCAGTGCCGAACCAGCGAAGGCCGCATCACGGTCACCGACCTCGCCTTGAGTGAACCTTGGTCGCTGGGGTTGGGGCAGGGCTGGGTAGAAATGGATTGCCGCACAGGCTGGCGCCTGCATGGGCAACTGATACAACAGGGCGAGCATCAGTTGGCGCTGGATGCAGACCTTCTGGGGCGCCACGCAGTGGTGGCGGCCGAACTGCAGCCGGACGCGGCCCTTACACCGCTGCTGCGCGCTGCTCGGTTGCTGGGGCCACAGGCATTGACGGGGCAGGGGGAGTGGCGTTGGTAAGCAGCGGTTGACGTGACGTGCATGGCCCTATCGCCGGTTTGCCGACGACAGGGCCTGTGGATCAGTTGGCTTTCCCTTCAATCCCCGATGCCCACTGCTCACTTCGGCTATGCCCACTGGTGCGCAGCAAGCCAAGGTCCAGTGCATTCTCGCCGTCTGCGGCACCTTTGCCTTTGCTGATCTGGGCAATGGCGGTACCCAGGTCTACCGGCGAGTTCGACGCATCGATCGACACATCCCGGCGGTAATCATTGCCGCTCAGCGTTTCCTTGGTCACCGCGTTGGCGGTGAGTTTTACCTCACCCTTGGCCGAGTGCAGGCGGGCGCCCGTCAGGTGAGCGTCACCGCCAACCGTCAGGTCTACCCCATCGCTGCCCTTGAGCGCCGTCTGCTGGGCTACGCCATCACGCTGAACATGCGACACATCGAGCCTGAAGGTTGGCGAAACGCCCGGGTCGGCCTTGGCCAGGGCGGAACCTGCTTTTTCGCTGACCTTGCTTCCCAGCGGCCCTGCGACGGCCGTGGCAGCGTTCACATAGCCTTGCGGGTTTTTCTCTTTGCTCAGCCGTGCATCACCTTTTACGGTCAGGGTATCGACGCTGTCCTTGCGGCTGGCGATGCGCAGATCGCCGTCGATTGCGCCGCTGATGCGCCCGGCTTCCAGGCTTACGCCTTCGATGCGGGTGTCGCCGCGGCTTTGCAGGTCGATACGCTCGGCGCGCAGGTTGCCGGCGTTCCAGATGAGGTTGTCGCGCTTGTCGAGGTTGACCTGAACACGGCCGTGCAGCCCAAGGGTGTCGGTGCCGCCCTTGGATGTGTTGAAGCCGGCGCCGGCGGTGATGTCCAGGTTGTCGCGCCGCTCGACGTTGGATGACGCTTCGATCAGCATGCCGCCCTTGGCGGCATTGATGCCGATGTGCTCGGCCGATGCCTGCAGGCCCTGGAGATGCACGGCGATATCCTCGCGGGTGCCGCTGTCGAGGGTCAATTTGCCCGCGCTTTGGAACTGCGCATCGATGGCCTGGCGGGCATCCTCGTTCTTCTTGCCATGGTTGAAATGGCCCCCGATGGCGCCACCTTGGGTGGTGCCGGTCTTCACGGCCAGCTCCAGGCCGCCACCCAGGTTCCCGCCAGTGTGCTGCTGGGTATGGCTCGCAGCTTTGACCTGCAGGCGGCCATCGCTTTGCAGGAGTGTATCGCCGACCTTGGCCTCGCGGCTGCCAATACGCGTGCCTTCGAGCAGCATGTCGCCCCCGCTGGTCAGGCGCACTTGGCCTTTGGCGTCGACCTGCGCCACCTGGGCATTGGTTTGCGTAGCCTGCTGCTGGGCATGGTCGAGATAGCCTCGGCCGTCGACGCCAGTGCTGCCCGGGCGGTTGCCGACCTTGGCCCAGGCGTTGCCATCGAGCTGGCGAGCGCGCTGTTGAGCGTGGTCGGTGGCCTGGGCCAGCGACAGTGTAGTGCCACTCTGGATCACTACGTCGCCTTCACCGCCATCGATGCGCGTGCCTTCGTAGCGGCCGTCGCTACCCAACTGCACCTGAATGCCCTGTTGCCCATAAAGGCTGCCCGGCACTGCGGTGCTGGCGGTATCCTGCTTGCCCTGCGAGCCGCCCTTGCCGGAAGCGCGGACGTTCAGGTCGCTCCCCGAACTGGTATCCACGCGCAGGTCACCGCCGTAGGCCAGGCGCTGCACGTTATCTTCCCGGGTGTTTTCGGCGGCGCGCAGGTGGTGCTGCTGGGCGTCGACCTGCAGGGCGCCGGCGTTGGCACGCCAGGTGGTGCCCTGGTCATCGAGGGTATCGGCCTTGACCTTCACGTGCCCCCCTGCCAGTTCGCTCACCTGGGCAAAGCCGCGGCGCTGGTTTTCCAAGCGTTTGAGGTGGTCCAGGGTCATGTCGCCGCCAACGCTCGGTGCCACCATTGCGTCTTCGGGCGAGGCTTGCTGGAAGCGCGCCGCTTCTTCGCCCTGTACCAAGCGTTCGATCGGCCGGGTCACGTCACGGTACTCCAGGCTGGCGCCGATGCTGCCTGACCAGTCATTGCGCTGCACTTCACGTTCATGGGTGTCCTGCACGGCACGGTTCTCAATGCGCTTGGCAGTTACCTGAAGGGTGTCGCCTGCGTTGACGCGTGCAGCTTCGGTGACCAACTCGTCGGCGCTGAGCTTCAGGTCGCCGCTGGCCTGCAGCCCGGTGCGTTGCGTCTTGCTGTCGCGTTCGGTGGTGACTTCGTTGTTGCGATGGCCTTCGAACAGGCTGCCCAGCCGATCCATACCGCCGGTCACCGTCAGGCCACCACCGCTTTGGGTAGAGCTGCCGGACGACACGCGCTCGTTGCGTGTGACGCCAAGGCTCACCTGTTTGGCCTGCACGTTCAGGTCGCCCGCATTGGCCTGTACGCTGGAACCGTTGACCTGTAGCTGCGCGCCGCTGTCCAGGCCAACCGTAGCGCCCGTCAATTCGCTGGCCACCTGCGACGTTTCGCGTTGTTGGCCTGTGCTGGTGACCACCTCGTAAGCAACGCCGGCGGCGTACTGGCGCGACTCGGGCTTGCCGTCTTCGGCTTCTGCGGTCTGTTTGGCGCTGGCCGTGAAACCGCGCTGCTGGCTGCGTGTTTCGCTCTCATCGCTTGACTGTGTGCTACCGATCAACAGGTCGCCCTTGGCCTCGACCTGCAGATGCCCGCCGGCCTTCACCTTCGAACCCTGGATGCGCAATTCTTCAGCACTGGCCAACCGCAGGTTGCTGGCAGAACTGACGTCACTGCTCAGCACCTGCTGCTTGCGCTGCGTGCGCTCGCGATCGTTGCCGATCAGGCCGAACAACTTGCTGCTGCTGTCGCGGTCGGTGGCAACAGTGCTGGCGTGGTCTGCCTCGATCGCCAGGGCGCCTTTTTCGCTGTACATCACCGCGTCTTGGGCGCCGTGGACGGTGCTGCCCTTGATGCCCACCTGTTCGGCCGCAACGTTCAGCTTGCCATCGGCTGTGACAGCGCTGCCGGCTACGCTCTGCCCTTGGGTATCGTTGCCTTTGCGGTCACCAAAAAAGGTGCCCGATACCAGGTCGCCACGGTAGTTGCGGCGTGTGCCCTGTTCCTGCAGCGCCGTTGTGCCGATTTCGACGTTGCTGGCGTTGATGTCCAGGCCGGCGCGGCTGTGCAGCTTGCTGCCTTGCACGGTGAGCGTGTCATTGGCCTTGACCGTCATGCGCGCGGCATTGAGCGTGCTGCCTTGTGCTGATTCCTTGTACTGGTTGGTATCGCTGTCGCCGCGCCACAGGTCTTTGCGGTGGCGTACCTGCTCCTCGATACGTTGGCTGTTGGTGCCTGCACTGATATCCAGGTTGGCAGCGCTGTCGAGTGTCAGGTCGCCGCCCGCATCCACATTGGCTGCCAACAGGCGCATGTCGGCGCCAGACTGCAACAGCACGCTGTCACTGGCTTGCAGCTGCGCCCCGCGCAGTTGGTCGGCGGTGGTGGTACGTTCGCGCTGGTAGGTCTCGCGGGTAACGAAGAGGAACTTTTTGTTCCAGCTTTCCTGCTCGCGGGCGATGCTCTGGCGGCTTTCGGCATCCAGAGTGAGCTTCTTTCCAGCCTTTATCTCGATACGCTCGGCTTTGCCGTCGACGGCGCCAAGGCGCAGGTCATCGGCAGCGGTGAGTTGCAATGCGCCGTGTTCGCTGAGCAGTTCCCCGGGCCGGTTTTCATGCCCGCTGACCTGCAGTGCGCCGGCAGATTGAAGGGTGATGCCCTGGTCGGCCTTGATCTGCACCGGCCCCACCCGCACCCCCGCGCCCTCGGCAGTGCTGACCACACGAATGCGCCCGGCACGCATGGCGCCGAACAGGTTGGCGTCGATGCTGGACGGCGTGCCCGGCAGATGCTCGATGACCTGCCCGTCGTCGTGACGCATGCGGTTGCGGCCAACGGTCACGGTGAGATCGCCACTGGCCGAGAGCACGCCCTTGCTGTCGAGCTTCGGCGCGATCAGGTCCAGCGCGCCCTCGGCATTGTGCTGGCCGCCTGTGAGCACTTGCAGCGTGCCACTGGCATTGAGGGTGTTGAGGTATTTGAGCTGTTCGCCCTGCAGCTCCGGTGTACCTACCAGGAAACCGGCCCGGGTGGTGTTGATGAAGGTCCCGCCATTGAGGGTGATGCCGTTCGGGTTGGCCAGGATGTAGTCGGCCGGGCGGCCGAAGATTTCCTGTGGGCCTTCGATCAGCGAGGCGTTGCGGCTGATCACCTCGTTGAGGATGGTCGAGGCCGCCTGGCCCTGGAACTGGGGGTTGGCCGCCAGCGCGCCGGCCAGTTGCGACTGCCCGGCCTGGAGGGCGTTGTTCAGTACCACGCCGGGGCGGGCGACGTTGTAGTCCAGGAACTGGTTGTGCGACAGGCCGCTGGCGTTGGGCGCGACGATGTCGATAACAGGTACGCCATGATTGTTGCTGATGAGCGGCGTACCCCCAGGGCCGGTGGCCGCCTCCAGGCCGTGTTCGGCCAGCGCGCTGGTGGAGGCGAGCAGGGCGAGGAAAATGGCCCAGCGCAAGGTATCGGGGCGGATTGCGGGTATCTGCGAGAGTGTCTGCATGTTCTCGTTCTCTTTGTTGTGGGTGAATCAGATGTTCAGGGCCCATTCAAGTACCCAGAATCCGGGTTCGAGCAGCGGGCGCTGCAGGTCGCTGGCATAGAGGGCGCGCTGATAGTCCAGGCGCAGGCGGCTGTGCGGCAGGTTCACTTCGATACCCGCCGTGGCACCTGCCAGCCGGCGCGGCGAAGCGCCTTGCGCCAGCCGCTCCCAGCCCAGGTCCAGGCCCAGGTAGGGGCGCACCGTAGCCGGTGTGGTCCAGGGCAATGCCAGCGGTTGGCTGAAGGTATTGCGCCAGGTGGCGGCGCTGGCGCCACTGTAGGTACGCAGGCGAAAGCCACGCACCGCCGAATCGTCGCTCAACAACATTTGCTCGACGGCCGGCAAGACATCGGTGCTGTACTGCAGGCCAAGTTCGCTTTGCCAGCGCCACGGCCAGTTCGCTGGCCCTTGGCGCAGGTGCAGCAGGCTGGCGCGGTATTTTCGAAAGTCGAGCTGCGGCGCAGCTGCGTGCTGGGCGGGTTGCTCAGCGCCCAGCCAGCGAGTGCCCTGGGCGACGCCGATGTAGGCGTTCCACAGGCCGTGGTCCAGCCAGAGCAGGTTGAGCCCGGCCTCCACGCTGGTCAGGGTGGGGCTCTGCAGGCCGATGACTGCAGAGCCGGCGCGGTTGATCAGTTGTTTGCGGTCCAGCCGGGCGCTGGCGCTGAGCATGCCGTACTGGTTGCGCCAGAGCATGCGCTCGGCGCTGACGCTCTGGTAGCTGCTGTTGCCGTTGCTGTCGTGCCGCCCTTGCGGAATCGGCGCGTTGTAGCGCAGTTGGCCGACATTGAGCGTGAAATTCCATGGGCCGTAGGGGATGCTGTAGTAGAGGGTGACGCCCTGGCTGCGCCCCGGAGCATCGATGACCGTTGTCGACAGTGACAGGCGCAGGTCGTCGTTCAGGCCCAAGGGGCTGTCCACGCCGATGCCGAGGTTCAGGCGGTGACGCCCGGTCAGCGGGCTGCCCCGGTTATCGAAGCGGCTGTCCAGGTGCCAGCGTGAAGCCACTTGGCGAGGCTGCAGCAGCACCCGGGTGCCACCCTGCAGTTCGCCCGGCAACAGGTCGGCACTGAGCTCGTAGGCCCGCAGGCGGTTGAGCTGGTCCAGCCCCTGCTCAAGGTCTGGCAGGTACAGGGGGTTGCCCAGCAGATGGGGGAATGCGCTGTTCAGGGAGAGCGGCAGCTCGGCAGCCAGCTCGATCGACTCGACGAAGCCTTCGATGATGACGATGTCCAACGGCGTGTCATGCGCTGGCGCTTGGCGCAGATAGGGGCGGCTGGCCGGGTAACCGGCGTGCACGTAGCGCTGGGTGATGGCCTTGAGCAGGTGGTTGATGTCGGCGATGCCCATGCAGGGCTTTATCAGCGCCTGGATGGCCGGCTCGAGCGCCTGTGCCGAAAGCTGCCGGTTGCCGGCCAGGCGAACGCCGGCTATCTCCCAGCAGCGGCTGTCGCTGGGTGGGTTCGGTGCGAGGGCGTCGCTGTGTTGCGCCGCTGGAGGGCGCTGCCAGCGCTGCAGCCGCTGTTGCTGCTCGAGCTGGCGCAAGGTTCGCTGTTGATCACGCAGTTGCTGGCTGGCAGGGTCGTCCGCCCATGCCTGCTGCATGGCCAGCAAGCTCGTCATGCAGCAGGCAAGCAGCCTGCTGGCGATGTGGCCGTATCGGGCTGGCATGGAGGAACCCCGCAAATGGCGTACGGCCTGCGTACTCGTTTGCGTGGATGCTAAAAACTTTGCCAGTCGATTGGATGCAGTCTGCTGCCTACACGGCAGTAGGGCGGATGCTTAATTGAAGTGGGAAGGCTCCTACAGCCTCAATTGGAATACTGGACTATCAGGGCCGAATCTCGATCAATGTGCCGTCCGGCACCAGGTCCCAGACCTCGCGCATGTCCGAGTTGCGCATGGCGATACAGCCGTCGGTCCAGTCAAGCGTATGGAAATACCATTCGGGATACTCGTCGTTGATCGGGGTGCCGTGGATCATGATCATGCTGCCGGCACTCCAGCCCTCGCGTGTGGCCCGGGCTGCATCGCTGATGTTCGGGTAGGTGATGTGCATGGACAGGTTGAAACGGTCGCTTTGCTTGCGCCAGTCCAGCCAGTACAGGCCCTCGGGGGTCTTCTTGTCGCCTTCGCGCTGCTTGGCGCCCTTGGGCTGCTTGCCCAGCGAGATGCGGTAGGTTTTCAGCGGTTCGCCACGGCTGATCAACTGCAGGCGGCGCTCGGACTTGATCACCAGCACCTTGTCGATCAGTGGCTGCATGGCCGCCTGCGATTGCGATTGTGCCGGCAAAGGCGGCTGTGGCTTGCGAATGATGGTCTCGGTGAAGGCCGCCTGGGACACCGAGGTAACGCAAAGGCAGAAAAGGGCGAACAACCAGCGCATGAAGCGGTACCTGCAAACTTAAGTGGTGGGCGAAACGCTCATCGGTGGCAGGTACTCATGGCCTATGGGGTAATGCTGCCCGATGCGGTCGCGATAATAGCATTCTAGTGTGCGTGTGACGGTCCGGAAAGCCAGCTCGCCCCACGGTATCTCGTGTTCGTCGAACAGCCGTACCTCCAGGCTCTCGACGCCGATGTCGAAGTCCAGGTCGGCCAGTTCGGCGCGGAAGAACACATGCACCTGGTTGATGTGCGGCAGGTCGAACAACTGGTACAGGGCCATCGTGCCGACCCGGGCGCAGGCTTCTTCGACAGTTTCACGGCGGGCGGCCTGGTCCAGTGTTTCGCCGTTCTCCATGAAGCCGGCGGGCAAGGTCCAGAAGCCGCGGCGAGGCTCGATGGCTCGCCGGCACAGCAGCACCTGGCTGCCCCAGACCGGCAGCACCCCGGCAACGATGTTCGGGTTCTGGTAGTGAATGGTCTGGCAATGATTGCAGACATACCGCAGGCGGCTGTCGCCTTCGGGTATCCGCTGAATGACCGGCTGGCCGCACGCGCTGCAAAATTTCATGCTGTTCTTCCCTTGAGCCCACGCTATCTTGGCGTGCCAGGCAGGCCTGCCGCAAGCGTACAGGGCTTGGGTGCTTCGCGGCTTTGGTGCATCATGCAGGGCAGGCCTTGGAAACGAGAGTGCGCAATGCTGGACGAGCTACTTCGCCGAATGAGCAACCACCAACCAGCTTCACTGGAAACCGACCGACGGTTCCCCGAGGCGGCGGTACTTTTGCCCATTACTCGCAGCGAAGCGCCCGAACTGGTCTTGACCCTGCGTGCCAAAGGGCTTTCCACCCATGGCGGTGAAGTCGCCTTCCCCGGTGGCAGGCGCGACCCGGAAGACCCCGACTTGATATTCACCGCGCTGCGCGAGGCCGAAGAAGAAATCGGCCTGCCGCCAGGCCTGGTGGAAGTGCTCGGCCCGCTGAGCCCGCTGATTTCCCTGCATGGGCTGAAAGTGACGCCATTCGTCGGGGTGATCCCTGATTTCGTCGAATACCGCGCCAATGATGCGGAGATCGCGGCAGTATTCAGCGTGCCACTCGAATTTTTCCGCCAGGACCCGCGCGACCACACCCACCGTATCGATTACCAGGGCCGCAGTTGGTATGTGCCCAGCTATCGTTATGGCGAATACAAGATCTGGGGGCTGTCGGCGATCATGATCGTCGAACTGGTCAACTTGCTGTACGACGCAGGCATCAGCCTGCATCAGCCCCCCGAGCGTTATATAGAGATCTGAACGGGGCACACCCCGTCGCCGCTGATTCCTGAGGAGCGAGAATGAAATACCGCCTGGGCGACCTGCGGGTCGAGAGCCATGCCACCAGTTGGGCCGCACCCAATGCCATGCTGATTGGCAAGGTACGCCTGCAGGCGCGCGCCAGTGTGTGGTTCGGCGCGGTGCTGCGCGGCGACAACGAGCTGATCGATATCGGCGAGGACAGCAACGTCCAGGACGGTACCGTGATGCATACCGACATGGGTTCGCCGCTGACATTGGGCAAAGGCGTGACCGTGGGCCACAACGCCATGCTGCACGGTTGCACGGTTGGCGATTACAGCCTGGTCGGCATTAATGCTGTGATCCTCAACGGTGCGCGCATCGGCAAACACTGCATCATCGGCGCCAATGCACTGATCCCCGAAGGCAAGGAAATCCCCGATGGTTCGCTGGTAATGGGGTCGCCCGGCAAGGTGGTGCGTGAGCTGACCGAGCAGCAGAAGCGCATGCTCGAGGCCAGCGCCGCGCACTATGTTCACAACGCCCAGCGTTATGCGCGGGACCTGGTGGTGGACGATGAGTGAGGTGATCGCTACCGAACGCCCGGTCGCTTCGCCCTGCGTGAGCATCTGCGCGCTGGACGAGCAGGATGTCTGCACCGGGTGCCAGCGCACCGTAGCGGAGATCGGCCGTTGGGGGCGGATGGACAATACCGAACGCCGGGCGGTGCTCAAGCTGTGCCATGAGCGGGCGGTGGCGGCCGGATTGATCTTGTAAGCGCTGCGGTTGACTCGAAAATCAGGTAATCTGTGCCGCTTGTCGGACGGTCACTGCCCATGTTCTTTCTAATCGCTTACATCAGCAGCGTTGTACTGATCAACTTTGCCTTTTCCAGCGCCCCGCATCTGGACGTGATCTGGTCGGCCTGGGGTGGGCTGGTGTTCATCCTGCGTGACATGGTGCAGACCCGCTACGGCCATGGCGCGCTGATCGCCATGCTGATGGCCCTGGTGCTGTCGTATGTCACTTCCGAGCCGGCCATTGCCCTGGCCAGTGCCACGGCGTTCTTCGTTTCCGAGCTGATCGACTGGCTGGTGTTCAGCATCACCCGGCGCCCCTTGCGTGACCGCTTGTGGTTGAGCTCGGCACTGAGCATCCCGGTGGACACCTTCATTTTCTTCGGCATGATCGGTGCCCTGACCCCCGCCGTGATCGGCACCGCGATGGCCTCCAAGTTCGCAGGCGTGACTGCGGTGTGGCTGGCCATGGCATTTCGTGCGCGGCGGGCTGCCGTGGCTGGCTGATGGTGTAGAATACGGGTCCTTTTTCAGCGGGCGGCGCTAAGACTGGCGCGGCCCCGGACGCCTTCGAGGACCTGAAATGACCCGTATCGGAACCCCATTGTCGCCTACCGCGACCCGTGTACTGCTCTGCGGCTGTGGTGAGCTGGGCAAGGAAGTGGTGATCGAGCTGCAGCGCCTGGGCGTCGAAGTGATCGCCGTGGACCGCTACGCCAATGCGCCGGCCATGCAGGTCGCGCACCGCAGCCACGTGGTCAACATGCTCGATGGTGTCGCCCTGCGCGCGGTGATCGAGGCTGAAAAACCGCATTACATCGTCCCCGAAATCGAAGCCATCGCCACCGCTACGCTGGTCGAGCTGGAGAACGAAGGTTTCACCGTCGTGCCGACCGCCCGCGCCACCCAGCTGACCATGAACCGCGAGGGCATTCGCCGCCTGGCGGCCGAAGAGCTGGACCTGCCGACCTCGCCGTACCACTTCGCCGATACCTTTGAAGATTATGCCAAGGCTGTGGCCGATGTCGGTTACCCGTGCGTGGTCAAACCGGTGATGAGCTCGTCCGGCAAGGGCCAGAGCCTGCTGCGCAGCGATGCCGACCTGCAGAAGTCGTGGGACTACGCCCAGGAGGGTGGCCGCGCCGGCAAGGGCCGCGTGATCATCGAAGGCTTCATCGATTTCGACTACGAGATCACCTTGCTGACCGTGCGCCATGTTGGCGGCACCACCTATCTGGAGCCAGTCGGTCACCGCCAGGAGAAAGGCGACTACCAGGAGTCGTGGCAGCCCCAGGCGATGAGCCCGAAAGCCTTGGCCGAGTCGCAGCGTGTGGCGAAGGCGGTCACCGATGCACTGGGCGGCCGTGGTTTGTTCGGCGTCGAGTTGTTCGTCAAGGGCGATCAGGTGTGGTTCAGCGAAGTCTCGCCGCGCCCGCACGATACCGGCCTGGTCACGCTGATTTCCCAGGACCTGTCGCAGTTCGCGCTGCATGCCCGTGCCATTCTGGGCCTGCCGATCCCGGTGGTGCGCCAGTTCGGCCCGTCTGCGTCGGCGGTGATCCTGCCTGAAGGCCAGTCGCAGCAGACCAGCTTCGCCAACCTCGGCGCAGCGTTGAGCGAGCCGGATACCGCGATCCGCCTGTTCGGCAAACCGGAAATCAACGGCCAGCGCCGCATGGGCGTGTGCCTGGCACGTGATGAATCGATCGAAGCGGCGCGGGCCAAGGCGACTCGTGCGGCGCAGGCGGTCAAGGTCGAGTTCTAAGCTCAAGCTACAAGCTACAAGCTACAAGCTACAAGCTACAAGCTACAAGCTACAAGCTGCTAGGGGATGCCTTTTCTTGCAGCTTGAAGCTTGCAGCTCAAAGGTCACAGCTCTGTATTGCGGGTCTCTTTCAGGCACAGCACAGCAATCAGGCTGATCACCGCCGCCACCGACACATACCCACCCACCCAGCTCAAGCCGCCCATGCTCACCAGTTTCTGAGCAAAGAACGGCGCCGCCGAAGCCCCGACGATGCCGCCCAGGTTATACGCGGCAGACGCGCCGGTATAACGCACGTGGGTAGGGAACAGCTCTGGCAGCAGCGCGCCCATCGGTGCGAAAGTCACGCCCATCAAAAACAGCTCGATGGCCAGGAACAACGCGACGCCAGTGGTCGAGCCGGAGGTCAGCAAAGGCTCCATGGTGAAGCCCGAGGCCACCGCCAGCAGGCCGCCGACGATCAGCACCGGCTTGCGCCCGTAACGGTCGCTGAGCCAGGCCGACAGCGGCGTGGCCAGGGCCATGAAGACCACGGCGAAGCACAGCAGGCCAAGGAAGGTTTCGCGGCTGTAGCCCAACGTAGTGACACCGTAGCTCAGCGAGAATACCGTCGAGATGTAGAACAGCGCATAGCACACCACCATGGCGGCCGCGCCCAGCAGGGTCGGCAGCCAGTATTTGCTGAACAGGTCGACCACCGGCATTTTCACCCGCTCGTGGCGGGCCACTGCCTTGGCGAACACGGGGCTTTCTTCAAGCTTCAGGCGTACGTACAGGCCTACCAGCACCAGCGCGGCACTGAGCAGGAACGGAATGCGCCAGCCCCACTCCCGGAACTGCTCGTCGCTGAGCAGCAGGGCCAGGGTCAGGAACAGGCCGTTGGCCGCCAGGAAGCCGATCGAAGGGCCTAGCTGCGGGAACATCCCGAACCAGGCACGCTTGCCCGCCGGGGCGTTCTCGGTGGCCAGCAACGCCGCGCCACCCCATTCACCGCCCAGGCCAAGGCCCTGGCCGAAGCGCAGCAGGCAAAGAATGATCGGTGCCCACACGCCGATGCTGTCGTAGCCTGGCAATACACCGATCAGCGTGGTGGACACACCCATCAGCAGCAGCGAGGCAACCAGCGTCGACTTGCGCCCGATACGGTCACCGAAGTGTCCGAACAGTGCTGAACCCAGCGGGCGGGCGAGGAAGGCGATGCCGAAGGTAAGGAAGGCCGCCAGCATCTGCGCGGTGCCTGACCCTGAAGGGAAGAATACGGGGCCGATCACCAGCGCGGCGGCAGTGGCATACACGTAGAAATCGTAGAACTCGATGGCCGTGCCGATGAAGCTGGCGGTGGCCACCCGCGCGGGCGAGTTGACCGGCGCGGCAGGCGCTTGGGCATAAGTGCTGCTGGTTGTCATTAAGTAGGTCCCTAACAGTCTGGTCGTGCTCCATGGGCTTGGCCCGCGACGGTATGCACTGGCCAGCGAAGGGCTGGTACGGTTCGCGGACGCCGGAGCGTATTGTTCTTTTGTTCGCCCGACTGACGATAGCCCAAGGGGGATAGGGGCGGCAGCGGGCACTGTTCGGGGTGTTGAAGCAGGACCGCAGGGCGCGTCAGTGGAGCGCGCTGGCCGTGTGGCGCCGGGTGCGGATAGCGGGCGGGACGGCAGGGCTGGGTAAGCGTGACCGGAGTATAGCTAGCGGGTCACGGTCCACACCAGTACCTTGCTGGCGCAATTGTCTTCTGTTTCGAGGATTTCCAGGCGATAGCGGCCGATCTTCAGGCAAACAGCGCTTTCCGGGATGCTTTCCAGGGCCTCGGTGACCAGCCCGTTCAGGGTCTTCGGCCCGCCGTCGCTGGGCAGGTGCCAGCCGAGGGTGCGGTTGATTTCGCGCAGGGAAGCGGCGCCATCGATGACGAAAGTGCCGTCGGACTGGGGGTGTACATGGGGGTTGTCGAGGCTGTGCTCTTCCTCGAACTCGCCGACGATCTCCTCGAGTATGTCCTCCAGCGTAACGATGCCCAGTACCTCACCGTATTCGTCCACCACCACGCCCAGCCGGCGCTGCTGCTTGTGGAAGTTCAGCAGTTGCAATTGCAGTGGGGTGCTTTCGGGGACGAAGTAAGGCTCGTAGCAGGCGCTGTGGAGCTTCTCCAGCGTCAGCTCGGCCTTGGGCAGCAGGTGGCTGATCAGCTTGGTGTTGAGGATGGCTTCTACCTGGTTGATGTCGTTGTGGTAGACCGGCAGGCGCGTGTGGCGGCTGAGGATCAGTTGCTCGATGATGCGCCCGATCGGCTCATCCAGGTTGATGCCATCGACCTCGTTGCGCGGCACCAGAATGTCGTTGACGGTGACCTTGTCCAGCGAGTGCAGGCCATCGAGCAGGCCGTGGCGCGGCATGTCTTGGTCTTCATCCTCGGTAAAGTCGTCATCTGCCTGCGGGTGCAGGGCCACTGCGGTGGGCGGTACGCGAAACGGCCGCAACATCAGCTTGGCGCAGCCGTCCAGCAGGCAAGCCAAGGGTTGCACCAGTGCCAATGGGAGCTTCAGCAGGCTGGCGCCCAGGCTGATGAAGGCCAGCGGGTTGCGCCGAGCCAGGCGCCGCGGCAGGTATTCGGCGAACACCAGCAGGCCAGAGGTGGCGGCCAGGCCGGCCAGCCAGAAACCGTGCTCGCCGTTGAGGCGTTGGCCGATCAGGCAGGCCAGGCCCAATACCAGAAGCTTGCCCAGGCTGGCGCACAGCACCAGGGCCTGGGCTGGCAGTACCGGTTGCCCGTCATCGCCGGGGCGCAACGAGCCGTTGAGTTGCAGGCGGGCGGCATCCACCGCGGTGAACAGCGCCGACCAGAGCAGCGCCAGTGCCAAAGTGCCGAGTAGCGGAGCGTACGGCAGGGTGTCCATGGGCGACCGTCAGATATGCAGGATGAATTCGCGGACCAGCTTGCTGCCGAAATAGGCCAGCATCAGCAGGCAGAAACCGGCCAGTGTCCAGCGGATCGCCTTGTGCCCACGCCAGCCCAGGCGGGTGCGGCCCCACAGCAGTACGCTGAAGACGATCCAGGCCACGCAGGCCAGCAGGGTTTTGTGTACCAGGTGCTGGGCAAACAGGTTGTCCAGGAACAGCCAGCCAGAGATCAGCGACAGCGACAACAGGCACCAGCCCGCCCAAAGGAAGCCGAACAGCAGGCTTTCCATGGTCTGCAACGGTGGGAAGTTGCGGATCAGCCCGGAAGGGTGCTTGTTTTTCAGCTGGTGGTCCTGCAGTAGCAGGAGCAGCGACTGGAACACCGCAATGGTGAACAGCCCATAGGCCAGGATCGATAGCAGGATATGAGCGAGGATCCCCGGCTCTTCATCGATCAGCGGAACGGTGCCGGGTGGGGCGAACTGGGCCAGCAGGGCCGTGATGGCGCCGAGCGGGAACAGCAGCACCAGCAGGTTTTCCACCGGTATGCGCAGGCAGGCCAGCAGGGTCAGGGTGATCACCGCCACGGCGATCAGGCTGGCGGCGCTGAAGAAGTCCAGGCTCAGGCCCAGCGGGGTGATCAGCTGAAAGAACAGCGCGCCGCTCTGGGCGATCACGGCGAGGGCGCCGAGCAGGCCGAGCAGCCGTTTGTCGGCTTTGCTCGACTGGGCCAGGCGCGAACCCTGATAAACGGTCGCCGCTATATATAGGCCGGCGGCGATCAGGTTGGGGATGAGGCTGGGTGAGGAGACCATAAGTCCTGGTGGGCAAGCCTTAAAGAGACGGAGTTTGGCATAGATCGCGCTGGGGGGGCTAGTGAGCTGCAAGCTTCAGGCTGCAAGCTGCAAGCGAAGGCAGATTCGTACGGGGGGCGGGATTTTCTGATGGTTTGCGGCTTGAGGCTTGCAGCTTGAAAGTTGCCGCTGGGAAGCCGAGGTGTGCGCCGCCGCCGCTCTTCGCTATAATCGCCGCCTTGCTGTGCCCAGCGCGTGTGCATATTCACCTGGGCGCCTGACAAACCTCGGCTTTTACTTGGCCTGAAAGGATCACCATGTTCGAAAACCTGACCGACCGCCTGTCACAGACGCTGCGCCATGTCACCGGCAAGGCCAAGCTGACTGAAGACAACATCAAGGATACGTTGCGCGAAGTGCGCATGGCCCTGCTCGAGGCCGACGTTGCCCTGCCGGTGGTCAAGGATTTCGTCAACAGCGTCAAGGAGCGTGCGGTCGGCACCGAGGTGTCGCGCAGCCTGACCCCGGGCCAGGCGTTCGTGAAGATCGTCCAGGCCGAGCTGGAAAGCCTGATGGGTGCGGCCAACGAAGACCTCGCGCTCAATGCCGCCCCGCCTGCCGTGGTGCTGATGGCCGGTTTGCAGGGCGCGGGCAAGACCACCACCGCCGGTAAGCTGGCGCGCTTCCTCAAGGAGCGCAAGAAGAAGAGCGTGATGGTGGTTTCGGCCGACGTCTACCGCCCGGCTGCGATCAAGCAGCTGGAAACGCTGGCCAACGACATTGGCGTGACCTTCTTCCCGTCCGATATCAGCCAGAAGCCTGTGGCCATTGCCGAAGCGGCGATTCGCGAGGCCAAGCTCAAGTTCATCGACGTGGTCATTGTCGACACCGCCGGCCGTCTGCACATCGACGCCGACATGATGGACGAAATCAAGGCGCTGCATGCCGCGGTCAAGCCGGTTGAAACCCTGTTCGTGGTCGATGCCATGACCGGCCAGGACGCCGCCAATACCGCCAAGGCCTTCGGTGAAGCCCTGCCGCTGACCGGCGTGGTGCTGACCAAGGTCGACGGTGATGCCCGTGGCGGTGCCGCGCTTTCGGTACGTGCCATCACCGGCAAGCCGATCAAGTTCATCGGTATGGGTGAGAAAACCGAGGCTCTCGAGCCCTTCCACCCGGACCGTGTGGCGTCGCGCATCCTCGGCATGGGCGACGTGCTCAGCCTGATCGAGCAGGCCGAACAGACCATCGACAAGGCCAAAGCCGACAAGCTGGCCAAGAAGCTGAAGAAGGGCAAGGGCTTCGATCTCGAGGACTTCCGCGACCAGCTGCAACAGATGAAGAACATGGGTGGCCTGGGCGGCCTGATGGACAAGCTGCCGAGCATCGGCGGGGTCAACCTGTCGCAGATGGGCAATGCCCAGGGCGCAGCCGAGAAACAGTTCAAGCAGATGGAGGCGATCATCAACTCCATGACCCCGGCCGAGCGTCGCGATCCTGACCTGATCAGCGGTTCGCGCAAGCGCCGGATCGCCCTGGGCTCCGGTACCCAGGTGCAGGACATCGGGCGGCTGATCAAGCAGCACAAGCAGATGCAGAAGATGATGAAGAAATTCTCCGCCAAGGGCGGCATGGCCAAGATGATGCGCGGCCTGGGCGGGATGTTGCCTGGCGGCGGCATGCCGAAGCTGTAACCCTTATTCCGGGCGCTTGTCTTTTGAAGAATGAGCGCTCAGAACCCCCGCTGCGGCGGGGCAATGGCCACGCAATCCGTGGCTCAACCGGCAAATCTAGATGGCAGGGCGAGGCCTTGTCGAAAAAGTCATTTGCAAATGTCCGTGTATTCCCCGAGAATATGCGGCCTTTTGGGCACCCGTGTGCCTATTTGGCATTCAGATTTGCAGCACCGACTATAGGAACGATGTTCACATGGTAACCATCCGTCTTGCCCGTGGCGGCTCGAAAAAGCGCCCTTTCTACCACCTGACCGTGACCAACTCGCGTAACGCCCGTGACGGCCGTTTCGTTGAGCGCGTAGGTTTCTTCAACCCGATCGCTGCTGGCGCTGAAGTCAAGCTGTCGGTCAACCAGGAGCGCGTCAGCTACTGGCTGAGCCAAGGCGCACAGCCGTCTGAGCGTGTTGCTCAGCTGCTGAAGGACGCTGCCAAGGCCGCTGCCTGAGCAATATGAACGCGACGCCAGAAAAGGCTGACGACCTCATCGTCGTTGGCAAGATTTTTTCGGTTCACGGCGTTCGCGGCGAGGTGAAGGTGTATTCCTTTACCGATCCGATTGAAAACCTGTTGGATTATCCACGCTGGACGCTTCGGCACGAAGGCAAGGTAAAGCAGGTCGAGCTGGTCAGCGGTCGTGGCTCCCAAAAGGGCCTGGTCGTTAAACTGAAAGGCCTCGATGATCGTGATGAAGCGCGTCTTCTGAGCGGCTTCGAAATCTGCATCCCGCGGAGCCTTTTGCCCAACCTGGCCGCAGACGAGTACTACTGGTACCAACTGCAGGGCCTGAAGGTCATCAACCAGGACGAACAGCTGTTCGGCAAGGTCGATCACCTGTTGGAGACCGGTGCGAACGATGTAATGGTGGTCAAACCCTGCGCAGGCAGCCTGGATGATCGCGAGCGTCTGTTGCCCTATACGGCGCAATGTGTGCTGGCAATCGACCTGGAAGCAGGCGTGATGCGGGTTGAATGGGACGCGGACTTCTAAACGATGGGTAACCTTCGCGTAGACGTCATCACGTTGTTCCCCGAGATGTTCTCGGCCATCACTGAGTACGGCATTACCAGCCGCGCGGTAAAACAGGGGTTGCTTCAGGTGACCTGCTGGAACCCGCGGGACTACACCACAGATCGCCACCACACAGTGGATGATCGGCCGTTTGGCGGTGGCCCGGGCATGGTGATGAAAATCAAGCCTCTGGAAGACGCCCTGGTTAGCGCCAGGCAAGCGACCGGAGCATCGGCAAAGGTGATCTACCTTTCGCCGCAAGGCCGCAAGCTGACTCAGCAAGCGGTCAAAGGCCTGGCCGAACAGGAATCGCTGATCCTGATCGCCGGTCGTTATGAAGGCATCGACGAGCGCTTTATCGAGGCTCATGTCGATGAGGAGTGGTCGATTGGCGACTATGTGCTTTCCGGTGGCGAGCTGCCGGCCATGGTACTGATCGATGCGGTTACACGGCTGCTGCCCGGAGCTTTAGGGCATGTGGACTCGGCGGAGGAAGACTCCTTCACCGACGGTCTGCTCGATTGCCCGCACTACACCCGACCTGAGGTGTATGCGGATCAGCGTGTTCCCGACGTGTTGCTAAGCGGCAACCATGCACACATCCGGCGTTGGAGAATGAAGCAGTCCCTTGGTAGGACCTTCGAACGACGCGCCGATCTTCTGGAAAGTCGCTCGCTTTCTGGAGAAGAGAAGAAGCTGCTCGAGGAATATCTCCGCGAGCGGGACGATAGTTAAACGTATCGATGGTGGATCACGTATCCATCTTAGGAGCACAGCATGACCAACAAGATCATCCAGCAGCTCGAAGCCGAGCAGATGAGCAAGGAAATCCCGACCTTCGCACCAGGCGACACCATCGTCGTTCAGGTTAAAGTGAAGGAAGGTGAGCGTTCCCGTCTGCAGGCGTTCGAAGGCGTTGTTATCGCCAAGCGTAACCGCGGCCTGAACAGCGCTTTCACCGTGCGCAAAATCTCCAGCGGCGTTGGCGTTGAGCGTACCTTCCAGACCTACAGCCCGCAGATCGACAGCCTGGCCGTGAAACGTCGTGGTGACGTGCGTAAAGCCAAGCTGTACTACCTGCGCGACCTGTCCGGCAAAGCCGCTCGCATCAAGGAAAAACTGTCCTGAGTACAGTTTGCCCGGTGGCCCTGGCCGCCTAGCGAGAAAAAAGCAGCCTTCGGGCTGCTTTTTTGCGTTTTGAAACCCGAAAGAAGTGACGGACATGACCAGCCGAGACCAGGAAATTCAGCGCCGCACCGAGTTGTCGGTGACCCGCGTGACCAAAGCGGTGTTCCCCAACACCACCAACCACCACAACACCTTGTTCGGCGGCACTGCGCTGGCCTGGATGGACGAAGTGTCGTTCATCGCCGCTACGCGCTTCTGCCGGCTGCCGCTGGTGACCGTGTCCACAGACCGTATCGATTTCAAACACCCGATCCCGGCAGGCTCGATCGTCGAGCTGGTGGGAACGGTGATCAAGGTCGGCAACACCAGTTTGCAGGTTCAAGTGGACGTATTCGTCGAGAACATGTACCTGGATGGGCGCGAGCGGGCAATCCATGGTGTGTTCAGCTTTGTCGCCATCGACGAGGACAAGCGCCCGGTGCCGGTGTTGCCACAAGCCTGAAGGCTCAACCCGGCGCGGCAGTGCTCTCGGTGATGGGGGCCGGTTCCACCAGCGCCACCAGGGTCCAGCCAGGTTGCGGCGCAAGCGGGTTCTCGGGGCTTGATACATGCACCCAGCCCTGGGCATCCCGGGCAAACAACAGATGTGCGCGCTCGCCATGCAATGCCTGGTAATTGTCCCAGTCGAAGCCCTCGGTAAGGTTGGTGCTGTACAGTTCCGCGCCATGATGCAGGCGATTGGCCATTTGTTGGTAGGTCATCGGGCTTGAGCCCAGCAGTTGGCCACGGTGCTCTTCGCTGGCCCGGTGCTTGTCGCTGCGCTGCTTCTCCAGGCCGCTGGCCAGCACATACAGGCGGCCGTGGCCGAAGTCATGACGAAAGCGCGCACAGGCCAAGGCGTTGATCTCCCCGGCAGGCGACAGCCCCAGCAGGTGGCCGAGGCCTACCAGGTCCAGGTGTGCGTCGGCATGCTGCGAAGCCGGGTTGCCAAAGTAGGTCGGCAGCCCCTCCATGCGTGCCGCACGAATGTTTTCCCAGCTCGAATCGGTCAGCAACACACGGCAGCCCAGTTGCTGCAGGGCCTTGCCGATGGCGCGTGCGGGTTGGTTGGCGCCGACGATGAGAAAGCCGCTGGGCGCCGGCTCGGCCACCTTGAGCAGGCGCGCCAGGGGGCGCGCCGTAGCGCTCTGCAGCACGACAGTGCCGATGATCACGGCAAAGGTGAGCGGCACCAGCAGCAGTGCGTCCTGATGCCCGGCCTCATGCAGGCGGATGGCGAATATCGCCGACACTGCGGCGGCAACGATACCGCGTGGTGCGATCCAGGCCAGCAGGGCCCGTTCCCGCCAGTTCAGCGAGGACCCCAGCGTTGACAGCAAGACATTCAGCGGCCGCGCCACCAGCTGGATCACCAGCAGCAGTGCCAGTACGGCCGGGCCCAACCCCAGCAGGGCATGTAGATCGAGCCGCGCGGCAAGCAGGATGAACAGGCCGGAGATCAGCAGTACGCTGAGGTTCTCCTTGAAGTGCAGGATCTGCCGTACATCGACGCCACGCATGTTGGCCAGCCACATGCCCATTACCGTCACCGCCAGCAGCCCGGACTCGTGAACGATCTGGTTGGCGGCGATGAAAATACCCAGTACGGCGGCCAGCGACGCCAGGTTGTGCAGGTATTCCGGCAGCCATTGCTCGCGCATGATCTGCCCCAGTAACCAGCCACCGGCGGCGCCCAGGGCGCTGCCGCAGAAGATCACCCCGGCAAAGGTCCCCAGGCTCTGGCTCAGGCCATCGCCATCGGCGCTGGCGATGATGAAGCTGTACACCACGACGGCGAGCAGGGCACCGATCGGGTCGATGACGATGCCTTCCCAGCGCAGGATGTTGGCAATGGTCGCCTTCGGCCGTACCACGCGCAGCATGGGCACGATGACCGTAGGGCCTGTCACCAGGGTCAAGGTGCCGAACAGGATCGCCAGCGGCCAGTCGAAACCCAGCAGCCAGTGTGTCGCCAGGGCGATCACCAGCCAGGTCGACAGGGCGCCGACGGTGACCAGGCGGTGCACCACGCTGCCGATGTCCCGCCATTGCGAGAGGTGCAGGGTCAGGCTGCCTTCGAACAGGATCAGTGCCACCGCCAGTGACACCAGCGGCATCAGCAGCGGGCCGAACAGCGCTTGCGGGTCGAGCCAGCCGAGCAACGGGCCGACCATTATCCCGGCCAGCAGCAGGAAGAGAATCGCTGGCAGCTTCAGGCGCCAGGCCAGCCACTGGCAGGCGAGGGCGGCGGCACCGATACCGCCCACACTGAGTAGGATCTGCTGTTCGTTCATGCGGGCTCCCTATGCCGGCGTTGTTATGAAAGACTAAGCGTCATTTCGTCGTTTGCCACCGAGTTTTCATGCCAGCCCTTGACCACCCCTTGATCGACCAGTTCCTTGATGCCCTGTGGCTGGAAAAAGGCCTTTCAGACAACACTCGCGTCTCTTATCGCAGTGACCTGGCGCTGTTCAATGGCTGGCTGCAGGATCACGGCCTGGCCTTGCCTGCCGCCGGTCGAGAGCTGATCCTCGATCACCTGGCCTGGCGTCTGGATCAAGGCTACAAACCGCGTTCCACTGCGCGTTTTCTCTCAGGTCTGCGTGGCTTCTTTCGCTACTTGCTGCGGGAAAAGCTCATTGCCGTCGATCCAACCCTGCAAATAGAGATGCCTCAGCTGGGCAAACCCTTGCCCAAGTCGTTGTCAGAAGCCGACGTCGAGGCCCTGTTGCAGGCCCCGGACCTTGGCGAAGCCATCGGCCAGCGCGACCGTGCCATGCTTGAAGTCCTGTACGCCTGTGGTCTGCGCGTTACCGAACTGGTCAGCCTTGCCCTGGACCAGGTGAACCTGCGCCAGGGCGTGCTGCGGGTGATGGGCAAGGGCAGCAAGGAGCGCTTGGTGCCGATGGGCGAAGAGGCGGTGCTGTGGCTGGAACGCTACCTGCGCGATGGCCGCGCCGAACTGCTCAGCGGGCGCCCGAGCGATGTGTTGTTCCCCAGCCTGCGCGGTGAGCAGATGACCCGCCAGACGTTCTGGCACCGCATCAAGCATCACGCGCGAGTTGCCGGCATCGACAAGCCGCTGTCACCGCACACCCTGCGGCACGCCTTCGCCACCCATCTGCTCAATCATGGTGCCGACCTGCGCGTGGTGCAGATGCTGCTGGGGCACAGCGACCTGTCGACCACACAAATCTATACCCACGTGGCCAAGGCACGCCTGCAGCAACTGCACGCACAGCACCACCCGCGTGGATGAATGATTTTCATGTTCCGCCGGCCGGTACTCGCAGACCCCTTCACCGGTAGCGTGTTGTGGTAGGCTTGGGCGGTTTGCACCAAGGGCCGCACGGTCGCCGCGTTTTTGCGCAGGTGACGCCCTCCGGCCCCTGTCCGCCCTCAGGAGTTCCCATGCGCGTGACCCAGATTTTCGCCGCCGCCGCGTTGGCGCTGGCCAGTACCTTTGCCGTTGCCGCGGCGACCGACAGCAATGCCGCTGCCGAGCAGGCGATTCGCAAGTCGTTGCAGAACCTTGAGCTGGAAGTGCCGGTCGAGAGCGTGGCCAGCAGCCCGCTCAACGGCCTGTATGAAGTCAAGCTGCAGGGCGGCCGTGTGCTGTACGCCAGCGCCGATGGCCAGTTCGTCATGCAGGGCTACCTGTACCAGATCCAGGACGGCAAGCCGGTCAACCTGACCGAGAAGACCGAGCGCCAAGGCGTAGCCAAGCTCATCAATGGCATTCCAGCTGCCGAGATGGTGGTTTATCCTGCCAAGGGCCAGACCAAGTCGCACATCACCGTGTTCACCGACACCACCTGCCCGTATTGCCACAAGCTGCACGCCGAAGTGCCAGAGCTGAACCGTCGCGGTATCGAAGTGCGCTATGTCGCCTTCCCGCGCCAGGGCCTCGGCTCGCCGGGTGACGAGCAGTTGCAGGCCGTGTGGTGCTCCAGTGACCGCCGCGCAGCGCTGGACAAGATGATCGACGGCAAGGAAATCAAGGCTGCCAAATGCGCCAACCCGGTCGGCAAGCAGTTCCAGCTGGGCCAGTCGATCGGCGTCAACGGCACGCCGGCGATCGTGCTCGAAAACGGTCAGGTGATTCCAGGTTATCAACCGGCACCGCAAGTGGCCAAACTGGCCCTGGCCGGCCAGCAGCAGGCCGCCAAGTAAATCATTCAGTACGCCGTCGTCATGGGGTGACGGCATGTTTCACGGTCGGCGCAGGTGCCGGCCGTTCAATGGGGAGTTCACAGTGAAACCGGTCAAAGTAGGCATCTGTGGGTTGGGGACCGTCGGTGGCGGAACCTTCAATGTACTTCAGCGCAACGCCGAGGAGATTGCCCGCCGTGCCGGGCGCGGTATTGAAGTGGCACAGATCGCCATGCGCTCGCCGAACCCGAACTGCCAGATTACCGGTACCCCCATTACCGCTGATGTGTTCGACGTTGCGAGCAACCCGGAGATCGACGTTGTCATCGAGCTGATCGGTGGCTACACCATCGCCCGCGACCTGGTGCTCAAGGCCATCGAAAACGGCAAGCACGTGGTGACTGCCAACAAGGCGCTGATCGCCGTTCACGGCAACGAAATTTTCGCCAAGGCCCGTGAGAAGGGCGTGATCGTTGCGTTCGAAGCCGCAGTGGCCGGTGGCATCCCGGTGATCAAGGCGATCCGCGAAGGCCTGTCGGCCAACCGCATCAACTGGCTGGCCGGGATCATCAACGGCACCGGCAACTTCATCCTCACCGAGATGCGTGAAAAAGGCCGCGCCTTCCCCGACGTGCTGGCCGAAGCGCAGGCGCTGGGCTATGCCGAAGCCGACCCGACCTTTGACGTGGAAGGTATCGATGCTGCGCACAAGCTGACCATCCTGGCGTCCATCGCCTTTGGCATCCCGCTGCAGTTCGACAAGGCCTACACCGAAGGCATCACCCAGCTGACCACTGCCGACGTGAACTACGCCGAAGCCCTGGGCTACCGCATCAAGCACCTGGGTGTAGCCCGCCGCACTGCCGAAGGCATCGAGCTGCGCGTGCACCCGACGCTGATCCCGAGCGATCGCCTGATCGCCAACGTAAACGGCGTGATGAACGCCGTGATGGTCAATGGAGATGCGGCCGGCTCGACCTTGTATTACGGTGCCGGCGCCGGCATGGAGCCCACGGCTTCCTCGGTGGTCGCCGACCTGGTTGACGTGGTCCGCGCCATGACCTGCGACCCGGAAAACCGCGTGCCGCACCTGGCCTTCCAGCCGGACTCGCTGTCGGCGCACCCGATTTTGCCGATCGAAGCTTGCCAGAGCGCCTACTACCTGCGCATCCATGCCAAGGACCACCCGGGCGTGCTGGCTCAGGTGGCGAGCATCCTGTCGGAGCGCGGCATCAACATCGAGTCGATCATGCAGAAAGAAGTCGAGGAACAGGACGGCCTGGTGCCGATGATCCTGCTGACCCACCGTGTGGTCGAGCAGAGCATCAACGACGCCATCGTTGCTCTGGAAGCCTTGCAGGACGTGGTCGGCAAGGTCGTGCGCATCCGCGTCGAACAGCTCAACTAAGCGGCAAGCTTCAAGCTGCAAGCTGCAAGAAAAAGCAGTTCGGTGTTGGGGCTTCTAACAGTTTAAATTTGCGGCAAGGGCAGTGCAGCGCGTAAGAAAAATGCCGAACAGCTTTTTCTTGGCGCTTGCAGCTTGCAACTTGCCGCTCGAACCGAAGGTTTGCATATGCGCTATATCAGCACCCGCGGCCAGGCACCGGCCCTTAATTTCGAAGACGTCCTGCTGGCTGGCCTGGCCAGCGATGGCGGCCTGTACGTGCCAGAGAACCTCCCACGCTTCACCCAGGAAGAAATCGCTTCCTGGGCAGGCCTGCCGTATCACGAACTGGCCTTCCGTGTGATGCGCCCGTTCGTCGAGGGCAGCATTGCCGACGCCGATTTCAAGAAGATCCTGGAAGAGACCTACGGCGAGTTCGCCCACGCTGCGGTCGCTCCGCTGCGCCAGCTGAACAGCAACGAGTGGGTTCTTGAGCTGTTCCACGGCCCGACGCTGGCCTTCAAGGACTTCGCCCTGCAGCTGCTCGGGCGTCTGCTCGACCACGTACTGGCCAAGCGCAACGAGCGCGTGGTGATCATTGGCGCCACCAGTGGCGACACCGGCTCGGCCGCCATCGAAGGCTGCCGTCGCTGCGACAACGTCGACATCTTCATCCTTCATCCGCATCAGCGTGTGTCGGAAGTTCAGCGCCGTCAGATGACCACCATCTTCGGCGACAACATCCACAACATCGCCATCGAAGGCAACTTCGATGACTGCCAGGAGATGGTCAAGGCCAGCTTCGCCGACCAGTCGTTCCTCAAAGGCACCCGCCTGGTCGCAGTCAACTCGATCAACTGGGCGCGGATCATGGCCCAGATCGTCTACTACTTCCACGCTGCCCTGCAGCTCGGTGGCCCGGCGCGTTCGGTGGCGTTCTCGGTGCCGACCGGCAACTTTGGCGACATCTTCGCCGGCTACCTGGCACGCAACATGGGCCTGCCGGTCAGCCAGCTGGTGGTTGCCACCAACCGCAACGACATCCTGCACCGCTTCATGAGCGGCAACCAGTACGTCAAGGAAACCCTGCACGCGACCTTGTCGCCGTCGATGGACATCATGGTTTCGTCCAACTTCGAGCGCTTGTTGTTCGACCTCCACGGTCGCAACGGTGCCGCTATCGGCGAACTGATGGCCAACTTCAAGCAGGGCGGCGGTTTCAGCGTCGACCAGGACCGCTGGACCGAGGCGCGCAAGCTGTTCGACTCGCTGGCAGTGAGCGACGAGCAGACTTGCGAGACCATCGCCGAGGTCTTCGCCAGCACAGGTGAAGTGCTCGACCCGCATACCGCGATTGGCGTAAAGGCCGCGCGCGAATGCCGTCGCAGCCTGGATACCCCTATGGTGGTGCTGGGCACTGCGCACCCGGTCAAGTTCCCGGAGGCTGTGGAGAAAGCGGGCGTCGGCAAGGCGCTGGAGCTGCCTGCGCACCTGAGCGACCTGTTCGGCCGTGAGGAGCGCTGCACGGTTCTGGCCAACGACCTCAAGGCAGTCCAGGCCTTCGTCAGCCAACACGGTAATCGCGGCAAGCCGCTTTAATCGTGATGAGAGGGGCTGCTGCGCGGCCCCTCTTTTAGATTTTTCCCCGGTTTCATTCAGACTTTTCCTATGTAAAACGCGTTGAGCGCTGCATACAGTGGCCCGTCCTTCCCTCAGGAGCGGCTCATGCATCAGCCCTACGTGTTGATTCACCAGGCTCGGCCTTCCCACCAGATTCTCCTGCATCAGGCGTGCAATGCCCTGGGCGTTTTCGATGTGCGCATCACCCATGATCTGGTTGACCTCAATGCCTGCCTGGCACGCAAGCGCGGTGCCGATCTGCTGATCCTCGACCATGCGATGAAAGGCGGCCAGGCCCTGCTCGAACGCCTGGAGCGCAACCGCTGTTCACGCGCTTTGCTTTTCGTCGGCTGTGCCAGCAAGCACCGGCCCAACCTTGCCGAGCAAGCTCGCGAGCGTGGCCTCTGGGTGCTGGCCGACCTGCCCTGGCCGCTACCGGTGCGGCGTTGGCAGCAGGCCTTGCAGCGTATTCAAACGGTCACATCACCCACGCATGCTCACTGAAACAGCTGCAGCGCAACGAACTTTCCGCTGCGCTTGCTGGTCAGTTCCTTCATATACCACCACGCAGCGAGTGATCCGGATGGAAAGAATCTGCAGACTGCTTAATGACGCCCTGAGCCCCTATCAGACCCAGCTAGGCACCGCCGATGCCATTGGCAACCGGCAACTCACCGTTTTCGACAGCCTCGGTGGTATTACCTTGCGCCGAACGGTCAGCCAGCGTCAGTTGCAGGAGCAAAGCCTGCTGATCGACCTGGTCGATGGCCTTCACCGTGACCTGCAGATAGCCGAGGGGCGCCTGCAGCCCTGTGTCATCGCCGCGTTGCAGCAACGTCAGCATCCTCAAGGAACCTTTGCCTGAGTGGCGCATCAGAGACAGTAGGGCAGCCAGCCAGCACACAGCTCCGGTGATGGCGGGTTGTCGCGGGAAGTCCATGAGGACTTTCGATTGGCCCCGGGCGTCCTCCCCAGCGTCCCGGGGTTTCTTTTTTACCGCCCTTCGAAAAAATGCCTGCTCTGTTCCAGATATTCTTCTTGCAGCTCCGGATCCAGCCATTTGGCGTAAAGCGCGGGCAGAGTATCCCGGCGTAGCGGGGGCAGCAGTTGGTCTATATGCGCGACCGCCGCTTGCCCCAAGGGCGAGTCCGAGCAGCCCACATGCAGGAACTGGTAGCGGTTCACCCCCTGTATCGGGTGAAACTGGTACTCATCGAGCGAGCCGCCTTGCTGCTGGATCAGGTAGCGCACTTCCGGCCAGTAGCCGAGCACCAGTTGCAGGCGCCCCAGGCGCTGCATCTGCAGCAGATTGGCAGTGGCATCGTTACCATAGTGGCGGCTGAGGACTGCGTCGGGGAGCTGCTGCAGGATCTCGTCGATCTGTGTGTTGTAGCTGCGTCCGGCGACGATGCCAAGCTGCAGTTGCGTGTCGCTCAACAAGCGTTTGAGGTCAACCTGCGCACCATCCAGAAACGGTGCCAGCAGAGATCCGGCTTGCTTGCGTACGACCAGGCCACCGCTCATCGCCCCCAGCACCGGTTCGGAGAAATGCACGAACTTCGCACGCTCCGGTGTCCACAGCATGGTCGGATCGCAGGTGAAGCTGGTAGGGTCCTGCAGCATCTGTATGCCGCGCGCCCGAGTGACCCGTACGATGTCGTGGTCGTACTCGGGCATCTGTTCGATCAGCAGCGCCAGCATCCGGTCGATCGCACCTTGGCCCTTGGCCGCACCCTCCAGGATGGTGAAGGGCGGCAGGTCGCGGACCAGCCATATCAGGCGTTCCTTGGCCTGCACTGGCGCGATGGCCATGGCGAGCAGCAGCCCGCACAGCAGGGACAGGAACGCGCGCACGGGCGGGGGCGACCTCAGACCGTGCCTGCCTGGCGCAAGCTGGCGACGGCGGCGGCGTCATAACCCAGGGTGCCAAGCAGGGCATCGGTGTGCTCGCCCAGCGCCGGGCCTACCCACTCGGCCGAGCCGGGTGTTTCGGACAGCTTGGGTACAATGCCTGGCATCTTGAACGCTTTACCGTCTGGCAGGCGGGCCTGCAGGAACATCTCGCGGGCCAGGTACTGCGGGTCGTTGAACATGTCTTCTGCCGAGTAGATTCGGCTTGCCGGCACTTCGGCGGCTGTCAGTACCTGCATCACCTGCTCCAGGGGCAGGCTGTTGGCCCAGCGGTCGATCACCCCGTACAGTTCGTCACGCCGCGCATCGCGGCCATCATTGCTGGCCAGCGTCGGGTCGTCGGCCAGGTCGTTACGGCCGATGGCCTGCATGAAACGTTTGAATATCGCATCGCCATTGGCACCGATCTGCACGTGCTTGCCGTCGGCGCTGGTGTGGATGGAAGAGGGCGTGATGCCCGGCATGATGTTGCCGGTGCGTTCGCGAATGAAGCCAAACACATCGAACTCGGGAACCATGCTTTCCATCATGGCGAAGATTGCCTCGTACAGCGCCACGTCCACCACCTGGCCCTGGCCGCCGTTGACCTCGCGGTGGCGCAGCGCCATCAGTGCGCCGATCACGCCCCACAATGCAGCGATCGAGTCGCCGATGGAGATGCCGGTGCGCACCGGTGGGCGGTCATCGAAGCCGGTGATATAGCGCAGGCCACCCATCGACTCGCCCACGGCACCGAAACCTGGCTGATCCTTCATCGGCCCGGTCTGGCCGAAGCCTGACAGGCGCACCATCACCAGTTTCGGGTTGAGCTCATGCAGCACATCCCAGCCCAGGCCGAGCTTTTCCAGCACGCCCGGGCGAAAGTTCTCGATGAGAATGTCGGCCTCGGCCAGCAGCCGCTTGAGGATCTCGCGACCATCGGGATGCTTGAGGTTCAGCGTCAGTGACTGCTTGTTGCGCGCCTGCACGAACCACCACAGCGAAGTACCCTCGTACAGCTTGCGCCATTTGCGCAGCGGGTCACCGCCGTCGGGCGACTCGACCTTGATCACCTCGGCGCCGAACTCGGCGCAGATGCGCGAAGCGAACGGGCCAGCGATCAGGGTGCCAAGCTCGATGACTTTCAGGCCGGCGAGGGGTTTGCTGGGCGTAGACATGGGGCATCCGTGGCAATTGGGCAGAGCCGTGGTTTTATCATAGGTCGGTAGCGGCAGATACTGCTGCGGCGCAACGAAGATCAGGATCGGGTAGACTGTGTGACTTTTCTTTGCGCAAGTAGCCCTTCGACCATGGCCCAGCCGTCCACCACCTACAAATTCGAACTGAATCTGACCGATCTCGATCGCGGCGTGTACGAAAGCGTCAAGCAGACCATCGCCCGTCATCCTTCGGAAACCGAAGAGCGCATGGCCGTGCGGCTGTTGGCCTACGCACTCTGGTACAACGAGAATCTGTCGTTCGGCCGCGGCCTGTCGGATGTCGACGAGCCTGCCCTGTGGGAAAAGAGCCTGGACGACCGCGTACTGCACTGGATTGAAGTGGGCCAGCCGGACGCTGATCGCCTGACCTGGTGTTCGCGCCGTACCGAGCGCACCAGCCTGCTGGCCTACGGCAGCCTGCGTGTATGGGAGAGCAAGGTGGTTGGCGCGGTCAAGAACCTGAAGAACCTGAACATCGCCGCTGTGCCGCAAGAGGTGCTCGAAGTGCTTGCCACGGAGATGCCGCGCAGCATCAAGTGGGACGTGATGATCAGTGAAGGCACAGTGTTCGTCACTGATGACCGTGGCCAGCACGAAGTGCAGCTGCAGTGGCTGCTCGGTGAGCGTGGCTGAGCCAACCGACCCATGCGTATCGAACCCCGCCCGCTGCCGCCGACCCTGCCGTTTCTCGGTAACCTGCCACCTTTGCTGACCCGCCTGTATGCCGCCCGCGGCGTGCAGTCCGAGGCCGAGCTGGACAAGAGCCTGGCGCGGCTGTTGCCGTACCAGCAGCTCAAGGGCATCGATGCCGCTGTAGACTTGCTGGTCGAAGCGCTCGACCAGCGCCAGCGCATCATCATCGTCGGCGACTTCGATGCCGACGGCGCCACCGCCAGTACTGTCGGCGTGCTCGGCCTGCGCCTGCTGGGCGCGGCCCATGTCGACTACCTGGTGCCCAACCGTTTCGAATATGGCTATGGCCTGACCCCGGAGATCGTCGAGGTGGCGCTGCAGCGCCAGCCGCAATTGCTGATCACGGTCGACAACGGCATTTCCAGTGTCGAGGGTGTGGCGGCAGCCAAAGCGGCCGGGCTCAAAGTGCTGGTCACCGACCACCACCTGCCGGGCCAGCAATTGCCGGACGCCGACGCTATCGTCAACCCGAACCAGCCAGGTTGCGACTTCCCAAGCAAATCGCTGGCCGGCGTCGGGGTGATCTTCTACGTGCTGATGGCCTTGCGCGCGCGCCTGCGCAGCCTGGGGCGCTACCAGACGCAAGCACAACCGAACATCGGTGAGCTGCTCGACCTGGTCGCGCTGGGCAGCGTAGCCGACGTGGTGCCGCTGGATGCCAACAACCGCATCCTCGTGCATCAGGGCCTGGAGCGCATCCGTGCCGGCCGGGCGCGGCCGGGGCTGAAGGCGATTCTGGAGGTGGCACGTCGCGATCACCGGCGTATCACCTCCACTGACCTGGGCTTCATTCTAGGCCCGCGGCTCAATGCCGCCGGGCGCCTGGACGACATGAGCCTGGGTATCGAGTGCCTGTTGTGCGAGGACGAGGCGCTGGCCCTGGACATGGCACAGCAGCTCGACGGCCTGAACCAGGACCGCAAGTCGATCGAGCAGGGCATGCAGCGCGAAGCCTTGGCCCAGCTCAAGGATTTGCCGGTCGAGTCCATGCCTTACGGCCTATGCCTGTTCGATGCCGAATGGCACCAAGGTGTGATCGGGATCCTCGCCTCACGCCTGAAAGAGCGTTACCACCGGCCTACTATCGCCTTCGCCGATGCTGGTGACGGCATGCTCAAGGGGTCGGCGCGGTCGGTACCGGGCTTTCACATCCGTGATGCGCTGGATGCAGTGGCAGCGCGCCAGCCTGAACTGATCAGCAAGTTCGGTGGGCATGCCATGGCTGCGGGCCTGTCGTTGCCCGAAAGTCATTTCCCGGCGTTCGCCGAAGCGTTCGATGAAGAAGTCCGTCGCCAGTTGCGCGAAGAGGACTTGACCGGCCGTCTGCTTTCGGATGGTAGCCTGGCGGTGGAGGAATTTCACCTGGACCTGGCCAAGGCCCTGCGTAATGCCGGGCCTTGGGGGCAACACTTCCCCGAACCGCTGTTCCATGGTGTGTTCCAGCTGGTCGAACAGCGCGTGGTCGGCGAGCGCCATCTTAAAGTGGTGCTCAAGAGTGAGTGTGGCTCGGTGCGGTTGGATGGTATTGCCTTTGGTATAGACCGTGAGGTGTGGCCGAACCCGACCGTGCGTTGGGTGGAGCTGGCGTACAAGTTGGATGTGAACGAGTTTCGTGGGAATGAGAGTGTGCAGCTGATGATTGCGCATATGGAGCCGCGCTGAGGAGCCTACAAGTGCCTGCCTTGGTTTTGCGGGGTTGTGGAAGTTGAGCGCCGCCCTGACTCTGCAACGTCCATGTGCATTTTGGCTACTCGCGCAGCGAAGCCGAGAAATCCTGCTATGTTTCGACCGCACGCTGTTGCTTCTTATTTCGCAGGTTTTGCCAGTGCATCACTGCGGCCCCTGCAAATGAGAGGAGGCTGAACGTGCAGACGAACACGATCCCTTCTACAGCTTTCCGATCACTCGTTTCGTTTACACGCTGCCTGAGTGAAGGGTCGGATAATATTTCATCTTTAGTCGATAAAGTCCTCGCGATAGGGCCGGAAAGGGTGTTTTCGACTTCTATGAATAGAGGTGTTGTTTTGCTGACGTTGGCGTTGTCGTAGCGGGACCTGTCCACGTACATCCATGTTTTAACCCGTTGGCCATTAGGCGCATTGTAACGAACACCTAAGCCATATATGGATTTGTCGTACTCCCAAATCTCAGGGTTTGAAGTCAGCGACGCGGGTATGCGAACCCATGGAGCGGTAGCGGGCTCGATTTTCTCTCCGAAGTTATAGAGAAATATGGGTAGTAAAAAGAGGAATGCGATCCCCGTCAATATCAGGCACTTCACACGGTCATGCGCAGGCATGCTGCGCATCAGTTTGATCCAAGCTCCCCAAGTTAGCATTGGCGTCTCTCTCTTAGAGGTGATTGCCGGTCAGCGATATTTGTCTTGCTGCGGTGCATTGCAGCAAGCATATTTATCTTGCCCTGCGCCAAACCCAACGGTAATTGATGGCGTCGGCCCTGCCGGAGGCTGCCCGGTTAAGCTTTCAATTCCTATGGTCAGTGTTGCGCCTCCTGAGTGCTCAGGCGCAGATGGCGTAACGGGTAGATTATTGCCTCCATGGGGGATGGGGCGAGTACTTGCGTTGGTTTTGAATTCCTCAAGTATTCGGGTGTCTAACTTGATGTCGTGAGTAGTAGGGTTCCATGTAATGACCGTGATCAATCCGCCGAAATGAGAGGCTATCGACGCTGGGTCTGTTACTGTTAGGTTTGGTGCAATGAGGGGTGTAGAGGGTTCTTGTGTTACATCATGGGTTTTCAATGCATTGATAATGGCGTCCGTAGCGGTTTTTTGGATTCTCCGGGCTAGCTCTGAATTATATGTCCCTATCAGACTTGCTGCTAGTGATAAGGCGGTGAAGGAACCGGCGGTCAAAGGTCCTCCTAGCAATAGTGCAAAACCCGCGACGACACCGGCGACGTTACCCACCAGGCTGACTACGTCGCCATAGTTTAGCTTTTGATTGTCTCGGTATTCGGCAACAATCTTTAAGAAAGTAACCGTTCCTGCGAGGGAGTTGGTGACGATATTGATAAATGGTACTGCCCCCGCCGTCATCTGGGTGACTGAAAGTACAGAGGCGACTGCGGTGCTGGTTTGAGCACCTTGTACTATCAGTGAAAATCCCTTTTTATCGGTATTGAACTGATCATGTACGGCCGAAGCTGCTCCAGCCTGGAATCCAGGTTTTCCCACACGGTCTACCATGGCAACAAATATTTCCACGCGATTACTCATGCGACTTGCTCCTGATTGTTTTGAACGCAAGTGTCACTCGCAAACGATCGCATTCAATTGCTGGCGATTTTGCTCGGTGTGGAATTTCGCCGTTGAACACTACGATGCGTTTAGGTTTTGGAAGAACGGCAGCGATAATGTCGTTTTTTACGTCATTGCAAAACATGAGTTCGCCTCCCCAAGTCGTGGCCCAATAATCGTTGCAGAAAATCACTGCTGTCTGGCCGGGTTCGCTTGGTAGGTTGTCTCGATGAATCGGGCTGTCCTGCCCTGCTGTCTGTCCGTTTGCGTATACGCCAAGTAGTCTGGAGTTTTTGATGTGCGTCGCTTTCAATCGATGCCAAATATGAGTCAGAAAACCCCAGCGTTTATCATTTTCCAGCTCTTCCTCACAGCATTCGAGGGATTCGCGGCGGCTTCCTGCAATGAAAAAATGCCAGCAGGGACGAGAGAAGGGTGTTGAGTTTACCGGCCAGTCATATCGCCATAGGGCATCAGAAAATGCCTTGGTAAGCAGAAGCTGTTCGTGGTCGGTAATGGCGTTATCGAGCGTGCTTATATCTTGTGTGGAGAAAAATTTGTCCATTAATCTTATTGTCAAGTCAGTGGGTGTTTTCTTCGATTTACGAAGATTTTTCGCATGTCGAGGGCGATAATGACGATAGTTTTATTTGTGTCGGGTGGCGATAGGACACAGCACTCGCTTATTGAGAAGAATTTCTTACCGGGCCGTAGGATTATTAAAGTTGCCTTGTAGGCTATTTCTACATAGGCTAGTCGACCGGCATCAGATCGCTCTGGAGGGTGGTACCACCCATGGCGTCAGAGCAGTCAACAATCCCATCGAACCTCCCTCCCACCAATCTGGTCTAGTCTGATTAATGACCGGCACCGGGCCAGGGATGTGCACTTGAATGCCCGGGCCGGATCACCATTGGAGTCCTTGGGAGGTGCCCTCATGAGCCTGCTGCTCGAGCCTTACACCCTGCGTCAGCTGACGTTGCCCAACCGCATCGCCGTCTCGCCGATGTGCCAGTATTCCGCTGTCGATGGCCTGGCCAACGACTGGCACCTTGTCCATTTGGGTAGCCGCGCCGTCGGTGGTGCCGGGCTGGTCATCACCGAAGCGGTCGCTGTGACCGCCGATGGCCGGATCACTGCCGAGGACCTTGGTCTGTGGAACGATGAACAGATCGCCCCACTGCAACGCATCACCCGCTTCATCACCGCGCAGGGCGCCGTGCCGGGCATCCAACTGGCCCACGCCGGGCGCAAGGCCAGCACCCATCGCCCCTGGCTGGGCAAGCATGGCAGCGTCAAGATCGAGGAAGGAGGCTGGCAGCCGGTGGGGCCGTCGAAGATTGCCTTCGATCCTGAACACACGGCGCCGCGTGAGTTGAGCAAAGACGAGATCCAGGATGTTGTAGCCGAGTTTGTCAAAGCCACCGAACGGGCATTGCAAGCGGGCTTCAAGGTAGTCGAGATCCACGCCGCCCATGGCTACCTGCTGCACCAGTTCCTCTCGCCGCTAAGCAACCAGCGCCGCGACGAATACGGCAGTTGCTTCGAAAACCGCATCCGCCTGACGCTGCAGGTGACCGAGGCGGTGCGTAAGGTCTGGCCGAAGGAACTGCCGCTGTTCGTTCGCGTGTCGGCGACCGACTGGGTGGAAGACGGCTGGAACCCCGACGAAACAGTAGAACTGGCCCGTCGCCTGCGAGCGCTCGGTGTCGACTTGATCGATGTGTCCTCCGGCGGTACTTCGATGAATGCCGAAATCCCCACCGGCCCCGGCTACCAGACCCGCTTCGCCGAGCGTGTACGCAAGGAATCGGAAATCGCCACCGGTACGGTGGGCATGATCACCGAACCGGCCCAGGCCGAACACATCCTGCGCACCGGGCAGGCCGACCTGATCTTCCTGGCTCGCGAGCTGCTGCGCGACCCTTACTGGCCGTTGCATGCCGATGATGACCTGGGCGGTAACAGGGCTACGTGGCCGGCGCAGTATCAACGGGCTACCAGCCGGGCGAATCCGATACATGAGTCGGATCTGCGGGACTGATTGACCACCTCAGCTGTAAGCGGCCTTGCTCAGAATATCGCTGACCCACTGATTGATGCTTTTTTCCGCCAGCTCGGCCTTTGCGGCCACGCTGGCGTGAAGGGTGGGCTCAAGGCGCAGACTCAGCTTCCCCGAATAGGTCTTTTGCGGCTCACGGCCAAGGCGTTTACAGGTTTCGAGATAGTCATCAACGGCCTCCTCGAATGCTTGTCGCAATTCACTGATCGATTCGCCGTGAAAACCAATCACCTCACGTTCAATGCTTGATCATCACGTGCCGCACGCAGGTGTAATCCTCCAACCCATACATCGACATGTCCTTCCCATACCCTGAATGCTTCTGCCCACCATGGGGCATTTCGCTGACCAGCATGAAGTGGGTATTGACCCAGGTGCAGCCATACTGCAACCGCGCCGCCAGGCGGTGGGCGCGGCCTGTGTCGCGGGTCCACACCGACGAAGCCAGGCCATACTCCGAGTCGTTGGCCCATTCCAGCGCCTGCGCTTCGTCGGTGAAGCGCGTTACCGACACCACCGGGCCAAACACCTCGTGGCGCACGATCTCGTCATCCTGCAGCGCATCGGCCAGCACCGTTGGCTCGAAGAAGAAGCCATCCCCCGGTAGTGCCTTGCCCCCGGTGACCAGGCGAATGTGCGGCTGGGCGATGGCGCGCCCGACCAGGCCGGCCACCTTGTCACGGTGCTGGGCGCTGATCAGCGGGCCGAGTTCGGTGTCTTCGGCATCCTGCAGGCCGGTTTTAAGGCTGGCCACGGCTTTGCCGAGGCGTTCGACGAAGCGTTCGTAGATGCCGGCCTGCACATACAGGCGGCAGGCCGCGGTGCAGTCCTGGCCTGCGTTGTAGAAACCGAAGGTCCGGATACCGTCGATGGCGGCATCGATGTCGGCATCGTCGAACACCAGCACAGGCGCCTTGCCGCCCAGTTCCATGTGCATGCGCTTAACGCTGCCCGCCGTGGCGCCGATGATGTGCGCGCCGGTAGGGATCGAGCCAGTCAGCGAGACCATACGCACCTTGGGGTGGGTAATCAGTGGGTTGCCGACCGTCTGGCCGCGGCCGAAGAGGATGTTGAGCACGCCGGCAGGCAGTACGTCCTTGGCCAGTTCGCCGAGGCGCAAGGCGGTCAGCGGGGTCAGCTCGGACGGCTTGATGACCACGGTATTGCCAGCGGCCAAGGCTGGGGCGATCTTCCACGCCAGCATCATCAGTGGATAGTTCCAGGGTGCGATCGAGGCCACTACGCCCAGCGGGTCGCGGCGGATCATCGAGGTGTGCCCTGGCAGGTATTCACCGGCCGCCGAGCCACCGAGGCAGCGGGCGGCGCCGGCAAAATAGCGCAGCACATCGGCGATGGCCGGTATTTCGTCGTTCAGGGCCGCAGCGAAGGGTTTGCCACAATTTTGCGACTCCAGCCTGGCCAGTTCATCGGCATGCGCCTCAATCGTGTCGGCCAGCGCCAGCAGGGCCAGCGAGCGCTCTTTAGGGCTGGTCTGCGACCAGCTGTCGAAGGCATGGTCGGCGCCACGCACCGCCGTATCGACCTGGGCCTCGGTGGCTTCGTTGATCTGTGCCAAGGCACTGCCTTCAGCGGGGTTGAGCACAGTCCAGGCCGGGCCATCGCCTGCGACCAGGCGACCGTTGATCAGCATGTTGGTTTGCATCGGGGGCTCCTGTTGTGTCTGCGGCCGGCGCCTGGGCGGCTGCGTTTGGGGGCGTGGTCGGGCAGTCATCCAGACCGCAGTGTTGCGATTGCTACCAGCCTGGGGTGCTTGTGACGATCTCGAGTCTAGTTGGCTTTTTGCCTGCCAATGCAACATCCGGAAGCAAATCCACGGGTGGCCCTTGGCCTTGCAAGCCTTACTCTGGACGTTACTTTCCGCTGCGTGGAGACATGCGAATGAATACTCGGGGTCTGCTCGATCAACTGCTCAAATCCGGCCAGGAACTGTTGAACAAACAGTCCGGCGCAGGCAAGCCGGCCACAGGCTCAGGAGGCTTGGGCAGCCTGCTTTCCGGCGCCGGGGGCGGGGCGCTTGGGGCTGGCGCCCTGGGCTTGCTGTTGGGCAGCAAGAAGGCGCGCAAGTACGGGGGCAAAGTGATCACCTACGGCGGCCTCGCCGCGCTCGGCGTGCTGGCCTACAAGGCCTATGGCAACTGGCAGACCCGCCAGGGCGCAGGGCAGGGGACCGAACCGCAAACCCTCGATCGCCTGCCGCCGGCCCAGGTCGAGCAGCATAGCCAGGCGGTATTGCGGGCGTTGGTGGCGGCGGCCAAATCCGATGGCCACATCGACGAGCGCGAGCGCGCGCTGATCGAAGGCGAATTCACCCGCCTGGACAGCGACCGCGAACTGCAGCACTGGTTGCACGCCGAGCTGAACAAGCCACTGGACCCGGCCGAAGTCGCGCGCGCCGCACAAACGCCGGAAATGGCCGCCGAGATGTACCTGGCCAGCCTGATGATGGTCGATCAGGAGAACTTCATGGAGCGTGCATACCTGGACGAACTGGCCCGCCAGCTTCGCCTGGACCCGGCGTTGCGCCAGGAACTGGAGAGCCAGGCCCGACTTGCCGCAGGTCAATGACGGGTAAATGGCCTGGCCATCAGGCAGGGATGCCTGGTTAACCCCGCATATTCAGCCGCATAAGCGTAGGAAGCCTGGGCTATACTTCGGCGATTTTTCCCGCTCGTTGTGAATTCCTGAGGGCTGAATGTGAAGAACTGGACCTTGCGCCAACGGATCCTGGCAAGTTTCGCCGTGATCATCGCCATCATGTTGCTGATGGTCGTAGCTGCTTACTCGCGGCTGGTGGCGATCGAAAGTGCCGAGGAGGCAGTAGGTACCGACAGCATTCCGGGGGTCTACTACAGTTCGATGATCCGCAGTGCCTGGGTCGACAGCTACGTCACCAGCCAGCAGCTGGTGGGGTTGTCCGACCACCGCGAGATCACGGCAGCCGACATGGAGCTGTTCAAAAGCTTCGACGAACGCCTCAAGCAACACCTGGCCAGCTACCAAGGCACCATTCACGACAAGGACGACCAGGCCCATTTCGACACCTTTCTCCAGATGGAGGCAAACTACACCCATGTCATCGGCCAGGTGATGGAAGCCTATCGACGGCAGGATTATGCCGAGGCAGAGCGGTTGATCAAGGACGTTCTGACACCGGTCTGGTCGCAGGGGCGCAATCATCTCAACACGATGATCGAGTACAACCGCGAAGCCGCCGACGCCGCTAACCACGAGATCGTCGGTGCCGTGAGCACCGCCAAAGGCAGCATGATCGTTTCGCTGTTGTTGGCAATCGTCGCGGCGGGTATCTGCGGCCTGCTGCTGATGCGCGCCATCACCGCTCCCGTACAGCGTGTGGTGCATGCCCTCGACAAGCTGCGCTCGGGCGACTTGAGCATGCGCCTGAGCCTGGACCGCAAGGACGAGTTCGGCGCCATCGAAAGCGGCTTCAACGAGATGGCCGAGGCGCTGGCCAAGCTGGTGTCCCAGGCCCAGCGCTCTTCGGTACAGGTGACCACATCGGTCACTGAAATTGCGGCCACCTCCAAGCAACAGCAGGCCACCGCCACCGAAACCGCTGCGACCACCACCGAGATTGGTGCCACCTCGCGTGAGATTGCCGCGACCTCGCGCGACCTGGTGCGCACCATGACCGAAGTCACCAGTGCCGCCGACCAGGCTTCGAGCCTGGCAGGTTCCGGCCAGCAGGGCCTGGCGCGCATGGAGGACACCATGCACCAGGTCATGGGCGCAGCCGACCTGGTCAATGCCAAGCTGGCGATCCTCAACGAAAAGGCCAGCAACATCACGCAGATGGTGGTGACCATCGTCAAGGTCGCCGACCAGACCAACCTGCTGTCGCTCAATGCCGCCATCGAAGCGGAAAAGGCCGGTGAGTACGGGCGCGGCTTTGCCGTCGTGGCCACCGAGGTGCGGCGCCTCGCGGACCAGACGGCCGTGGCCACCTACGACATCGAGCAGATGGTTCGGGAAATCCAGTCGGCGGTATCGGCAGGGGTCATGGGCATGGACAAGTTTTCCGAAGAAGTGCGCCGTGGCATGTTCGAAGTGCAGCAGGTGGGCGAACAACTGAGCCAGATCATCCATCAGGTACAGGCGCTGGCGCCGCGGGTGTTGATGGTCAACGAAGGCATGCAGGCCCAGGCTACCGGTGCCGAGCAGATCAACCAGGCACTGGCCCAGCTCAGCGATGCCAGCACGCAGACGGTGGAATCGCTGCGCCAGGCCAGCTTCGCCATCGACGAGTTGAGCCAGGTGGCCGCGGGCCTGCGCGGTGGTGTATCGCGCTTCAAAGTCTGACCGCCATGACTGACCTGCACACGCATGCGGCAGCAGCGGCCAGCGCCAAGGGCAAGCTGTACCTGCTATTTCGTCTCAACGACCAACGTTTCGCCCTGGATGTGCGCCAGGTGGTCGAAGTGCTACCTCGCCTGCCACTCAAGCCGATCGCCCAGGCGCCGGCCTGGGTTGCCGGCATCGTTGCCCATCGTGGTGTGCTGGTGCCGGTGGTCGACCTGTCGGCCCTGAGCTTTGGCCAGCCTGCCACTGCGCGCACCAGCACACGGCTGGTGCTGGTGCGCTATCGCGGCGAGCATCAGTTGGGGCTGATCCTCGAACAGGCTACCGAGACCTTGCGCTGCCTCGCTGAGGAGTTTCAGCCGTATGGGCTGGACAACCCCGAAGCGCGTTACCTGGGCCCGGTTCGCCAGGACGCCAACGGCCTGCTACAGCGTATCGAGGTCGATGACTTGCTGTCTGATACTGTGCGCGAACTGCTGTTCCCACAACAGTCGGGGCAGGTGTCGGCATGAGCGAGCAACGGTTTTTCCGCTTTCTGCAAGAGCGCATCGGCCTGGATGTCGAATCGGTCGGCGCGCCCATGGTCGAGCGTGCCTTGCAGCAGCGCCGTGTCGCGGTCAACGCCCAAGACCTTCACGACTATTGGCTGTGCTTGCAGCAATCGGCAGATGAGCAACAGGCGCTTATCGAAGCGGTGATCGTCCCGGAAACCTGGTTCTTCCGCTACCGGGAGTCGTTTACCGCGCTGGTCGGGCTGGCCCACAAACGCCTGGCCGAAGTTGCCGGCGAGCGGCCGCTACGCTTGCTGAGCCTGCCGTGCTCCACGGGTGAAGAACCTTATTCCCTGGCCATGGCACTGCTCGATTCAGGCATGAACCCGGCTGCGTTTCGCATCGACGGTATCGACATCAGCCCCAATTCGGTGGCCAAGGGCGTGCAGGCGGTCTACGGTCGCAACTCGTTCCGCGGCGTTGATCTGGCCTTTCGCGAGCGCCACTTCCACGCGCTCGCCGAAGGCCATGAGTTGAATGAGCGGGTGCGTGCACAGGTGAACCTGGCCGTGGGCAACGTGCTCGACCCGGCGCTGGGCAGCCGTGACGGTTGTTACGACTTCGTGTTCTGCCGCAATTTGCTGATCTACTTCGACGTGGCGACCCAGCAGCGCGTGTTCGAGGTGCTCAAGCGCCTTACCCACGAGCACGGCGTACTGTTTATCGGGCCGGCCGAGGGCAGCCTTCTGGCAAGGCTGGGTATGCGGCCGCTGGGCATTGCCCAGTCGTTCGCCTACGTTCGCCAGCCGTTGGATGCGCCAGCACAGCCTCGGCTCAGCCCACCGGCGCCACTCGCACCGAGCCGCCCCGTGCCTGCCCCTGCGCCCATTTCGCGGCCCTTGCGCTCGGTTCCGGTTGCCCCGCCCGCAGTGGTGCAGCGCGAGAGCGAAAGTGAGTTGCTGGCCCTCATCGCGAGGCAGGCCAACGCGGGTGAGGGCACGCAAGCGCGTGCCAATTGCCAGCGCTACCTGCAGCAGTTCGAGCCCAAGGCTCAGGTGTATTACTGGCTGGGACTGCTCAGCGATACCGAAGGCGATGCCCGGCAAGCCCAGACGCACTACCGCAAAGCCCTGTACCTGGAGCCGCAGCACCCTGAGGCGTTGCTGCACCTGGCCATGTTGCTAGCGGCCCAAGGCGACGAAGCCGGCGCTCGCCGCTTGCACGAACGCGCGGCACGCGCTGGCAGGGGTGCTGAACGATGAGCGTGGAACACGCAATTGCGCTGCTCGCCCAGGACGATGAGCGTATCGACGATTGCTGGAACCGGATCGGCGTGCACGGCGACAAGCAATGCCCGCTGCTGCAAAGGCATATCCATTGTCGCAACTGTGAAGTCTATGCTGCGGCCGCTACCCGTCTGCTGGACCGCTATGCACTGGCTCAGGACGATCAGTTGCACGAGGCGGCGCAGGTCGAGTCCAGCGTCGGGCGCTCGCTGCTGCTGTTTCGTCTGGGTGAGGAGTGGCTGGCCCTGGCGACCGCCTGCCTGGCCGAGATCGCCCCGGTGCAGCCGGTACATTCATTGCCGCATCAGCGCTCCAGAGTGCTGCAAGGGGTGGTCAATGTGCGTGGCGCACTGGTGCCGTGCCTGTCGCTGAGCGAAATGCTGGGGCTGGCGCGCTTGCCGGAGCCTGCGCGCAGCAGCCGGGCGATGCCGCGCATGTTGATTCTGGCGGCGGCAGGCGGGCCAGTGGTGCTGGCGGTGGACGAGATCGACGGTATTCATCGCCTGGAGTTCACACTACCGGGCGCCACTGAAGATACTGCACCGTTCACCGCCGCCGTGCTGCAGTGGCGCGGGCGCAGCGTGCGTGTGCTGGACGAACAACAACTACTGTCTGCCGTGCAGCGGAGCCTGTCATGACCCCTGAGCAAATGCGCGACGCATCGTTGCTCGAGCTGTTCAGCCTGGAAGCCGAAGCTCAGACCCAGGTGCTCATCACAGGGCTGATGGCGCTGGAGCGCAACCCGACCCAGGCCGCTCAATTGGAAGCCTGCATGCGTGCTGCGCACTCTTTGAAGGGTGCTGCACGCATCGTGGGCATCGACGCCGGGGTCAGCGTGGCCCATGTGATGGAAGATTGCCTGGTAGCGGCCCAGGAAGGCCGGCTGCTGCTGCGCGCTGAACATATCGATGCCTTGCTGCGCGGTACCGACCTGCTGCTGCATGTCGCAACGCCCGGGGACCCTGCCGGTGAGGGGGCGGTACCCGGTTTTCTGGCCCAGATGGCTGGCTTGCTGGACCCTCCCGGTGCACCTGTGCCTTCCAGCGTGCCGGCCCAGACACCATTGCCCACGGTCGAGCTGGTTACCCCCGAGCTTGAGCCCGAAGCAGAGCCTCCCGTGCCGCGCAGGGCATCCAAGCGCGGCGCGCAAGGTGGCGAGCGGGTGTTGCGGGTAACTGCCGATCGGCTCAACAGCCTGCTCGACTTGTCGAGCAAGTCGCTGGTCGAGACCCAGCGCCTCAAACCCTATCTGGCCACCCTGCAGCGCCTCAAGCGCATGCACGGCCAAGGCATGCGCGCCCTCGATGGCCTGAAAGCCCAGTTGGAAGGCAGCGGGCAGAGCCTGCCGGTGTTGGAAGCACTGGCCCAGGCGCAACGGCTGCTGATGGAAACCCAGCACATCCTGCAACAGCAGACCGCCGACCTTGACGAATTCGGCTGGCAGGCCAGCCAGCGGGCGCAGTTGCTGTACGACACAGCCCTGGCCTGCCGCATGCGCCCGTTTGCCGATGTGCTTACCGGCCAGAGCCGTATGGTGCGAGACCTGGGCCGCTCGCTGGGCAAGCAGGTGCGTCTGCAGATAGACGGTGAAAAGACCCAGGTCGACCGCGATGTGCTGGAAAAGCTCGAAGCGCCGTTGACCCATTTGCTGCGCAATGCAGTCGACCATGGTATTGAACTGCCTGAGCAGCGGCTGTTGGCGGGCAAACCGGAAGAAGGTGCAATACGCCTGCGAGCCTCCCATCAGGCCGGCCTGTTGATCCTTGAACTGAGCGATGACGGCGCCGGCATCGACCTGCAACGGCTGCAGCGCAGTATCGTTCAGCGCGGCTTGTCCCCGGCGGACACCGTGGCGCAGATGAGCGAGGCGGAGCTGCTGACCTTCCTGTTCCTGCCGGGCTTCAGCATGCGCGACAAAGTGACCGAAGTCTCCGGCCGCGGTGTTGGCCTGGACGCGGTGCAGCATCTGGTGCGGGACCTGCGCGGCTCGATCGAGCTGACCCAGCAGGCCGGCCAGGGCTGCCGCTTCCATCTGGAAGTGCCGTTGACCCTTTCGGTGGTACGCAGCCTCGTGGTGGAAGTCGGCGGGGAGGCTTATGCGTTCCCGCTGGCGCATATCGAGCGCACCTTGGAGGTGACGGCCGAGCAGATCGTGCAAATCGAGGGGCGTCAGCATTTTTGGCACGAGGGCCGGCATATCGGTCTGGTGGCGGCCAGCCAGTTGCTCAACCGGCCCGCCGCGCAAGGTGATGAAAGCGCTTTGCGGGTCGTGGTGATCCGCGAACGTGAACAGCTTTACGGTGTGGCCGTGGAGCGGCTGATCGGTGAGCGGGTGTTGGTCGTGATGCCGCTCGATGCACGGCTGGGCAAGGTCCAGGACATTTCTGCCGGGGCGCTGCTGGACGACGGTTCGGTGGTGTTGATCGTCGATGTCGAAGACTTGCTGCGCTCGGTCGAGAAACTGCTCAGCACCGGCCGCCTGGAGCGCATCGAGCGCGGCGTGCAGGCAGGTCGTGGCGCCAGCCGCAAGCGCATTCTGGTTGTCGACGACTCGCTCACCGTACGCGAGCTGCAACGCAAGCTGCTGAGCAACCGCGGTTTCGAGGTGGCCGTGGCAGTCGATGGCATGGACGGTTGGAATGCACTGCGTAGCGAGGATTTCGACCTGCTGATCACCGACATCGACATGCCGCGAATGGACGGTATCGAGCTGGTCACCTTGGTGCGCCGCGACCAGCGCCTGCAGTCGCTGCCTGTGATGGTGGTGTCGTACAAGGACCGCGAAGAAGATCGACGGCGAGGCCTGGACGCTGGCGCCGACTACTATTTGGCAAAAGCCAGCTTCCACGACGATGCGTTGCTCGACGCCGTGGTTGAACTGATCGGAGGTGCTCAAGGATGAAGATCGCCATCGTCAACGATATGCCCATGGCGGTAGAGGCGTTGCGCCGGGCCCTGGCCCTGGAGCCTGCGCATGAGGTGATCTGGGTGGCCAGCAATGGCGCCGAGGCCGTGCGCCAGTGTGCCCAGGCAACGCCCGACCTGATTCTCATGGACCTCATCATGCCGGTGATGGATGGTGTGGAGGCGACCCGGCGGATCATGGCCGAGACGCCGTGTGCCATCGTCATCGTCACCGTCGACCGCAAGCAGAACGTGCACCGCGTGTTCGAGGCCATGGGCCATGGGGCCCTGGATGTGGTCGACACCCCGGCGCTGGGCGCGGGTGATGCGCGGGAAGCGGCGGCGCCGTTGCTGCGCAAGATCCTCAACATCAGCTGGTTGATCGGCCAACAGCGGCCCAGCGCGACCAAACCGGTCGCCGCGCCGTTACGCGATGCCGCCCAGCGCCGCGGCCTGGTGGCGATCGGCTCATCGGCCGGCGGGCCTGCGGCCCTCGAGGTGCTGCTAAAGGGCCTGCCCAAAGCGTTCCCGGCATCCATCGTGCTGGTCCAGCATGTTGACCAGGTGTTCGCTGCCGGCATGGCAGAATGGCTTGGCAGTGCCTGCGGCATGCCGGTGCGCCTGGCCCGTGAAGGGGAGCCGCCGCAGCCTGGGCAGGTCCTGCTGGCGGGCACCAATCACCATATACGCCTGCTGCACAACGGCCAGTTGGCCTACACTGCCGAACCTGTCAACGAAATCTACCGGCCCTCGATCGATGTGTTCTTCGAAAGTGTGGCGCGCTATTGGCGCGGGCAGGCGGTGGGCGTGCTGCTCACCGGCATGGGCCGCGATGGTGCCCAAGGCCTGAAACTGATGCGCCAGCAAGGCTTCCTGACCATTGCTCAGGACCAGTCCAGCAGCGCAGTCTACGGTATGCCCAAAGCCGCCGCGGCAATCGATGCAGCGGTGGAAATCCGTCCGCTGGAGCGAATCGCCGGGCGCCTGATGGAAATCTTTGCACAATGACGATATGTATTGAATCACACCGCCCCTGCGGCCGTGATCAGGTGAATAGGGATGATTGATCTACCGATCGAAGGGTTTGCGACCGCCAATGAAAATTCGGCGATGGTCTTGCTGGTCGACGATCAGGCGATGATCGGCGAAGCGGTGCGTCGTGGCCTGGCCCATGAGGAAAACATCGATTTCCATTTCTGCGCCGACCCCCATCAGGCGGTGGCTCAGGCCATGCGCATCAAACCTACGGTGATCCTCCAGGACCTGATCATGCCGGGCCTCGACGGCCTGACCCTGGTGCGCGAATACCGTAACAATCCGGCTACCCGGGACATCCCGATCATCGTTCTGTCGACCAAGGAAGACCCTTTGGTCAAAAGTGCGGCCTTCGCTGCCGGGGCCAACGACTACTTGGTCAAGCTGCCGGATACCATCGAACTGGTGGCTCGCATCCGCTACCACTCCCGCTCGTACCTGACCCTGCTGCAGCGTGACGAGGCCTACCGGGCGCTGCGCGTGAGCCAGCAGCAACTGCTTGACACCAACCTGATGCTGCAGCGGCTGATGAACTCCGATGGCCTCACCGGTCTGTCCAACCGCCGCCATTTCGATGAGTACCTGGAACTGGAATGGCGCAGGGCCATGCGTGAGCAGCAGCAGTTGTCGCTGCTGATGATCGATGTCGACTACTTCAAGGTCTACAACGACAGCTTCGGCCACCTGGCAGGTGATGAAGCGCTGCGCCAGGTTGCAGAGGCCATCCGCGGCTCCTGCTCACGGCCTACCGACCTGCCGGCGCGCTACGGGGGCGAGGAGTTCGCGCTGGTATTGCCCAACACCTCCCCGGGCGGTGCGCGGCTGGTCGCGGAGAAGCTGCGCCAGACCGTACATGGCCTGAATATCCCGCATACGGCATCGCAAGACGATTCGCGCCTGACCGTGAGCATCGGCCTGGCGACCCAGACGCCGGCGATCGGCAGCCATTGTCGGCAATTGATCTCGGCAGCCGACAAGGGGTTGTACCAGGCCAAGAACAGCGGGCGTAACCAGGTCGGTATCGCCTGAGGTTCAAGCGGCTGCCCAACGGGCTGCCGCAGCTCCCTGGATCGGTTATACTCGCGGGCTTTTCACCGAATTCGTACGAGAGCCGCGCGCCATGGAAATCCAACCGATCCTGAACACCATCAAGGACCTCACCGAGCGTTCCCAGTCCATTCGGGGGTATCTTTGACTACGATCAAAAAGCTGACCGCCTGATCGAAGTCAACCGCGAGCTGGAAGACCCGGCCGTCTGGAACAAGCCCGAGTACGCCCAGGCCCTGGGCCGCGAGCGTGCCATGCTGGCGCAGGTCGTCGAGACCCTGGACAAGATGTCCGGCGGCCTGGCCGACTGCCAGGATCTGCTCGACATGGCCGTCGAGGAAAATGACGAAAGCGCCGTGAGCGACGTCGTGACCGAGCTGCAAGGCCTGGAAGAAAAACTGGCCCAGCTTGAGTTCCGTCGCATGTTCAGCGGCGAGATGGACATGAACAACGCCTACCTGGACATCCAGGCCGGCTCCGGCGGTACCGAAGCGCAGGACTGGGCCAACATCCTGCTGCGCATGTACCTGCGCTGGGCTGACAAGCGCGGTTTCGACGCCACCATCATCGAGCTTTCCGAGGGCGAAGTCGCCGGCATCAAGGGCGCCACCGTGCACATCAAGGGCGAGTACGCCTTCGGCTGGCTGCGCACCGAAATCGGCGTGCACCGCCTGGTACGCAAGAGCCCGTTCGACTCCGGTGCCCGTCGCCACACCTCGTTCTCGGCGGTGTTCGTGTCGCCCGAGATCGACGACAAGGTCGAGATCGACATCAACCCGTCCGACCTGCGCATCGACACTTACCGTTCCTCCGGTGCCGGTGGTCAGCACGTGAACACCACCGACTCGGCGGTACGTATCACCCACGTGCCGACCAACACCGTGGTGGCGTGCCAGAACGAACGCTCCCAGCATGCCAACAAGGACACCGCCATGAAAATGCTGCGGGCCAAGTTGTACGAGCTGGAAATGCAAAAGCGCAACGCCGCCTCCCAGGCGCTGGAAGACAGCAAGTCGGACATCGGCTGGGGCCACCAGATCCGCTCCTACGTGCTGGATGACTCGCGTATCAAGGACCTGCGTACCGGCGTCGAGCGCAGCGACTGCAACAAGGTGCTGGATGGCGACATCGACCAGTATCTGGAAGCGAGCCTCAAGCAGGGGCTGTAAGCCGCACACCACCGCCGCGATGCCCGCACGCCGGCATCGCGTGCCCTGCCCGAAAAGGGCAACGAATACCTGATGGAAAGAATGACGACATGAGCGACCTCAAGACCGAATCGCAAGACCTGCAACAGGAAGAAAACACCCTGATCGCCCTGCGCAAGGAAAAGCTTGCCGCCGAGCGCGAGAAGGGTCAGGCCTTCCCCAACGACTTCCGCCGCGACAGCTACTGCAACGACCTGCAGAAGCAATACGTCGACAAGACCAAGGAAGAGCTGGAAGCTGCAGCGATCCCGGTCAAGGTAGCCGGTCGCATCATGCTCAACCGTGGCTCGTTCATGGTGATCCAGGACATGACCGGGCGCATCCAGGTCTACGTCAACCGCAAGACCCTGCCGGAAGAAACCCTGGCCGCGGTCAAGACCTGGGACCTGGGCGACATCATCGCCGCCGAAGGCACCCTGGCCCGTTCCGGCAAGGGCGACCTGTACGTTGAAATGACCAACGTACGCCTGCTGACCAAATCGCTGCGCCCGCTGCCGGACAAGCACCACGGCCTGACCGACACCGAGCAGCGCTACCGCCAGCGTTATGTCGACCTGATGGTCAACGAGGAAACCCGCCACACCTTCCGTGTGCGTTCGCAGGTGATCTCGCATATCCGCAAGTTCCTCATCGACCGCGACTTCCTGGAAGTCGAAACGCCGATGCTGCAGACCATTCCTGGCGGTGCCGCGGCCAAACCGTTCGAAACCCACCACAACGCCCTGGACATGGCCATGTTCCTGCGTATCGCGCCGGAGCTGTACCTCAAGCGCCTGGTGGTCGGTGGTTTCGAGAAAGTGTTCGAGATCAACCGCAACTTCCGTAACGAAGGCGTTTCGACCCGGCACAACCCCGAGTTCACCATGCTCGAGTTCTACCAGGCCTACGCTGACTACCGTGACAACATGGACCTCACCGAGGAACTGTTCCGCGAGCTTGCCCAGCTGGTCCTGGGTAGCACCGATGTACCGTATGGCGACAAGGTGTTCCACTTTGGTGAGCCGTTCGTGCGCTTGTCGGTGTTCGACTCGATCCTCAAGTACAACCCGGAGCTGACCGCAGCCGACCTGCAGGACGTTGACCGCGCCCGCGATATCGCCAAGAAAGCCGGTGCCAAGGTGCTGGGCCACGAGGGCCTGGGCAAGCTGCAGGTGATGATTTTCGAAGAACTGGTCGAGCACAAGCTGGAGCAGCCGCACTTCATTACCGAATACCCGTTCGAAGTTTCGCCGCTGGCCCGCCGCAACGACGACAACCCGGCCGTGACCGACCGCTTCGAGCTGTTCATCGGTGGCCGCGAGATCGCCAACGCCTACTCCGAGCTCAACGACGCCGAAGACCAGGCAGAGCGCTTCCTGGCCCAGGTGGCCGAGAAGGACGCCGGTGACGACGAAGCCATGCACTACGATGCCGACTTCGTTCGCGCCCTGGAGTACGGCATGCCACCGACTGCTGGTGAAGGCATCGGCATCGACCGCCTGGTGATGCTGCTGACCAACTCGCCGTCGATTCGCGACGTGATCCTGTTCCCGCACATGCGCCCACAGGCCTGAGTGAATTGAACAAGCCGCCTTTCGGGGCGGCTTTTTCTTGCCTGAAGCCTTATGTTGTTTGTCAGGGCCCTATCGCCGGCAAGCCGGCGATAGGGCCGGTGCAGTCACCCCAAGATCAATGAGGTACACCCGTGACACCCGCAATGGCCCAGCAAGGCGCCGCCGGCATTGCCACCGCCGTCGCCGAAAGCGTGCAATACCAGGGTCGCAAGACCGCCCGCCAAGGCAGCGAACAGCGCCGCCAGTTGATCCTCGACGCTGCCATGCGCATTGTCGTGCGTGATGGCGTGCGTGGCGTGCGCCACCGTGCGGTCGCCGCCGAGGCCGGTGTGCCGCTGTCGGCCACGACCTACTACTTCAAGGATATCGAGGACCTGCTCACCGATACCTTCGCCCAATACGTCGAACGCAGCGCCGCCTACATGGCCAAGCTGTGGGCCAATACCGAAGTGGTGCTGCGCCAGCTGCTTGCCCAGGGTGATGGCAGTGCGCAATCAAGGGCGCGTCTGGCTGACGAAGTGGCGCAGATGACTGCCGACTACGTTTCCCGGCAGTTGGTCAACCGCCGCGACTTCCTGATGGCCGAGCAAGCCTTCCGCCAGGAAGCGCTGCTGTGCCCGCGCCTGGCCGAACTGGTGTGCGCCCACGAGCAGATTCTGCTGCATGGCACGCGCCAGCTGTTGCAGGTGGTCGGCTCGCAGCAACCGGAACAGGACGCCCAGATGTTGACGGCGATTATCGAGCAGATGGAATATCAGGGCCTGCTCAAGGATGCCGATGCGCAAGCCGATGGGCAGATGCTCGCTATGCTTACCCGTTACCTGCACCTGGTGCTGGCATCGGCCTGAGCCGAGAACGAACTTTCAAGGAGAACCTGATGAAAGCCTGGCGTGTGGTGTTGTTGACGTTGTCATTCCTCCTGCTGGGCGGTTGTCTGGTGACCTTCCATGAGCCGTTGCCGAGCAATCAGGCGGCGCCCAAGGCCCTGCTGGGCAAGTGGAGCAGCAAGGACGCCTGGGGCGAGCCACTGAAGCTGGCCATCAGCCGCAGCGGCGCCGATGCCTACAAGGCCGTGGCCACGGCCAAGGGCAAGAAACCCGAAGAGTACGTCTTCACCGTGTCACGCCACGGCAACCGCTGGTACCTCTCTGCCGGTGTACCCAAGCGCCTGGGCGGCCATTTCCTGATTGGCGGTTTCGATATCGTCGATGGCAAGGAACTGGTGATCTACAACCTTGATGTGGAACAGGTGCAGCAGGCGGTCGAGAAAAAAGAGCTGACCGGGCGCAACACCGAGGTACCGGAGGACAACGGTGAGGGCGTGCTGATCGACAGCCCGTCGGAGCGGGTGCTGGCCTATCTGGATGACCCGGCCAACTCCGACCTGTTCGTCGAGGTGGCGCGCTTCCAGCGCAGCGGCAAATGACCGTACAGGCCCTCGCCGGCTTGCCGGCGAGGGGCCAGTACAGGTGCCTTGTTCTAGAAAGGAGTTCCCGGTGGACGAGTACCAGCAGACCATACGCGCACTGTCCGATCGCATCGTCACCGCGCAAACCCCTATACGTGTGCTCGATGCGGTCAAGTGGGATGACAACATCCGCCAGGGCTTTCTGAAGGCCAAGGGCAAAGAGCCGCCTGCAGTGGACCGCGCCTATTACCAGTCGCGGCCGCTGTCGTTCGACTCAAGTGCGGTCAAGGCCGAGTTCCAGAGCATCGAGCGCGACATCACCCGGCAATTGGGGCAGTTCAACCCGGTGGGGCAGATCATGCGGCGCATGTGCAAGGAGTACCGCATGGTGGTGCGCATGCTCGAAGCACGCGGCACCGAGGATTTCGGCCTGATCTCCCAGGAACTCTATGGCGCGGCGTCCGATGCCTTCCACGCTGGCGACCCGACGCTGGCCGACCTTGGCCTGATGCTTTCCGATTACCTGAACAACATCGACGGCCGTGGTGACCTCAAGGACGAGCCGAAAAACCTGACTGCCAAGGAGGCCGTGGACATCCTCCAGCGCCGCCTGAACAAGGTGTTCGGCGAGGCCGAGGAAACCATCCGGGTGTTCGAGTCCGACGGCATCGTCGCCGACGCGGCGGCAGGGGCCGACTACATCAAGGTGCGCGCTGACGCCATGTTCAACAGCCGTGATGTGCGCGCGCTGGAAGTGCACGAGGGGCTGGTGCATGTGGGCACCACGCTCAACGGCCTCAACCAGCCGATCTGCACCTTCCTGTCGAAGGGCCCGCCTTCGTCGACGGTGACTCAGGAGGGTTTGGCGATTCTCATGGAGGTGATCGCCTTTGCCTCTTACCCCAGCCGTCTGCGCAAGCTCACCAACCGCACGCGCGCCATCCATATGGTCGAGGAGGGCGCCGATTTCCTCCAGGTGTTCGAGTTTTTCCGCGCCCAGGGCTTTGAAATGGCGCAGAGCTACAGCAATGCAAGCCGGGTGTTCCGCGGCTCGGTGCCCAATGGTCTGCCATTTACCAAGGATTTGTCCTACCTCAAGGGTTTCATCATGGTTTACAACTACATTCAGTTGGCCGTGAGAAAGGGCAAACTCGAGCAGATTCCGCTGCTGTTCTGCGGCAAGACTACCCTCGAAGACATGCGTACCTTGCGTCAGCTGGTCGAAGAAGGCCTGGTGGAACCGCCCAAGTACCTGCCGGAGCAGTTTCGCGACCTCAATGCGCTGTCGGCCTGGATGTGCTTCTCCAACTTCCTCAACCACCTGAGCCTTGATCGCATTGAAGCCGACTACGCGAACATTCTTTGAGCGCTGCCGCTGCCTGGTCCTGGGTTTGGCGCTGTTGGGCCTGGGCGGGTGCAGCAGCCTGTTGTTCTACCCGGAACCGGGCCAGCCGTTCACGCCCGAGCGTGCCAAGCTGCAGTACCGCGATGTCACCCTGACCACCGCCGACGGCGTCCGCCTGCATGGCTGGTGGCTGCCGGCCAAGGCGGATGTCGAGGTCAAGGGCACGGTGCTGCACTTGCACGGCAATGGCGGCAATCTGGCTGGGCACCTGGGCGGTAGCTACTGGCTGCCGGAGCAGGGCTATCAGGTGCTGATGATCGATTACCGGGGCTATGGCCTGTCCCAGGGCAAGCCCGGCTTGCCACAGGTCTACAATGACATCGCAGCGGCCATGGCATGGCTCGACCAGGCCCCCGAGGTCAAGGGCAAACCCTTGGTATTGCTGGGGCAGAGCCTGGGCGGGGCAATGGCCATCCACTACCTGGCAGCCCACCCCGAGCAATGCCTGCGCTTCAGCGCACTGGTGTTCGATGGCGTGCCGGCCAGTTACCGCGATGTCGGGCGCTTTGCGCTGAGCACATCGTGGTTGACCTGGCCCTTGCAGGTGCCGTTGTCCTGGCTGGTACCCGATGGTGACAGCGCGATCCGTTCGGTGGAGCGCCTGAGCAGCCCACCCAAGCTGTTCTTCCATAGCATCGACGACAACCTGGTGCCGATGAACAACGGCATTCGCCTGTACCAGCACGCACCGCCACCACGGGTGCTGCAACTGACCCGCGGCGGCCATGTACAGACCTTTGCCGACCCGGTCTGGCGCCAGGTGATGCTGCGTTTCCTTGATGACCCCCGCCATTTCAACGGCCTGCGGCGGCTGGCCGAAGTGCCCAACTATCCTGACGAGAAGAACAAGCAATGAGTGAAGAACGCAACGCCATCCCGCTGATCCTGACCGGTGTCGGCAGCATCATCGTGACGGTGGGGGCTCTGTGGTATTACGGCTACCTGCATTTCGCCAAGCCGGAGGATGCGTTGTTGCTGCAGGATTTCACCATGCTCAAGACCGTGCCTGGTGAGGACTACAAGGTTTCCCTCGACCCAGCGCCGCAGGTGGCGCAGTGTGTGGACGGTGTGCTGGTGCTGTTCGACACAGCGCAAAAGGGCCTTACCGGGGTACTGGTCGACAACCGCAAGCGTGCGGTGCGTTGCATGGGTGAGCAGACCCCGCAACAAGTGCAATGACCCGCTCGAACCAACGATGAAAAAGAAGAACCCCGCCATGAAGGCGGGGTTCTTATATCGACTTGTGAGCCTTACTGCACCTGGCTCACCGAACGCGGCGCTACCGGCTGGTTGTCGTTGGAGATGGTCACCTCCACCCGGCGGTTTTGCGCACGGCCCGAGTTGCTGCTGTTGTCAGCAACCGGGTATTCCTTGCCGTAGCCTTGAGCGACGATGCGCGCAGGGTCTACGCCTGCACGTACCAGCGCCATGCGCACGGCACCGGCGCGACGCTCGGACAGGGTCTGGTTGTAGTTGGCCGAACCGACGCTGTCGGTGTAGCCCTCTACGATGACCTTGCGCTCAGGGTTTTCCTGGAGGAACTGGGCCAGCTTGGTCACGTTGGGCAAGGCGCTGCTTTTGAGTTCGGCCTTGTTGAAGTCGAACAGTACATCGCCGAAGGTCACCAGCGTACCGCGGTCGGTCTGCTTGGCGTTCAGGCTGTCCTGAAGCTTGGCGATCTGCGCGTCACGGGCATCGAGCTTGGCCTGGGCACGTTGCGCCGAGGCGTTTTTCAGCTCGTTTTCGGCCGAGCGCAGGGCAATGGTCTGCTTGGCCACTTCAACGCGCTGGTTGGTCAGGTAGGCCAACTGGTCGACTTTCTTGCTGTCCTCACGCTCCATGTAGGCCTTGTCGGCCTTGTTCAGCCAGTCTTGTGCGTCCTTGGTTTCAAGGGCTGCGATTTTGCTCGCTTGCGGGTCGCTCTGCAGCGACGAGAAGTTGGTGCGGGCCGACTCCAGGTTGGCGTTCGGGTCGTGCGAGCAGGCAGCGAGACCGACGCTCAGGGCCAGCAGGGCGGGAATCATGACGTGTTTGCGCATAGTGTTCATCCTTTGATCGAGTGCGAAGGCTAAGGCAGGCTGGGCGGCGCTCACTGAGCGCTACGCAGGCCTTCCTGACGTACGTCCTGAACGCCCTGGCGGGCGTCCTGCACGGCCTTCTGGGCCTTGGCCGCCTGGGCCTTGCGTTCGGCGAGGCGAGCGTCCCATTCGGCCTGCTCGGCCAGACGCTTGGCGTCCTCGTAGTTCTTGTCGTGCATGGCGATTTCGGCCTGCTTGAACTTGTCCTGCGCCGCTTTCATTTCAACGGCGGCGAACTCGGTACCGCCAGCGCTGACGGCGGAGTTCACGGCGGACTGGGTGACGGCATACTGCTCGGTGGGCGGGTTGCCCGCACAGCCGGCCAGGACCAGGCTACTGCCCAGGGCCAGCGCGGCCAGCTTGAACCCGCGCACATGAGTGGAGGAAAGTTTCGAAGTGCGGGTCTTCATGGTGGTCAGCTCCATTGGATCACTCCTGATAACGACGATGTCCGTAGCAGTCCATCCCATCGCTCAATCCCTGGCATCGCCGTGTGCTTCAGCTCAACGGTGCACGACGACAGTGTGCAGGGTTTTAGCGTGATGGCTATTGGCTGTGACTGGGTCGTTTTTTGAATAGTTCAGAAAAAAATGCCAACTATTTCTGACTGATCGGTCAGTGGTGTGTGAGCGGAACTTCCACTGTCAGAAGCGGTATTCCGGGCTGGAGGGCAGCCCGGAACGGGAGGCAGGCGCGTCAGTTTCCGCTGCCGTCGCCGGGGTTGCTGAGGGTGTGCAGATGGCGCCTTGAAAGCGCCAGAAAGCGCGGTGTAGAGCCTATGTCTTCGTACAGCGGATCGCCTTCTTCATCGGTGGAAATGACCTTGTTGCCCTGCACGTAGGGGAAGCTGGCTTCAAGCTCCTCGAGCGCGGCTGCGACCAGCTCACCGAGCAGTTCCTCGGCGGTGCGCTTGGGGTACATGTCGATGAGCGCCGCCAGGCGCGCCTCCGACTCCAGGTCCAGGTGCAAGGTATGGCCGGTCGGGCTCAGGGTGCCTGCGGCGTTCTGTTCCCAGTGCTGGGCGAGTTCGCGGATTTTCATGATGACCTCTGTAAACGCCTCGGAAGGGCTGCATTGCATCGGACTGCTGCACTTTTACTTTAGTTTGCTTTACCGGTCGTGGCTTGCCATGGCGGCCCCGCTGTGGGCACTCTTGGGCCAGTGCTGTTTCCTGAGCAGAGCGCGGGCGAGCCGCGCCGAAGAGAGGGCCAATGACTGATATCGATGTGCGCTTGCGTGAAGATGTCCATGTGTTGGGGGAGTTGCTTGGCGAAACCATTCGCCAGCAGCACGGTGACGCGTTCCTGCAGAAAATCGAGGACATTCGCCATAGCGCCAAGGCGGACCGGCGCAGCGCTGGCGAACAGCTGAGTTCTACCTTGGCGAACCTGGCTGAAGAAGACTTGTTGCCGGTGGCACGTGCCTTCAACCAGTTCCTCAACCTGGCCAACATGGCCGAGCAGTACCAGTTGATCCGGCGCCGTGATGCCGAGCAGCCTGAGCCTTTTGAGGCGCGGGTGCTGCCTGAGCTGCTGGCGCGTCTGAAGCAGGCCGGGCACAAGGACGATGCCTTGGCCAGGCAATTGGCCAAGCTCGATATCCAGCTGGTGCTCACCGCGCATCCCACCGAAGTGGCACGCCGCACATTGATCCAGAAGTACGATGCCATTGCCGGCCAGTTGGCCGTGCAAGACCATCGTGATTTGACCCCGGTCGAGCGCCAGCAAGTGCGCGAGCGCCTGCGCCGGTTGATCGCTGAGGCCTGGCACACAGAAGAAATCCGGCGCACCCGGCCAACGCCTGTAGACGAAGCCAAATGGGGCTTCGCGGTGATCGAGCATTCCCTGTGGCATGCCATCCCCAGCCACCTGCGCAAGGTGGACAAGGCGCTGTTCGACGCCACTGGCCTGCGCCTGCCGCTGGAAGCGGCGCCTGTGCGCTTTGCCTCGTGGATGGGCGGCGATCGTGATGGCAACCCCAACGTGACCGCCGCAGTGACCCGCGAAGTGTTGCTGCTGGCACGCTGGATGGCGGCCGACCTGTTTTTGCGCGATGTCGACGCGCTGGCGGCAGAGTTGTCCATGCAGCAGGCCAACAGCGCTGTGCGCGAGCGGGTGGGGGACACCCCCGAGCCCTACCGCGCCGTGCTCAAGCAATTGCGTGACCGCTTGCGGGCGACGCGCGCCTGGGCCCATGCGTCGCTCACCGCTACCCAGCCGGCCAGTGCCGATGTGCTGGTGGAAAACCGTGACCTGATCGCGCCGCTGGAGCTGTGCTACCAGTCCCTGCACGAATGTGGCATGGGCGTGATTGCCGATGGGCCATTGCTCGACAGTCTGCGCCGTGCGGTGACTTTTGGCCTGTTTCTGGGTCGCCTGGACGTGCGCCAGGATGCCGCCCGACACCGTGACGCGCTGTCGGAGATCACCGATTATCTGGGCATGGGCAGCTATGCGCACTGGGATGAAGACAAGCGTATCGCGTTCCTGCAGGCCGAATTGAAAAACCGCCGGCCATTGCTGCCGGCTCACTTCATGCCCCAGGCGGACACTGCCGAAGTGCTTGCCACCTGTCGCGAGATCGCTGCGGCGCCGGGCGCATCGCTCGGTTCGTATGTCATCTCCATGGCGGGCGCTGCATCGGACGTACTGGCTGTGCAGTTGCTGCTCAAGGAAGCCGGCCTGACCAGGCCGATGCGCGTGGTGCCGCTGTTCGAAACCCTGGCCGATCTGGACAACGCGGGCCCTGTGATGGAGCGGCTGCTCGGCCTGCCAGGTTATCGTGCGGGCTTGCGCGGGCCGCAGGAAGTGATGATCGGCTACTCCGATTCGGCCAAGGACGCCGGGACCACCGCCGCGGCCTGGGCCCAATATCGGGCGCAGGAAAATCTGGTACGCATCTGCCGTGAGCATCAGGTCGAACTGCTGCTGTTCCATGGCCGTGGCGGCACTGTCGGCCGCGGTGGTGGCCCGGCCCACGCGGCGATCCTCTCGCAACCACCGGGGTCAGTGGCAGGGCGGTTTCGCACCACCGAGCAAGGCGAGATGATCCGCTTCAAGTTTGGTTTGCCAGGTATCGCCGAGCAGAACCTCAACCTGTACCTGGCGGCGGTGCTGGAAGCGACCTTGCTGCCGCCGCCACCCCCTGAGCCGGCCTGGCGCGCCTTGATGGACCAACTGGCCGCCGATGGCGTCAAGGCTTACCGCCGCGTGGTGCGGGAGAACCCGGATTTCGTCGAGTATTTCCGCCAGTCCACACCCGAGCAGGAGCTGGGGCGCCTGCCGCTGGGCAGCCGCCCGGCCAAGCGTCGTGCCGGTGGCATCGAAAGCCTGCGTGCCATTCCATGGATCTTCGGCTGGACCCAGACGCGCCTGATGCTGCCGGCCTGGTTGGGGTGGGAGACCGCGCTGAGCAATGCACTGGCACGGGGGCAGGGTGAGTTGCTGGCGCAGATGCGTGAGCAGTGGCCGTTCTTCCGTACCCGCATCGACATGCTGGAGATGGTCCTGGCCAAAGCTGATGCGCAGATTGCCGAGGCCTACGACGAACGTCTGGTGCAACCGCAGTTGCTTCCTTTAGGTGCACATCTGCGCGACCTATTGTCGCAGTCCTGTCAGGTGGTATTGGGCCTGACCGGGCAGCAGGTGCTACTGGCGCACAGCCCGGAAACGCTGGAATTCATCAGCCTGCGCAACACCTACCTGGACCCGCTGCATCAGCTTCAGGCCGAGCTGCTGGCGCGCTCCCGCAGCCGTGAAGCCGCTCTGGACAGCCCGCTGGAGCAGGCCCTGCTGGTGACAGTGGCAGGGATTGCCGCAGGCCTGCGCAACACAGGCTGAGGCCACGGCTGGCTGCCCGCGCGCAAGGCCGCCCTGCGGGCCAAACCAGGGCAGGGAAGGTGGTTGCGCTGGGCGCAACCGCCTGCAGCCTTGGCTACAGATGGCCCATTCCTGCAACTTTGGGAAGCTTGTCTGGCTGACGGGCGCTGTGTATCTTGAGCAGCCTTCTGACCGATTTATGGTCATACCCGATTTTCCGGACTTGGCCCTGGTTGCCGAATCCATTGAATTTCATAAAAAAATTTGAGGAGCACGAGATGCGCGTAATTCTGCTGGGAGCTCCCGGGGCCGGTAAAGGTACTCAGGCAAAATTCATCACCGAGAAGTTCTGTATCCCACAGATCTCCACCGGTGACATGCTGCGTGCTGCCGTCAAGGCCGGTACCCCGCTGGGCCTGGAGCTCAAGAAAGTCATGGATGCCGGCCAGCTGGTCTCCGACGAGCTGATCATCAGCCTGGTCAAGGAGCGCATCGCCCAGCCAGACTGCGCCAACGGCTGCCTGTTCGACGGTTTCCCACGCACCATTCCGCAGGCTGAAGCCATGGTCGCTGCCGGTGTCGACATCGATGCAGTGGTCGAGATCGCCGTCGACGACGAAGAGATCGTCGGCCGCATGGCGGGCCGCCGCGTGCACCTGGCCTCGGGCCGTACCTACCACATTCAGTACAACCCGCCGAAAGTGGAAGGCAAGGACGACGTTACCGGCGAAGACCTGATTCAGCGCGACGACGACAAGGAAGAAACCGTGCGTCATCGCCTGTCGGTCTACCACACCCAGACCAAGCCGCTGGTGGACTTCTACCAGAAGCTGTCGGCCGCCAACGCTGGCAAGCCGAAGTACAGCCACATCGAAGGCGTGGGTTCGGTAGATGCAATCACCGCCAAAGTGCTGGCAGCCCTGAGCTGATCCATCACCGTGCGTCACGACGGCCCGCTTGCGGGCCGTTGTCGTTTATACTGCCGCTCTTTTCACTTGTTCCTGGATACCCGTTCGATGACCACCCTGCTGGCCCTGGATACCGCCACCGAAGCCTGTTCCGTCGCGCTGCTGCATGATGGCAAGGTAACCAGCCATTACGAGGTGATCCCGCGCATGCATGCGCAGAAGCTGCTGCCGATGATCAAGCAGCTGCTGGGCGACTCCGGCGTGGCGCTCAATGCCCTCGATGCCATCGCCTTCGGCCGTGGCCCCGGCGCCTTCACCGGCGTGCGCATCGCCATCGGCGTAGTGCAGGGCCTGGCTTTCGCCCTGGAACGCCCGGTACTGCCAGTGTCCAACCTGGCCGCGCTGGCCCAGGGTGCGTTGCGCGAGCATGGCGCGCAGCAGGTAGCGGCTGCCATCGATGCACGCATGGACGAGGTGTACTGGGGTTGCTACAAGGCGGTGGAGGGCGAAATGCGCCTGCAAGGCCTGGAAGCGGTGCTGCCACCGGAGCGCGTGGCGTTGCCTGATGGCAGCAGCGGCGATTGGTACGGGGCCGGTACCGGCTGGGGCTATGCCGAGCGTCTGGCCTTGCAGGCCAGTGCCAGCAACCCTGCGGCGCTGCCCAATGCGCTGGACATCCTCAGCCTGGCCAGCTTCGCCTGGGCACGCGGCGAGGCAATCGTTGCCGATCAGGCGCAACCGGTTTACCTGCGCGATAACGTAGCTACGCCCAAAGCCCGCTGACGGCTGTTCGTCGGTTATCGCGGCTGTCGATAAAACCTTTGTCGCAAACTGTGGTCCAGTTATCACTAGAGCATTAGCGATGGAACCCTGATGCTGCTAAATTGCCATCATTGGTCCTGAGTGCTCATCATGCGTATCGACGGTTTCTCACCGCAGTCCTATCCGGTAAAGCGCGCGCCGCGCAAAGCGGCGGTGCGCGATGAGAGCATCGACGATGCCGAGCTCGTCGAAGAGGGCGAGGCTGCTCCGGAAGCGGCGCCGCGCCGCCGTCCCGGTGGCTTGCCGGCCCGCCAGCAGGACATGGTTTTCCCACGTGCCCGTGACCGCCGCACGGCCACTGCGCTGGCCAGCTACCTCAGTACTGCCGGTTTTACCGATTGGGACATGGAAGTGCTGGGGCTGGACCTGTACATTTGAGGGATGAGTTTATCCCACCTGCCTTATTTCCTGGGTTGCCCGTCATGGAGCGAAAGCGCCTGGCGAGACTACCTGTATCCCGCTGACGCCCGCACCGGCGAATTTCTTGGCCTTTACAGCCAGGTGCTGAATGCAGTCGAGGGCAACACCACCTTCTATGCCCGCCCGGCGCCGAGCACTGTCGAGCGGTGGGCGCAGGTCATGCCTGCGCACTTTCGTTTTACTGCCAAGTTCCCCCGTGATGTCAGCCATGAAGGCGACCTGCGCGAGCGGCTGGAAGCCGCGCTGGACTTCACCCGGCTGATGGCGCCCCTTGGCCAGCGGGTATCACCGTACTGGTTGCAATTGCCGGCTCAGTTCGGCCCTGCTCGCCTGGCTGAGCTGGGGCATTTTCTCGATGAAATCGGTGTGCCTGTGGCGGTTGAAGTGCGTAACCAGGCTTTTTTCACCAAGAGTGAGGAGGAGCGCCTGCTCAACCGTTTGCTGCACGAGCGCGGTGTTGAACGTATCTGCCTGGACTCGCGTGCATTGTTCAGCTGTACCTCGCGTGAGGCCGCCGTGCTCGACGCGCAAGCCAAGAAGCCCAGGGTTGCGCCGCGCCCCGCAGCTTTCAGCCAGCACCCCCAGGTCCGTTTTATCGGCCATCCCGAGCTCGACGCCAACGAAGCGTTCCTTTCGCCGTGGGTTGAAAAGGTCGCCAGCTGGATCGAGGAAGGCCGTAGCCCGTACATCTTCCTGCACACCTCGGACAACCGCCTGGCCGCCGCGTTGGCTCAGCGTTTTCATCAGCGGCTGATGGCGCGCCTGCCGGGGTTGGCAGCTTTGCCGGAATTGCCACGCGCCCCTGAGGTCGAACAACTGGGGCTACTTTGACCCTTACCGACCAGCCGGAGGTTGTGATCATGGATGTACAAACCCTGCGTGCCGAAGCCTTCAAAGCCCTGCACGAGCGCGATGGCGCGTTCGTCATCCCCAACCCGTGGGATGCCGGCTCCGCCAAGCTCCTGGCAAGCCTCGGCTTCGAGGCGCTGGCTACCACCAGTGCAGGCCTTGCCTTCAGCCTTGGGCGAGCGGATGCCGAAGCGGCGCTGAGCCTGGACGAGACACTCGACAACGCCGGGATGATCGTCGATGCCACTGCCTTGCCCGTTGCCGCCGACCTGGAAAATGGTTTTGGTGACCTGCCGGAAGACTGTGCCCACGCCATCCTGCGTGCCGCTGAAGCAGGGTTGGTCGGCGGCTCGATCGAAGATGCCACTGGGCGCAGCGACGCGCCGATCTATGACCTGGGCTTGGCCGTAGAGCGGGTGAGGGCTGCAGTGCAGGCGGCGCGCAGCCTGCCATTTCCTTTCATGCTCTGCGCCCGCGCAGAAAACCTGCTGCACGGGCGAATGGACCTGGATGACACCATCCTGCGTCTGCAGGCTTATGCCGAAGCGGGCGCCGACGTGCTCTATGCGCCGGGTTTGCGCACTGTCGAAGAGATTCGCGCGGTGGTACAGGCGGTGGCGCCTAAACCTGTCAATGTGCTGATGGGGCTGGCGGGTGTGCCATTGAGCGTCAATCAGTTGCAGGACTTGGGCGTACGCCGCATCAGCGTGGGCTCTTCGCTGGCCCGTGCGGCGCTCGGTGCGTTTCAGCGCGCGGCATTGGAAGTTCGTGACCAGGGTACGTTCAGCTATGGTGAGCAGGCGTTGCCGTTCGCCCAGCTCAACGACCTGTTCCGGCGCTGAAGCGCGGTGCGCGCATTGGTGCTGCTGTGCGGGCTGCTGTTGGTAGCAGGCTTTTTGTGGCAGTCGGGTTGGCGCCTGCCGCAGGCCTGGGATCCTTGGGCAGCACTGGACGTTCGTCAGCCGCCGAACCTGCTGACGCCCTATAAGCTTTCGCGTCTGCGCGATGATCCGCAGTTGTGCCGCCAAGCGTTGGCGACTACCAGCCTGCGCTATCGGGCGCAGGCCGATAGCCCGGCATCGGCCAATTGCCCGTTGCAAAACGTCTGGCGTATAGAGCAAGGCCAGGCGCGGTTGAGTAGCAGCTTTCTGGCCAGTTGCCCGTTGGCGGTGGCCTATGCGCTGTTCGAAAAGCATGGCTTGCAACCTGCAGCGCAGCAGGTGTTTGGCCAGCCGGTGGCGCAGGTCGATCATCTGGGCAGCTTCGCCTGCCGCAACGTCTATAACCGCAAGCAGGGCCGGCTCAGTCAGCATGCCACGGCCAATGCGCTGGATATCAGCGGCTTTCGCCTGCAGGACGGGCAGCGGATCGTGCTGGCGCGGGACTGGCAGGCAGGCGGGCAAAAGGCGGCATTCCTACGGCAAGTGCAGCAAGCGGCCTGTAAGAGCTTCAGTACGGTGCTGGGGCCGGAATACAATGCCGCCCACCGCAATCACTTTCACCTGGACATGGGGCTGTGGCAGATCTGCCGTTAAGCTCAGGCGTGGATGCGAACGTTGTTCAGCACTACCGGGCGCGCCCAGTGGATGTCGAATTCCAGATCGTTCTGCTGCTTGGCCATGGTCGCTGCGTCGAATGGCTCCGGCGCGGGGTCGAGCAGGCCCGTCTCGAACTCGGCGATAGGAAGGTGCAGCGGGCGCGGGGAGGGTGCAGGGCCTGGCTCGGCAAGCGGCTGACCCTGGCTCATGACCACTGGGCGTAGCCAACTGTTGCTGATGTCCAGTTGGCGCTGCTGCTGAATCATCTCGGCGGTGCTGAATGGCTCCGGCGCTGGCTCCAGCAGGTTGGCTTCCAGTTCAGCCTTGGGCAGGAACAGAGGCTCGGGTGGTGCAACGATGGTGTCGTGCACGGGGCAGGCGCGTTGGGCATCGATCAGGGCCAGGGCCCTGGCCCCGCCAATCGGCTCGCCGCTGATTTTGTCGTACTGCGCCAGCGCCTGATGGGTGCTGTCTGCCTCATTCCCTTGCTGCTCGGCCATGGCGCGGGCAAAGAAATCCTGCCACAGGTGGCTGACGCCCCCCAGTGCCTGGGTATTCTGCCGACCGTAGTTGCCGACGGGCGACAGGTAGGTCAAGCCGATGGGAAGAGTATCTGTCATGGCAGTCGTGCGCGTTGTGCTCTGGCAGAATAGCGGGATATTGCCTGTATCGGCCGATGGTGCCGATTCATTAAGGGCTTGGTTCGAATTTTCAGGTGTGGATGATGGAAGAGCAAGGCACGGGTATCAGAGTCGAAGCGATGTCGGCTGAATATGCGCAACAGGCTACGGCATGGGCCGAGCGCCTGGGCCTGCCGCTGCAGGACGATGCCGCCGGTTTCGCTGTGCAGGTGGGCGCCGATGGCTTGCAGATCCAGCAGTTGGGCCCGCAGGCACCCGGGCCAGTGCGGGTGGACTTCGTCGAAGGCCAGGCAGCGCATCGGCGCCAGTTTGGCGGTGGCAACGGGCAGATGATCGCCAAGGCCGTGGGCATCGCCCAAGGCGTGCGGCCACAAGTGCTAGACGCCACGGCGGGTTTGGGCAAGGACGCGTTCGTGCTGGCCAGCCTGGGTTGCCAGATGACCCTGATCGAGCGCCAGCCGCTGATAGCCGCCTTGCTGGAAGACGGCCTGACGCGAGCCCGGTCGGATGACGAGGTAGGGCCTATCGTCGGCCGCATGTGGCTGCTGACAGGCAACGCCATCGAGCGTATGCGCAACTGGGAGGGGGAGGCACCGCAGGTGATCTACCTTGACCCCATGTTCCCGCACCGGGACAAGAGCGCCCTGGTGAAAAAGGAAATGCGCGTATTCCGGCCATTGGTCGGCGATGACGTGGATGCCCCGGCTTTGCTCGAAGCCGCGCTGGCGCTGGCCAGCCACCGGGTGGTGGTGAAGCGGCCGCGCAAGGCACCGATCATTGATGGACCAAAGCCGAGCCATAGCCTGGAGGGCAAGTCGAGCCGGTATGATATTTATCCAAAGAAAGCGTTGAAGGCCTGATCTTTCTCGTGCGGTTGTTCACAGACCTTTGGCCATGCGTGCGGGCGCATGCCTGGATTGCTGTGGCCTTTGAGATCATGCGCCGCCCTGATTTCAAGTGGGGGCTGAAAAAGCCCTCCGCATACACTTCCCACATACCCACCGTCCACAATGACTGTGTGTATGATCTGAAAAGATTGAGTGGGTCTGGATTGACCTGGCATTTCTGCTAGTGGTTTTTTCTTTGCTATGGCGCCAGTCTTTCGAACATCTGAAGCCACTGAGGTTAATGTTCATGCCGACCATTCCCAACGCCAAACAAAATACCCGGCAAGTTTTTTATTGCAAAGAGACGATCTCCATTGAGTTAAGTGGCAACGGACGCTGGCGTATCCTTCAGTCTGATGGACAAGTTCTGGCGCAGAAAAATCACAGTGCCGTGCACTTGCCCACCGCGTTAGCGGCCTGCGACCCGCAGCGCTCTGTGTTATCGATGCATAACGGGGAACGGCACGAGTCACAGATTTACTCTCCCTACGGTCATCACTCTCAGGGCAGCGGTTTGCTGTCGTTGCTTGCCTTCAATGGCGAGCGGCCAGACCCAGCCACGGGACATTATCATCTGGGGAGAGGCTATAGGCAGTTCAGCCCGGTCATGATGCGGTTCAGTAGCCCGGACAGTTGGAGCCCATTTGGGGCGGGCGGGTTCAATGCCTATGTATATTGCGCAGGAGATCCCACTAACCGTAGTGACCCGACTGGTCACTTCTGGGGTATCGGGACCTTTTTCAGAAGATTGTTTGGCATGAAACCCAAAGCGCAAAAAAAAAAGAGCACCAGCTTGCCGGTAACGAAAACAAACCCCACTCAAGGTAACAGGGCTGTTGGCGCCATGCCTAAAGCTGCACCCACCGGTGGCGATACTATTCCATTTGAGAAGTTATTTAATGATCGCGAAATTGCTGAGCAGTTTCAGTTATTTGAAAATTTAAATTTGCCAGAGCGCTCGGTTGTAAAAAAAGGTAACAGCCGTGTGCAGTCGCTTGGCTCTACTCCCGATAATGCCGCTGGAGAACGGTATGAAAGGTATATGGGCGTGCAGAGAGGTGAGGTGAATAACTATGCCAGAACTCTTGAACTAGACGCACTTGCCAATGAATTGGATCAGGTTAACAGTCGTATGGAGCGCGCGGGCCCATCACGAGACATCATGGTTCAGTCCGTTTTGCAGAAAGAAATCAGGAGGCGTGTTTCTTGATATGTAATTGAACCGAGTTCTGACTGCCTTTTGCGAGCCTCCGCAGAAGGCAGAAATCGGCCAGCTATCGACATTGGCTCAGCGCCGAAACGCCCGCAAGAACACCCCCACCACCTCGCGCACATGCGCCTCGGCCTCATCTCCCTCCAATGGCCCTGCACACCCCAGCAGCAACCGGTAATCGGGCGCTCCTTTGACCAGGCAGAAGAAGTGCTCGGCCGCGTGCAACGGGTTGTCGATGCGCAACAGGCCGCGCTCGGCGACTCCACGCAACAGCCCTTCCATGCCCGCCAGCACCCGTTTCGGCCCGGCTTCGTAAAAGAACTCGCCAAAGCTTGGGTCCTGACTGCCCTGGGCCATGATCAGGCGGCTCAACTTGACCGCCTCATCACTGCTGATCAACGCCTGGAAGCCCCGGGCAATGTTCAGCAACACCTGTTCGACGGCCGCGCCCTCGGGGTACTCGAACATCAGGTCGGGTAGCTGATTCTGGCAGGTAGCCATGACCGCAGAGCCAAACAGCGTCTGCTTGTCGTTGAAGTGGCTATAGACCGTCAGTTTTGAAACACCTGCCGCCGCAGCGACCGCATCCATGCTGGTGTTGGCATAGCCGAGGCTGAGGAACAGCGTCTTGGCCGCTTCGAGGATCGCCTCGCGCTTGGCCAGGTCCTTGGGGCGACCTGGGCCGATGGGTGCGTCGTTGGGCATTGGAATCCGTGTCTGGTTGAAGGGGCCCCCATCTTACCGGCTCGGTTGCCTTCCGGCTTCAGGGAATGGCCCATCGTTAACGTTGATTTTCTTTCCGACGCTGGCTTCCCGGCTTCGGTTCCCTGATTTAATATACTCGACAGTATAAATATTCGATGCGCTCGTCGCGAAAGGATTCATCATGTTGCGTCATGCCTTGTGCCTCGCTCTGCCTGCCGCTGCCGCCTTGTTGCTGGCGGCCTGCGGGCAGGAAGCCGCCCCGCCCACTGCTCCGCGCCCGGCGCTGGTGGTCCAGCCGCAACCGGCCCAAGCCTCAGCCGACAGCTACCCTGGCGAGGTGCGAGCGCGTTTCGAGCCGGAGCTGGCGTTCCGCATCGCTGGCAAGGTCAGCAAACGCCTGGTCGAGGAGGGGCAGCGGGTCCAGGCCGATCAGCCACTGGCAGAGCTCGACCCCCAGGACGTGCGCCTGCAACTCGAGGCCAACCGCGCCCAATTGGCGGCCGCCGAGGCCAACCTGGCGCTGGTGCGCGCCGAGCGTGACCGCTACCGCAAGCTGCTGGATCGGCAGATGGTCAGCCACTCTCTGTACGACAATGCCGAAAATCTCTACCGGGCCGGGCTCGCGCGCCTCAAGCAGGCCAAAGCCGAGTTCGACGTGGCTGGCAACCAGGCCGGATACGCGGTGTTGCGTGCGCCCCAGGCCGGCGTGATCGCCAAGCGTCAGGTCGAGGTCGGCCAGGTGGTGGCTGCCGGGCAGACGGTGTTCACGCTGGCGGCCGACGGTGAACGCGAAGTCGTCATCGGACTGCCGGAGCAGCAGTTCGCCCGCTTCGCCGTTGGCCAGCAGGTCAGTGTCGAGCTGTGGTCGCGGCGCAATGAGCGCTTCCAGGGCCGTATCCGTGAGTTGTCGCCCGCAGCCGACCCCCGTTCCCGTACCTTCGCCGCACGCATCGCGTTCAACTCGGCCAAGGTGCCCGCCGATCTTGGGCAGAGCGCACGGGTATTCATCGCCCATGACGGGCTGATCCCGCTGGCTGTACCTCTCTCGGCGATTACCGCTGAAAACGGCCAGGCGTACGTCTGGCGAGTCAACCAGGACCGTCGACTGGAGCGTGCCGCCGTGCGCCTGGGGCCTTATGGCAGTGACACTGTCCCCGTACTTGAAGGCCTGAACCCTGGCGACTGGGTGGTTGCCGCCGGCGGCCACGTGCTGCGCGAAGGGCAGGAGGTGCGGCCGGTGGATCGTACCAACCGTGTGGTGAACCTGACGGCCAAGGAGTAAGTCCCGATGGGTTTCAACCTTTCCGCCTGGGCGCTGCGCAATCGCCAGATCGTACTGTTCCTGATGATCCTGCTGGCTGCCATTGGCGCCATGTCCTACACCAAGCTGGGGCAGAGCGAGGATCCACCCTTTACCTTCAAGGCTATGGTCATCCGTACCCTGTGGCCGGGGGCCACAGCCGAGGAAGTGTCGCGCCAGGTCACCGAGCGCATCGAGAAGAAGCTGATGGAAACCGGCGAGTACGAAAAGATCGTCTCGTTCTCGCGCCCCGGCGAATCGCAGGTGACCTTCATGGCCCGGGACTCGCTGCATTCCAAGGACATCCCCGAGCTGTGGTACCAGATCCGCAAGAAGGTCGCGGATATCCGCCACACCCTGCCCCCGGAAATCCAGGGGCCGTTCTTCAATGATGAGTTCGGCACCACCTTCGGCAACATTTATGCGCTCACCGGCACCGGCTTCGACTATGCGGTACTGAAGGACTACGCCGACCGCATCCAGATCCAGCTGCAACGGGTCAAGGACGTGGGCAAGGTCGAACTGATCGGCCTGCAGGACGAAAAAATCTGGATCGAGCTGTCCAACCTCAAGCTGGCCACCCTGGGCGTGCCGCTGGAGGCCGTGCAGCAAGCGCTGCGGGAGCAGAACGCGGTGAGTACCGCCGGCTTTTTCGAAACCCCCAGCGAGCGCTTGCAACTGCGCGTCAGCGGGCAGTTCGACAGTGTCGAGCAGATTCGTCAGTTTCCCATTCGGGTAGGGGACCGTACCTTCCGTATCGGCGATGTCGCCGAGGTCTACCGTGGCTTCAATGACCCGCCTGCGCCGCGCATGCGCTTCATGGGCGAAGACGCGATCGGCCTGGCCGTGTCGATGAAAGATGGCGGCGACATCCTGGTGCTGGGCAAGGCACTGGAAGGTGAGTTCGAGCGCTTGGCGCGCAACCTGCCGGCCGGCATGCAGCTGCGCAAGGTCTCCGACCAGCCGGCGGCGGTCAAGGCGGGCGTGGGTGAGTTCGTCCAGGTGCTGGTCGAGGCGCTGGTCATCGTGCTGTTGGTGAGCTTCTTCTCACTTGGCCTGCGTACCGGTCTGGTGGTGGCCCTGGCGATACCCCTGGTACTGGCGATGACGTTTGCCGCCATGCACTATTTCGGCATCGGCCTGCACAAGATCTCGCTGGGCGCGCTGGTATTGGCCTTGGGCCTGCTGGTGGACGACGCGATCATTGCCGTGGAAATGATGGCGATCAAGATGGAGCAGGGCTTCGATCGGTTCAAGGCTGCCAGTTACGCCTGGACCAGTACGGCCTTCCCGATGCTGACCGGTACGCTGATTACCGCTGCCGGATTCCTGCCGATTGCCACGGCAGCGTCGAGTACGGGTGAGTACACCCGCTCGATCTTCCAGGTGGTGACCATCGCGCTGATCACCTCATGGGTGGTGGCCGTGGTGTTCGTACCTTACCTGGGTGAGCGGTTGCTGCCGGACCTGGCCAAGCTGCATGCCGCCCGCCATGACGGCAATGGGCATGCACCAGACCCCTATGCCACACCGTTCTACCAGCGTGTGCGACGTGTGGTGGAGTGGTGCGTGCGGAGGCGCAAGACGGTCATCCTGCTGACTATCGCAGCCTTTGTCGGCAGCATTGCGTTGTTCCGCTTCGTGCCGCAGCAGTTCTTCCCGGCGTCCGGCCGCCCAGAGCTGATGGTCGACCTGAAACTTGCCGAGGGTGCGTCGCTGGGCAATACCACCGAGCGGGTCAAGCAACTGGAGGCCCTGCTCAAGCAGCAGGATGGCATCGACAACTATGTGGCCTACGTGGGCACGGGGTCGCCGCGTTTCTATCTGCCATTGGACCAACAACTGCCCGCCGCCAGTTTTGCCCAGTTCGTCGTACTGGCCACGTCCATGGAGGAGCGCGAGCGCTTGCGCAGTTGGCTGATCAACACTGTGGACCAGCAATTCCCCGACCTGCGTGCCCGTGTCACCCGCCTGGAAAACGGCCCGCCCGTGGGCTACCCGGTGCAGTTCCGGGTCACGGGCGAGCATATCGAGAAGGTGCGCGCCCTGGCCCGCGAAGTCGCGGACAAGGTGCGCGAGAACCCGCATGTGGTGAACGTGCACCTTGACTGGGAAGAGCCGAGCAAGGCGGTGTTCCTGGCGATCGACCAGGACCGTGCGCGCGCACTTGGCGTAAGCACCGCGCACCTGTCGAGCTTCCTGCGAAGCTCGCTCACCGGCACCACGGTGAGCCAGTACCGGGAGGACAACGAGCTGATCGAGATTCTTTTGCGCGGCACGCAGAAAGAACGTGGCGAGCTGGGCAACCTTGGCAGCCTGGCGTTGCCCACCGACAACGGCCAGAGCGTTGCGCTATCGCAGGTAGCGACCCTGGACTATGGCTTCGAGGAAGGCATCATCTGGCACCGTAACCGCTTGCCGACGGTGACCGTACGCGCCGACATCTATGACAAGCAGCAGCCGGCGACCCTGGTCAGGCAGATTGCCCCGACCTTGCAGGAGGTCAAGGACAAGCTGCCTGATGGCTACCTGCTGGAAGTGGGCGGCACAGTCGAGGACTCCGAGCGTGGGCAGAAGTCGGTGAACGCCGGTATGCCGTTGTTCATCGTAGTGGTGCTCAGCTTGCTGATGATCCAGCTGCGCAGCTTCTCGCGCACGGTAATGGTGTTCCTCACGGCACCACTGGGGCTGATCGGCGTGACCTTGTTCCTGTTGGTGTTCCGCCAGCCGTTCGGCTTCGTCGCCATGCTTGGCACCATTGCCCTGGCGGGGATGATCATGCGCAACTCGGTGATCCTGGTGGACCAGATCGAGCAGGATATCGCCTCGGGGCTGGACCGTTGGCAGGCGATCATCGAGGCTACCGTGCGACGCTTCAGGCCGATCGTGCTGACCGCACTGGCGGCGGTGTTGGCGATGATTCCGTTGTCCAGAAGCGTGTTCTATGGGCCGATGGCGGTGGCGATCATGGGCGGGTTGATCGTTGCCACGGCGTTGACCCTGTTGTTCCTGCCGGCATTGTATGCGGCGTGGTTCAGGGTGAAGAAGGGCTGAAGGCTGCGGGGGAGGGCGTCGCCCTCCCTTCGCGGGTCACAGGGCGCCAAATACCTTCTTGGCCAGGCTGGTAGCCGCCTGTGCAGGGTTCTGACGAATGCTCTGTTCTTGTTTGGCGATCATTTCAAACAGGCCGTCGAGGGCTTTTTCGGTCACATAGCTCTCGACGTTGGCACTCTTGGCATCGCCCAGGCCCAGGGCTGACGCCTGGCCGGCAAAGCTGTTGTATTGTTGAACCACGCCAACCTTGTCGGTCGCCGCCTTGACGATGGGCAGGAACTTGGCGCGGATCTGCTCCCGGCTGCTCTTGTTCAGGTACTGGGTGGCCGAGTCGTCACCGCCGCTGAGAATGCCCTTGGCGTCGGTCACACTCATGTTCTTCACCGCGTCCACCAGGATCGCCTGGGCCTGCGGCACCGCCGCTTCAGCGGCCTTGTTCATGCTGTCTTCCAGGGCGGTAACCTCATCACCTTTGCCAAACATCTTCATGGCTTTGGCGGCTTTGCCGAGGTTGCCTGGCAACTCGATGCGTACGTCGGGGTTATTGCTGAACCCGCCTGGGGTGCTCAGTTGCTTGACGGCGAGCTGCGCCCCTTGGGTCAGGGCATCCTTCAGGCCGCCGGTGGCGTCTTTCTGGCTCAGGTCGCCAAGTGACAGGGCCAGCGCGCTGGCCGACAGCAGCAGGCCGGCGCACAGGGTGGTCAAGCGCAGGGAGGAGCGAATCATGAAGCTTTCCTTTTGAACAGAAGTAGGCGGGGATCAGCGCACCGGATCGACTTTGATCCGTACTGGCTGCTCATCGCTGCCGTCGAGTTTGACCCCATGATGCTCGGTGTTGATGAACAGCAGCTTGCCGTTCAGCTCGATGCGGGCGCTCACCGCGTAGCGGTGGCCAGGCTTGACCTGGGCTGGGTCATACGTGAGGTGGAACGGCAGTGGCACGTTGCCTTTGACCGGGCCAGCTTGGCGGGCCAGGGTCACCGCAGGGGCGTCCATCAGCGACACGTCTTGCAGTTCGACACTCAAGGTGGCGCTGGGCGGCAGGGCAATGCGCTGCAGGTAGAAGACTTCACCGTCCAGGCTGGCCTGTGGCGATGGGGTGTGGCTGGAACAGGCTGCGAGCAGGGATGCGCAACACAGCATAACGAGCTTTTTCATGGATTCTCCGTTGTCCTTGGGCTGGCTTGTGGCCAAGCCCAAGGACTTTAACGGATTTTTCCGGTTGATGATGCCTTAGAGGATCGATGCTTCCAGCGCATGTTCACGGTGCAGCGCCACCTGCCGGATCGAAAGGCGCAGCTCTGCCGACAACACACGCTTGGCCACCCCTTCGGCGAGTTCGCCAAGTTTGTCGTGGTAGCCCAGTTTGCCGTTGCCATCCGGGCGCAGCACACCTTGCTCGACCAAGGTCTGGATGAAGTGGCGGAACAGCGTCTTGTCAAAGAACTCGGGGGCGTTCAGGCCATGCAGTATCGACAGGCGCTGGGCCATCATCACGCAGAGGTCTTCCAGTGCTTCGGCGCTGAGGGTGTTCTGGCCGCTGTTGAGCAACAGCGAGGTGGCCATGTAGAAGCGCTGCAGGGTCTGGGTGATGGTGCGGGCCAGCAGCGTCAGCAAAACGAACTGGCGCGAACTGGGGGCCGGGCGCACGTACACATCGTTTTCGCGGCGCAGCAGGCCCTGTTCGACCAGTGCCGCCAGCCACTGATCGATCACCTCGTCCAGTTGCTCGGGTGCCCAGCGCAGGAACAGTTCGGCCTGCAGGTACGGGTACAACGCGTGTACATACTGCCCGAGCAGGTCACGGCTCATCCGTGAGCTGCTGTGGAAGAAGCTCGCCAGTAACGCCGGCAAGGCAAAGATGTGCAGGACGTTGTTGCGGTAATAGGTCATCAGCACTGCATTGGCTTCATCCAGGTAGAGGATGCGGCCAAGGGCGTCTTTCTGTTCCGCCAGCAGGTTCATGCCCCTGACATGTTCGATCAGCGCCTGGCCGTCACCTTCGGGCAGGGTGGTGTGCTGCGAATAGGGGACTTTGCGCAAAAGGGCCAGGTACAGGTCCAGTACCCGGGTCAGGGCACTTTCGTCCAGGGCCAGGCGGCTGGTGGAGAGCAGTGCCAGGGCTACCAGGTTGACCGGGTTGACCGCTGCGGCTTCGTTGAGGTGACGGGCTACGGTTTCACCCAGACGGGTGGTGGTCTCGTTCAGCCAGGCCGGACGGAACTGCGGGCCAAGTGCCTGTTCGCGCCAGCCGGGTTGCTGTTGGTCGAGAAAGCCTGCCAGGCGGATCGGTTCGCCGAAGTTGACGTAGACCTGGCCGAAGCGTTGCTTCAGCGCGCCGATGACCTTGAATATGTCGAAGATCGACTCTTTCTTCTTGCTGGCGCCACGCAGTTCACCCAGGTAGGTGCGGCCTTCCAGTACCCGTTCGTAGCCGATGTACACCGGCACGAAGACGATCGGTGTGCGCGATGAGCGCAGGAAGCTGCGCAGGGTGATCGCCAGCATCCCCGTGCGCGGTTGCAGCATGCGCCCGGTGCGCGAGCGCCCGCCCTCGACGAAGTACTCGACCGGGAACCCCTTGGTGAACAGGGTGTGCAGGTATTCGTTGAACACTGCGGTGTACAGCGGGTTGCCCTTGAACGTGCGGCGCATGAAGAAAGCGCCGCCGCGGCGCAGCAGGCCGCCGATCACTGGCATGTTGAGGTTGATGCCGGCGGCAATGTGCGGTGGCGTCAGGCCGTTGCGGAACAATAGGTACGACAGCAGCAGGTAGTCGATGTGGCTGCGATGGCACGGTACGTAGATAACTTCGTGGCCCGGCGCGATGCCTTGCACCTGCTCGATGTGGTTGACCTTGATACCGTCGTAGATCTTGTTCCAGAACCAGCTGAGTACCACTTCCAGGAAGCGGATCGCGGTGTAGGTGTAGTCCGAGGCGATCTCGTTGCCGTAGCGCAGGGCCTGTGCTTCAGCCTTGGCCACGGGAATGTTTTCCCGTTGGGCTTGTTCGCCGATGGCCTGGCGAACCAGTGGTGCGTGCACCAGGCCTTTCACCAGATTGCGCCGGTGCGAGATGTCCGGGCCGATCACTGCAGTCTTGAGGTTGCGAAAGTGTACGCGCATCAGGCGTTGGGCCATGCGCACGGTGCGCTCATGGCCTTTGTTGTGCTGCACCAGGTCACGCACCTGGATCGGCGCCGAGAACTGCACGCGGGTCTTGCGCCCCAGTATCAGGATGGTCAGTAGCCGGCGCAGGCGCCCGGTTACCGCCCAGCTGTCGGCGAACAGCAATTTCCACGGGCTCGATTCGCTTGCAGGCGTCTGGCCCCAGAACACACTGACCGGGATGATCTGTGCATCTTCCTCGGCATGCTTGCTGACTGCTGCAATCACACGCTCAAGGGCAGGAGGCGCGCCGCGCTTGTCTTGGCGGCCGAGCCAGTCCGGGTCGGGGGTGAGGTAGAAGAAGCCGGCCGGCTCGTGCAGTGTGCCCACAGCTACCGGCAGTACCGGGCGCGGCAGCCCCGCCTTGGTGCACTCGTGGTCGAGTACGGCCAGGTCGGTGAGCGATGGCGAGGGCAGGGCATAGAACACCGGGCGGCTGCGGTCGAGTTGCAGGCTCATGGCGGACTGATTGATGGTCTCGGAGCGCACCCACAGGTACAACAGGCGACGCAGAGCGCCGAAGATCAGGCGGCGCAGGGGAGAACGGGTCATGGGGTGTGTGCCCTGGGTGTGATTTTTAGTAAGTGTGCAATCAGTTAGTCTGCCGTATCGGCGTAAGTTCAGCAAAATCCTGCAAAGGGCGTGGCGGTCATGAAAATTATTTGTTCTGTGTCATATACTCGGCCTGCCACTTGCAGGATATTTCGGCAAGCGGCGTCGGCACGGGGAGGAAACCCTGTGTCTACAAGGCGATCTTCACAATAAAAATCCGGAGTAGTTCAGATGTCGTCTCGTGAGACTGGGAATGTAAAGTGGTTCAACGATGCCAAGGGCTTTGGCTTCATTCAGCGCGAAGGTGGTGCGGATGTGTTCGTCCATTATCGGGCGATCCGCGGTGAGGGGCATCGTACCCTGGTCGAAGGGCAGCGGGTCGAGTACTCCTGCGTGCAGGGCCAGAAAGGCCTGCAAGCCGAGGACGTGGTAGGGCTCTAAGTCCCAAACCTCAAGCCTCAAGCCTCAAGCTGCAAGTTGACCGTGTAACTTGCAGCCTGATGCGAACCCTCTTGCAGCTTGCCGCTTAAAGCTTGCAGCTCACGAGGTACGCCAGGTGATTTCCTCTTCACCGTCAGCGCTGATGCGGATCCAGCGATCGGCATCTTCCTCGCCATCTTCCTCGACCCAGCCACCCGGCGCGCAGCGCACTTCCACGCCCAGTGCGGTGAATGCGGCGCGGGCGCAGGCGACGTCATCGTCCCATGGGGTCTGGTCGCTTTCCAGGTAAAGGCTGTTCCATTTCCCTACAGCCTTGGGTAACCAGGTGACCGGAATGTTACCGGCCTTGCATTTGAAGGTCTGGCCTTTCTGCTGCCATTCGCTGCAGGGGCCGATCGCTTCGCCGAGCCATTGGGCAATCTGCTTGTGGTCGACGTCAGCGTCCTTCAGGTAGATCTCGATATCAGGTTGGCGCATAAGGGCTCCGGGTGTGCTCAGTCTTGGCGCACGAAATAGTCATAACGCATGGAAACCGTGACGTCGAAGGGCTCGGCCTGGTCGATCACCCGCGCGCGTTTCTCGGCACTGGCGCGCCAGCCGTGCGGGGTCATGGCCAGCAGGTCGGCGCGGGCTTTGGGTGCAGCCAGGCTCAGCCGGAACTCCAGGGTTTCGCTGTGGGCATGGGCCATGCCCTGCGGTACCAGGGCCAGGTGTTTGTTGTCGGCATAAGGGCGAACTTCATCGTAGAGCACTTCGCGCAACTCCATCAGGTGGCCGCTGGTCGGGCCCACCCGCATCAGGCCGCCACCCGGGCTCAGCAGGCGCTGGGCCTCGGCCCAGTCCAGCGGGCTGAAGACGCTGGCGATGAACTGGCAACTGGCATCGGCCAAGGGTACGCGGGCCATGCTGGCGACCATCCAGGTGACCGAAGGCTCGCGGCGGCAGGCGCGTTTGACGGCTTCGCGCGAGATGTCCAGGGCGTAGCCGTCAGCCTGTGGCAGGGCCTGGGCGAGCTGCGCGGTGTAGTAGCCTTCGCCGCAGCCGATGTCGAGCCAGGCGCCGGGCTGGCGCTCAGTGGCCAGCTCGGCCAGGCGGCGGGCCACGGGCGCGTAATGGCCGGCATCGAGGAAATCCCGGCGTGCTTCGACCATGGCCTGGTTGTCGCCAGGGTCACGGCTGTTCTTGTGCTGCACAGGCAGCAGGTTCAGGTAACCCTGGCGGGCACGGTCGAAGCGGTGGCCGGCCGGGCACACCACGCCGTTGTCGAGCCGCGTCAGGGCCGCATGGCAAATAGGGCAGGCGAGCATCAGGCGAGCAACCGCACCAGGGTCTGGTAGTAGATCTCGGTCAGCAGGTCGAGGTCGCTGGCCAGGATGCGCTCGTCGACCTGGTGGATCGTTGCATTGACCGGGCCCAGTTCAACGACCTGGGTGCCCATGGTGGCGATGAACCGGCCATCGGACGTACCACCGCTGGTGGACGGCTGGGTATCACGGCCGGTGACGCCCTTGATGCTGGCCGACACGGCATCGAGCAGTTCACCGGGTTCGGTCAGGAATGGCAGGCCCGAAAGCGCCCAGTCGATCGACCAGTCCAGTTCATGCTTGTCGAGGATTGCCGATACTCGCGCTTGCAGGCCTTCGACCGTCGACTCGGTGGAGAAGCGGAAATTGAACACTGCGGTCAGATCGCCAGGTACCACATTGGTGGCGCCGGTACCGGAGTTGAGGTTGGAAATCTGGAAGCTGGTCGGTGGGAAGAACGCGTTGCCTTCATCCCAGTGTTCGGCGGCCAGCTCTGCCAGCGCCGGCGCGGCCAGGTGGATCGGGTTGCGCGCCAGGTGCGGGTAGGCCACGTGGCCTTGTTTGCCGCGCACGGTCAGTTTGGCGCCGAGCGAGCCACGGCGGCCGTTCTTGACCACGTCACCGAGCAGGGTAGTGCTCGACGGCTCGCCGACGATGCACCAGTCCAGGCGCTCGTTGCGCGCGACCAGGCGCTCGACCACAGCCTTGGTGCCGTGATGGGCCGGGCCTTCTTCATCGCTGGTGATCAGGAAGGCGACCCTGCCGCGGTGGTTCGGGTAGTCCTGCACGAAACGCTCACTGGCGACCACCATGGAGGCCAGGCTGCCCTTCATGTCGGCGGCGCCGCGACCGCAGAGCATGCCGTCGGCATCGATCAGTGCCTCGAACGGCTCATGCTGCCACTGCTGCACCGGGCCGGTGGGGACCACATCGGTGTGGCCGGCGAAGCACAGCACCGGACCGTCCTGGTTACCATGGGTGGCCCAGAAGTTGTCGACGTCCTCGATGCGCATCGGTTCGAGCTGAAAGCCCACGGCGCCCAGGCGCTTCATCATCTGCGCCTGGCAGTCGGCGTCGACAGGGGTGACCGAGGGGCGACGGATCAGGTCGCAGGCCAGTTGAAGGGTAGGCGAGAGCTCGGCTGGGGCCGTCATGGGGAACTCCGGGGCAAGGCAAGGCGGAAAAACGAGGGGCGTTATCTTATATCAAACAAGGGTTGTCGGCACGGGGCATTGGGCCGCTGCGCGGCCCCGGCATCCTCAAGCCTCCTGAGGCTCGGCCATCTTGTGTTCGGGCTTGGGCAACGACGACAACAGTGCCATGACCAGCGCCGCCAGGTATGGCAGTGACTGCACCAGCAGCATCGCGACCCAGAACCGCATGTCCGAGCTCGGCAACCCTTGCACCAGGTAGATCCCGGCTGCCGCCCCCCACAGCAGCAACATGATGAACAGTTCTTCGCGCGCTTCGGCAATCGCTACCAGCAATCCATGGCTATCGGCATTTTTCGGCGTGCGGAAGAACGGCATGCTGCTGGTGAAGAACCCGTACAGCACCGCCTTGGCGATGGTGTGCGACAGCGCAAGCCCGGCCAGCGCCGCTGCGAATGCGTCCTTGAGGTTGACCCCGACCGCTCGGCGATAAAGGAAGATGATCTTGGCTACCTTGAAGAAGAACAGCGCCAGGGGCGGGATGGCGAAGATCATCAGGGGTGGATCGACCCGATGCGGCACGATGATCATCGCCGCCGACCAGAGCAGGGCGCCGACAGTGAAAAAGATGTTCATGCCATCGGCGACCCATGGCAGCCAGCCAGCCAGGAAATGATAGCGCTGGCCACGGGTCAGCTCGCTGCCCTTGCCGCGCAGCAGGGCGGCGGCGTGGTGCTTGATGATCTGGATGGCGCCATAGGCCCAGCGGAAACGCTGCTTCTTGAAGTCGATGAAGGTGTCGGGCATCAGGCCCTTGCCATAGCTGTTGTGGGCGTAGGCGGCCGACAGGCCTTTTTCGAACACCCGCAAGCCCAGTTCGGCGTCTTCGCAGATGCACCATTCGGCCCAGCCCAGTTCTACTAGCACGCTGCGCCGGGTCATGGTCATGGTGCCGTGCTGAATGATCGCGTCACGGTCGTTGCGGGTGACCATGCCGATGTGGAAGAAGCCTTTGTACTCGCTGTAGCAGAGCTTCTTGAAGGCGCTCTCGTGCTGGTCGCGGTAGTCCTGCGGCGATTGCACCACGGCGATCTTCGGGTCGGCGAAGTGCGGCACCATGTGCTTGAGCCAGTTGCGGTCCACGCAGTAGTCCGAGTCGATCACTGCGATCACTTCGGCATCCTTGGCGGTGTGCGGCAGCAGGTAGTTCAGCGCGCCGCCCTTGAACCCGGCCAATGGCGCGACGTGGAAGAACTTGAAGCGCTCGCCGAGCTTTTCGCAGTGGGCCTTGAGCGGCTCCCACACGGCTGGGTCCTTGGTGTTGTTATCGATCACCAGCACTTCGTAGTCCGGGTAGTCCAGCGCGGCCAGGGCGTCGAGGGTCTGTTTGACCATCTCTGGCGGTTCGTTGTAGCAGGGTACATGCACCGAGACCTTGGGCCGGTAGGCACTGTCGCCCTGCACCGGCAGAAACTCCCGGCGGCGTTTGTGAATCCACACCGCCTCGGCCAACTCGTGCGCTTCGGTCAATAGCACGATGAACACGCCGAGTGCGCCCAGTGCCAGCAGTACGCCGACAGTCAGGCTGAACCAGGTGCTGTACTGCTGGCTGTAGTCGTAACCGATCCACACCAGCACTGACCCACAGAGGAAGGTAATGAAGGTGAGGAACGTCCGGCCGCGTTGGCGCAAGGCTGAGCCGTCGATCAGCAGTACGGTGAGGGCGAGCATTGCCAATACCACCGAGGCGACCGCCAGCGCACGCCATTGCGGTATCGCCACCACCGGCCCTTCAAAATTGAATTTCTGCTGGCGTTCGGCATTGAATACGCCCCAGTAGGCGCCTACCGAGCCCTCGTCACTGGCTTTCCAGGGTTGGTCGTAGGCTTCGATGACGAAATAGTTGTAGCCACGGCGGTTGAGGGTGTTGACCAGCGTGCGCAGGTAGATGGCCTGGTCGGCCTGGGTGGCGTCGGCGCCGCCGCGCATGCGGCCGTTGCTCGGCCAGCCGACTTCCGAGAGCAGCAATGGCTTGCGCGGGAACTGCTGTTTCAGCTCACGGGCCCGATCGAGGACGAACTCCACGGAATCCTTCATGGGCACGAACTCCCAGTAGGGCAGGATGTGCGCGGCAATCAGGTCGACGTGCTTGGCCAGTTCCGGGTGTTCCTTCCAGATGTGCCACTGTTCACTGGTGGTTACCGGCACCTTGACTGCGGCTCGCACCCGGTCAAGGTACTGGATCAGTGCTTCGGGCGTGACCTCTTCGCGGAACAGCGCTTCGTTGCCGACCACCACGCGAACCACGCTGCGCGAGGTGTTGGCCAGTTCGATGGCCGTGGCGATCTCACGCTCGTTGCGCTCCAGGTCCGGGCTGATCCAGATGCCCAGGGTGACGCGAAGCCCAAGCTCCTCTGCCAGCCGCGGGATATCGGCCTGGGTGCCTTCGACGGTGTAGATACGGATGCTGTCGGTCAGCTTGTTCATCTGCTCCAGGTCTTGGCGCATCTCGGCGTCGCTTGGGTATTGGCCTTTTTGCGGGCTTTCCCCCAGACGGAATGGCGAGTACGAGAAACCTGATATCTGCTCAGGCCAGGCTGGCGCGGAAACCGGCCGATTGATCAGCGCCCAGAACCCGGTGAACAGTGCGGCGATGGCCAGGACAATCACCAGGTTCAAGCCGAATTTGCGAGATGACATTGTCGTCCATATCTGTCGAAGTAGTAGGACATTAAAGCAGGATCAGTAGGTGTTTTCCTAACGATGGAGGTCATCCGCGCTGCTGGCCTATAATGCGCGCCGTTTTAGCGGTATGAGCCTCGGGGTACGAACATGAGCACAGAAGATCCACGCTTTGCAGGCGTTGCCCGGCTGTACGGCGACGAAGGGCTGCAACGCCTTAACCAGGCCCATGTGGCGGTCGTCGGTATCGGCGGGGTGGGCTCCTGGGTGGCCGAGGCGCTGGCGCGCAGTGGCGTGGGTGAGATCACCTTGTTCGACCTGGATGATGTCTGTGTCAGCAACACCAACCGCCAGGCCCATGCCCTGGAAGGGCAGGTGGGGCGCCCCAAGGTCGAGGTGATGGGCGAGCGCCTGCGGGCGATCAACCCGGCCTGTACGGTGCATGCGGTGGCTGACTTCGTCACCCGCGACACCATGGCTGAGTACATCACCGAGCAACTCGATTGCGTTGTCGACTGCATTGACAGCGTGATGGCCAAGGCGGCGCTCATTGCCTGGTGCCGGCGGCGCAAGATCGCGATCGTTACCACCGGCGGAGCAGGTGGGCAGATCGACCCTACACAGATTCAGATCGGCGACCTCAACAAAACCTTCAATGACCCGTTGGCATCGCGGGTGCGTTCAACCCTGCGGCGCGACTACAACTTCTCGCGCAACGTCAGCCGCAATTATGGGGTGCCATGCGTGTTCTCCAGCGAACAACTGCGCTACCCCAAGGGCGATGGCAGTGTGTGCCTGCAGAAGAGCTTTGTCGGTGAGGGGGTGCGCCTGGACTGCGCCGGGGGCTTTGGCGCGGTGATGATGGTGACCGCGACCTTTGGCATGGTGGCGGCGAGCAAGGCGGTGGAAAAGCTGGTGGCTGGCGCCCGGCGGCCGTCGGAGCGGGTCAAGGCCGAGTAAGGCGCGCGGTCGGTGCTGGGTTCAGTTGGCTGAAACCAGCTCGGCCATCCGCAGTAGCACCGCATGCAAGCCATTGCTGCGCGATGGCGACAATTGCCGCTCCAACCCCAACCGGGTAAACCACTCGCGCAGGTCAAGCGCCGCCAGCTCGCGGCTGTCGAGCCCTTGTACCCGCACCAGCAGCAATGCCAGCAGGCCACGCAACAACCGCGCATCACTGCTTGCCTTGAACTGCCATTGGCCGTCGTGCTGTTCAGCTACCAGCCATACCAGGCTTTCACAGCCGTGAACGCGGTTGTGCTCGCACTTCTGCGTATCGCTCAGCGGTTCCAGTTGCTCACCCATCTGCATCAGAAGCCGTGCACGCTGCTCCCAGCCGCGGGCGTGCCCGAAGCGCTCCAATGCTTCCTGGGCGTGTACTGGCAGGTTCATCGCAGCAGCTCCAGGCCTTGATCGAGGGCATCGAAGAAGCGTTGCAGGTCATCGCTGTCGTTATACAGGCCCAGCGATACCCGAATAGCACCTTCGAGCCCCAGCCCTTTGAGCAGTGGCATGGCGCAGTGATGGCCGGCACGTACGGCAATGCCCTGCTCTGTCAGCAGGTGGGCGATGTCGGCATTGTGCACGCCTTCGATGACAAAGCTGGCCAAGGCAGCCTGTGGTGTGCCCAGTACCCGCACCCCCTCACGGTCGGCAAGCCCGCGCAGCAGGTGATGGTGAAGGTGGGTCTCGTGGTGCTCGACGGCCTGGCCATCGAGGCTGGCCAGGTAATCGAGCGTTGCCCCCAGGCCGATCACCCCGGCGATCGGTGGTGTGCCTGCCTCGAAGCCCAGCGGTGCCGGGCGGAAGCTGGCACTCTGGTAGTCAGCCAGTTGCACCATTTCACCGCCGAACTGCCAGTGGCGCAGCAGTTCCAGCGCCTGCGCACGGCCATACAGTACGCCGACGCCTTCCGGGCCATAGAGCTTATGGCTGGAGAATACATAAAAATCACAGCCCAGCTGCTGCACATCGTGGCGGCCATGCACCACGCCCTGAGCGCCATCGACCACAGTCAGCGCCCCTTGGGCGCGGGCATGGGCGAGTAACGCTGGCAGCGGCTGCCAGGTGCCGAGCACATTGGACAACTGGCTGACCGCAAGCACGCGAGTACGTGGGCCAACCAACTGCAGCGCCTGGTCAAGGTCGATGCGGCCATGCTCATCCAGTGGCAGTACCACCAGGCGCAGGTTGCGCCGCCGCGCCAGTTGTTGCCAGGGCAGCAGGTTGGCGTGGTGCTCCAGCGCGCTCACGGCGATTTCGTCGCCTGCCTCGAAGCGGTGTTCCAGGCCATAGGCCAACAGGTTCAGGGCCGAGGTGGCGCCGTGGGTAAAGATGACCTGCCGCGATTCGGCGGCGTTGAGCCAGGCGGCGACCTTGTCGCGGCTGGTTTCAAACGCTTGTGTCGCCAGCGCGCCGGGCAGGTGCTGGGCACGGTGCACGTTGGCTGCGCCGTGGCCGTAATAGTGGCTCAGGGCATCGAGCAGGGCCTGGGGCTTCTGGGTGGTGGCGGCGCTGTCCAGGTAGGTCTGGTGCTGCCGTTGCAGGGCGGCGATGGCGGGGAAATCGGCACGCCAGGGGGAGGGCTGGAACATGATCACGGGGCCTGGAATGAAAATCGGGTCTGGCGTGAGTGCGCCAGACCCGATCTTAACACTTCGAACCCTTCGGGAGTTCTCAGTTGTGGGCGTGCAGCGCCTCGTTCAGCTCGATCGCCGATTTGTGCGTCTTGCACTCTACGGCGCCGTTGAGCGAGTTGCGGCGGAACAGCAGGTCGGTCTGGCCAGCCAGGTCGCGCGCCTTGACCACTTTGACCAGCTCATTGTTCTCGTCGAGCAGGTTGACCTTGGTGCCGGCAGTGATGTACAGGCCGGCTTCGACGGTGTTGCGGTCGCCCAGCGGGATACCGATGCCGGCGTTGGCGCCGATCAGGCAGCCTTCACCGACCTTGATGACGATATTGCCGCCACCGGACAGGGTGCCCATGGTCGAGCAGCCGCCACCCAGGTCCGAGCCCTTGCCAACGAATACGCCGGCCGAGACACGGCCTTCGATCATGCCCGGGCCTTCGGTGCCGGCATTAAAGTTGACGAAGCCTTCGTGCATGATGGTGGTGCCTTCGCCGATGTAGGCGCCCAGGCGCACGCGGGCGGTGTCGGCGATACGCACGCCGGCCGGGACCACGTAGTCGGTCATCTTCGGGAACTTGTCCACCGAGAACACTTCCAGCAGCTCGCCTTTGAGGCGCGCTTCCAGTTGCAGCTCGGCCAGCTCGGCCAGGTCGACGGCGCCCCGGTTGGTCCAGGCGACGTTCGGCAGCAGCGGGAAGATGCCTGCCAGGCTCACGCCGTGCGGCTTGACCAGGCGGTGCGACAGCAGGTGCAGCTTGAGGTAGGCCTCTGGGGTCGAAGCCAGGGCAGCGTCTTCGGCCAGCAGGGTGGCGACCAGCGGCTTGTGGCTTTCGGCCAGGCGGGTCAGCAGGGCAGCCTGGGCGGCATCGATGCCTTTGACGGCTTCGGCCAGTTGCGCGGCCTGGGCATTGCTGAAGGTGATGGCCTGGTTGCCACCTTCATAACCGAGGATCGGCGCGACGGCGGCGACCAGCTCGGCGCTCGGCTTGAGCAGTGGCTGTGCGTAGAACACTTCCAGCCAGGTGCCCTGGCGGTTCTGGGAGCCGACACCAAAGGCCAGGCTGAACAGGGTATTGGACATGTGATTACCTCGTGCGAAATAGGGTGCGATGCGTAGATGGACTCAGGCCAGCGCAGCGGCGTACAGGTCAGGTTTGAAACCGACCAGGGTGCGTGCGCCAAGGTCGAGCACCGGGCGTTTGATCATCGACGGCTGAGCCAGCATCAGCTCGACGGCCTTGGCCTGGTCGAGGTCGGCCTTGCTGGCATCGTCGAGCTTGCGGAACGTGGTGCCGGCACGGTTGAGGATCACTTCCCAGCCGTGCTCGTCGCACCAGCGGTTCAGGCTGTCACGGTCGATGCCTTGAGTCTTGTAGTCGTGGAATTCGTAGGCGATGGCTTGATCTTCGAGCCAGGTGCGCGCTTTTTTCATGGTGTCGCAGGCTTTGATGCCGTAGAGCGTGTAGGTCATTGTGTGCATTGGGGCCACAGGCTGCCCCAATCTCTCCATTTCCGAATGTCAGTCGCGCGATTATGCGGGAACGACTCTTTGAGCGCCACGGGTGGGGCTAAATGGGCGCACTCGGGGGGAGGGGGCGTCCCAGTGGCCCTGTTAAGGCTCACGCCATGCCCTGCCAGCCCAACTCCAGTATCATCATGTTACATATTCATCCGCCTCCTGCGACTTTCGTGCAGCGGCCCATGATTACCCCACCCCGCTAACATAGTGCTTCTGTGGCGATTTTTCGCCCTGGATTGACTTCGGTTCACAAAGGAAGCTTTAACGGATGCAGTCAGCCTATACCGTCCTCATCCTGCTGACGCTGGTAAGCGTGTCGAAACTGGTCGGGCGGGTGATCCCCTTGCCGTTGCCGCTGGTGCAGATCGGTGCCGGTGCGCTGTTGGCCTGGCCGACCCTGGGGCTGCATGTGGCCCTGGATCCTGAGCTGTTCCTTTTCCTGTTCCTGCCGCCGTTGCTGTTTGCCGACGGCTGGCGCATCCCCAAACGCGAACTGTGGCGCATCCGCGGGCCGGTGGTGGCACTTGCCGTGGGGCTGGTGCTGTTCACGGTGGTCGGCGCCGGCTACTTCATCCATTGGCTGCTGCCTAGCATCCCACTGGCGGTGGCCTTTGCCCTGGCGGCCGTGTTGTCGCCTACCGACGCCGTGGCAGTGTCGGCCATCACCCAGGACCGCCTTCCCACTCCGCTGATGCGCATGCTTCAGGGGGAGGCGCTGATGAATGACGCCTCTGGCCTGGTGACCTTCAAGTTCGCGCTGGCAGCGGCAATCACCGGCGTATTTTCACTGGCCGATGCCAGCTTCAGCTTTGTTCTGGTTGCCATCGGCGGGCTGGCGGTTGGTGTTGCCCTGAGCTGGCTGATTGGCAGGCTGCGGGCCTGGATGATCGCTCGTGGCTGGGATGACCCGGCCACCCACGTGGTTTTCATGCTCTTGCTGCCGTTTGCCGCCTATGTGCTGGCCGAGCGCCTTGGGGTGTCGGGCATCCTCTCGGCGGTGGCCGCCGGCATGATGCAGAGCTGGCTCGACCTGCTGCCGCGCCAGACCAGCACCCGCCTGCTCAACCGTAGCGTCTGGTCGCTACTGGAATTCGCCTTCAATGGCCTGATCTTCCTGCTGTTGGGCCTGCAATTGCCGGACATCATCAAGGCGGTGGTCAGCCACGAACCTACCCTCTGGCCGACACTGGCATGGCGTTGCCTGGATGTGCTGGCGATCTTTGCGGCGCTGATCCTGCTGCGTTTCATCTGGGTACAAAGCATCTGGCGGGCGGTCGGGGTAGTGCGTCGCTGGCGCGGCAAGCCGGCACTGGTGCTGATGCCCACGGCGCGCTCATGCTGGTTGCTGACCCTTGGCGGGGTGCGGGGTGCGGTGACGCTGGCGGGTGTGATGTCGATACCGCTGCTGATCGGGGCAGGCCAGGCTTTCCCGGAGCGCGACCTGCTGATTTTCATCGCTGCCGGCGTCATCTTGCTGTCGCTGGTCAGCGCCTGCGTGGCGTTGCCCTTTCTCTTGAGAGGTGTCACCCGAAGCCCGGACGAGCGGCTGCATCAGGAGGTGCAGGAAGCCTGGCGGCGCACGGCCGAGGCTGCGATTCATGCCCTGGAGGCCGAGGACGTGGTTGATGCCAGCGCACCTCAGGATGCGGCGCAGGCGACCCTGGCCACCGAGCTCAAGGCGAGGTTGATGGCCGAATACCGCGATGAGCTGGACAGTTACAACGACACGGCCGAGGCGAGGGCCTTGGCGGAGCAGATGGACTTGCTGGAACGACGTCTGCGCCTGCGGGCGCTTCGGGCGCAGCGGTTGGAGTTATATAACCTGCATCGCCAGCATCTGGTTGGCGATGAAGTGGTGCGGCAAGTGTTGGGGGAGCTGGACTTGAGCGAGGCGAACCTGGGGGCAGTCAAATGAGCCGCTGTAGCTCAAGCGCCGGCGAGCCGGCGTTTGGGCTACAGTGCGGCACTCGGTCAATCAACGGGTTTGCACAAACGCACGAATCCGCTCAGCCGCCTCGATGCACTCGGCCAATGGTGCGACCAGTGCCATGCGTACCCGCCCGGCCCCCGGGTTCACGCCATCCACTTCGCGCGACAGGTACGAACCAGGTACCACCGTCACATGCTGGGCTTGGAACAGGTCACGCGTGAAGTCGGCATCGCACCCCGGTACCTTGGCCCACAGGTAGAAACTGCCATCGGGCCGCTGTACGTCCAGCACGGGCTGCAGGATATCCAGCACGGCATCGTATTTGGCGCGGTATAGGTCGCGGTTTTCGCGCACATGCGCTTCATCCTGCCAGGCGGCGATGCTGGCCAGCTGGGTCTGCACCGGCATGGCGCAGCCATGGTAGGTGCGGTACAGCAGGAACGGCTTGATGATGGCCGCGTCGCCGGCAACGAAGCCCGAACGCAGGCCCGGCAGGTTGGAGCGCTTGGACAGGCTGTGGAATACCACGCAACGCTTGAAATCACTGCGGCCCAGTTCGGCACAGGCACTGAGCAGGCCCGGTGGTGGCGCGTCTTCGTCGAAGTACAGCTCGCTGTAGCATTCATCGGCGGCGATCACGAAATCATGCTCGTCGGCCAGTGCGATCAGCTTCTTCAGGGTGTCCATCGGTACCAGTGCGCCGGTGGGGTTGCCCGGTGAGCACAGGAACAGGATCTGGCAGCGTTTCCATACCTCGGTGGGTACGGCATCGAAGTCCGGGTTGAAACCGTTGTTTTCCAGGCACGGCAGGTAATGCGGGGTGGCGCCGGCGAGCAGGGCCGCGCCTTCGTAGATCTGGTAGAACGGGTTGGGGCTGACCACCAGGCCATCATCGGCGCGGTTGACCACAGCCTGGGTGAAGGCAAACAGTGCTTCACGGGTGCCGTTGACCGGCAGCACATGGCGGTCCGCGTCCAGCCAGCCGCTCGGCACGCCGAACCGGCGTTCGCACCATTGGCCGATGGCCTGGCGCAGCTCTGGCAGGCCGATGGTGCTGGGGTAGACCGCCAGCTTGTCGAGGTTGTCGGCCATGGCCTGGGCGACGAACGCCGGGGATGCGTGCTTCGGCTCACCGATCGACAGGGCGATGGCGCGCTTGTCCGCCGCGGGCTTCACGCTGCCCAGCAGGGCGCGGAGTTTCTCGAACGGGTAGGGCTGAAGCTGGGTCAAGGCATGGTTCATCGGCGCAAGGTCTCGTCAATCGTCTAATCGTTAAAAGGTCACGCGAGTCGGGCTGGCATCGCTGGCCTGGCCGGCCTGCAGCTGCTGCACGATCGCTTCCTGCAGGCGGCTGCACAGCTGCGGGTCGGACAGCGGCTGGTTGTCGGCATCGGTAATGAAGAATACGTCTTCCACGCGTTCGCCGAGGGTGGCGATCTTGGCGTTCTGCAGTGACAGGTCGAACTCCAGGAAGATCCGCCCGATCCGCGCCAGCAGCCCCGGGCGGTCCGGCGCGGTGATCTCAAGGATGGTCACCGCCCGCTGTGCATCGTTGAGGATGGTCACCTGCGGCGGGAAGTTGAAATGCTTGAGCTGGCGGGGTACCCGTCGCTGGATGATGGTCGGGTAGTCCTCGGGGTTGCGCAGCGCCTCGGTCAGGCCGTCGCGGATCTGCTTGACCCGTTGCGGGTTATCGCCGATGGAGCCGCCGTCATTGTCGAGCACGATGTAGGTGTCGAGCGTGAACTGGCTGCTCGAGGTGATGATGCGCGCGTCATGGATGTTCAGGTTGAGCTGCGACATGGCCGCCACGGTCACGGCGAAGAAATCGTGCTGGTCGGGGGCGTAGATGAAGATCTGCGTGCCGCCCTCGAACTCCCGCTGTGTGGTTTCCTTGATCAGTACCAGCGGCCCGCCGTCGGCGGGCTGCTGCAGGATCGCATCACTGTGCCAGGCCACATCGGCGGCGTTGTGCTTGAGGAAGTAGTCGTCACCCAGTTGCGACCAGAGTTGCTCGACGTCGTCCGGGTCGGTGCCCTCGCGCACGAGGATATCCAGCGCAGCACTCTGTGTCTGGCGGATCTGCTCCTCGCGGTCCAGCGGGTTTTCCAGGCCGCGACGCAAGGCGCGTTTGGTCTCGCTGTACAGCTGGCGCAGCAGGCTGGCGCGCCAGGAGTTCCACAGGCTGGGATTGGTGGCGTTGATGTCGGCCACGGTCAGCACGTAGAGGTAGTCCAGGCGCGTCTCGTCGCCGACATGCAGGGCGAAGTCGTTGATCACCTGCGGGTCGGACAGGTCCTTGCGTTGGGCGGTGGTGGACATCACCAGGTGGTTTTGCACCAGCCAGACGATCAGGCGGCTATCCCAGGCGGGCAATTGATGGCGCTCGCAGAACTTCTTCGCGTCCACAGCGCCCAGTTCGGAGTGGTCGCCCTGACGGCCTTTACCGATGTCGTGGTACAGCCCGGCCAGGTAGATGAGCTCAGGCTTGGGCAGGCGGCCCATGAGCTTGCTGGCCAGCGGGAATTTTTCGGACACCGGCGTGTACTGCAGCTTGCGCAGGTGCTTGATGAGGTTGAGGGTGTGCGCATCGACCGTATAGATGTGGAACAGGTCGTGCTGCATCTGCCCGACGATCAGGCCGAACTCTGGCAGGTAGCGGCCGAGGATGCCGTAGCGGTTCATTCGCCGCAGGTTGCGATGGATGCCGATTTCGCACTTGAACAGCTCGATGAACAGGCTGGTGTTGCGGATATCGTTGCGGAAGGTGTCGTCGATCAGGTGCCGGTGCTCGCGCAGCAGGCGCACGGTGTCAGCGCGCACGCCCTTGATTTCCGGGTGCTGCGCCATCAGCACGAAGATCTCCAGCATGGCGAACGGCGTGCGCTTGAAAACGTTCGCGTTGACCGCTTCGATATAGCCGTCGTGCAGGCGGAAACGCGCATTCAGCGGCTGGGTGGTGCCACTGTCATCGTCGGCGAGGATGACTTCCTCGAAGTGCTGGATGATCAGGTCGCACAACTGGCTGATGCTCATCACCACCCGGTAGTACTGCTGCATGAACTGTTCGATGGCGCGTTTGGGGTTTTCGTCGCTGTAGCCCAGCAGTGCGGCGATGCTGCGCTGGTGGTCGAACAGCAGGCGATCTTCGGCGCGGCCGGCGAGCATGTGCAGGGCGTAGCGCACCTTCCACAAAAAGTCCTGGGAGGAGGCCAGCAGTTCGTTTTCGCTTTCCAGCAGGAAGCCTTCGCCAGCGAGGGCGTGCAGGTTCAGGGTGCCGTACTGGCGACGGGCTACCCAAAGGACTGTCTGGATGTCGCGAAGGCCGCCGGGCGAGCCTTTTACATTGGGCTCGAGGTTGTACTCGGTGTCGTTGTACTTGTGGTGGCGGGCCTTGAGCTCTGCGCGCTTGGCCAGGAAGAACTCCTTGCTCGGCCACATGTGCGCGGTGCTGGTGACCTCGAGCATGCGCTGGCGCAGGGCTTCGGGGCCGGCGATGGTGCGGCTTTCCATCATGTTGGTGATGACCGTCAGGTCGGCGCGGGCCTGTTCGGCACACTCGTCCACGGTACGCACGCTCTGGCCCACTTCAAGGCCCATGTCCCACAGCAGTGTCAGGAAGCGCTCGATGGCGTCGCGGTACTGCTCGTGTTCGGCGTCGCGCAGCAGGATCAGCAGGTCGATGTCCGAGTGCGGGTGCAGTTCACCGCGCCCATAGCCCCCGACCGCTACCAGGGCGATACCGTCAGCGTCGCCCCAGTCAAACTGCTTCCAGGCCTGTTGCAGGATGTTGTCGACGAGCCAGGCGCGGTCCTCGATCAGCCGGCGGATGTCGCGGCCGTCACGGAAACGCCTGTCGAGCACCTCGCCGGCCTGGCGGATGGCCTTCTTGAAAGCGGCGATGGGGCTCGCCTTGAGGGCCAGTTCCGCCTGGAACTGGCCGCGGTCGAACAGCTCGGGATCCACCTGGGGCATGCATCGCGTTCCTGTCGTAGAGGCTTTGGCGTGAACTCAGGCCGAAGTGCGCGGGATGGTGTCGTCCTTGCGCAGGGTGAAGATCTCGTAGCCGGTGGCGGTCACCACCAGGGTGTGCTCCCACTGCGCCGAGAGCTTGCGGTCCTTGGTGATGGCGGTCCAGCCGTCGCCCAGCACCTTGGTGTCGGCCTTGCCCTGGTTGATCATCGGTTCGATGGTGAAGGTCATGCCCTCTTTGAGCTCCATGCCGGTGCCGGCACGGCCGTAGTGGAGGATCTGTGGCTCTTCGTGGAACACCTTGCCGATGCCGTGGCCGCAGAACTCACGCACGACCGAAAAGCCGTTCTTCTCAGCGTGCTTCTGGATCACTTCACCGATATCGCCCAGGCGGCAGCCAGGCTTGACCAGCTCGATGGCCTTGTACATGCACTCCTGGGTGACTTTGGACAGGCGCTCGGCCCATACCGGCACGGTACCGACGTGGAACATGCGGCTGGTGTCGCCGTGGTAGCCGTCCTTGATCACGGTGACATCGATGTTCAGCGTGTCCCCGTCCTTGAGCGGCTTGTCGTTGGGGATGCCGTGGCACACCACGTGGTTGATCGAGGTGCAGATCGACTTGGGGTAGCCCTTGTAGTTGAGCGGTGCCGGAATGGCCTGCTGCACGTTGACGATGTAGTCGTGGCACAGGCGGTCGAGCTCTTCGGTGGTGACACCGGGCTTGACGTGTTCTTCGATCATTTCCAGCACTTCGGCGGCCAGGCGGCCGGCGATGCGCATCTTCTCGATGTCTTCTGCGGTCTTGATGGTAACGGTCATTACTGGCTCTCTACGGCGCCGCAGGCGGCGCGAACAAACGGAAAAGGCCCTTATTCTATCAGAGGGCGGCTGCGAACCCAGCATCAAGCTTGAGGCTGGATTCACAGTTCACTTCTGCGGGTTCCGTTCGTTGGCGGTCTGTGGTATAACATGCGCCGCTTTCGGGGACGACCCCGTCAGCTCAAACCCACACACGTGTCGACACGATGACCTGGGTGCCCCGCATTCTCGAAGTTCTTGTTCAGGTGCGTGGGTTGGTCATTGGGATACGTGGAGGCCCAACCCGACTTATCAAGGAACTATCATGTCCCAAGTCAACATGCGCGATATGCTGAAGGCCGGTGTGCACTTCGGCCACCAGACCCGTTACTGGAACCCGAAAATGGGCAAGTACATTTTCGGCGCGCGTAACAAGATCCACATCATCAACCTGGAAAAAACCCTGCCAATGTTCAACGACGCTCTGTCGTTCGTAGAACGCCTGGCCCAGGGCAAGAACAAGATCATGTTCGTCGGCACCAAGCGTTCCGCCGGCAAGATCGTCGCCGAGCAAGCTGCTCGTTGCGGTTCGCCATACGTTGACCACCGCTGGTTGGGCGGCATGCTGACCAACTACAAAACCATCCGCGCTTCGATCAAGCGTCTGCGCGACCTGGAAACCCAGGCCGAAGACGGCACTTTTGCCAAGCTGACCAAGAAAGAAGCCCTGATGCGTTCGCGCGATCTGGAAAAGCTGGACCGCAGCCTGGGTGGTATCAAGGACATGGGCGGCCTGCCTGATGCCCTGTTCGTGATCGATGTTGACCACGAGCGCATTGCCATCACCGAAGCCAACAAGCTGGGTATCCCGGTTATCGGCGTTGTCGATACCAACAGCAGCCCAGAAGGTGTTGACTACATCATCCCAGGTAACGATGACGCCATTCGCGCTATCGAGCTGTACATGACTTCGATGGCTGACGCCGTCATCCGCGGCCGCAACAACGTTGCTGGCGGCACCGAAGTCTACGCTGAAGAAGCGGCTGCACCTGCTGCCGAGTAATAGACGCTAGCGTCTGCTTGGCACGCAAAAAGGGGGCTTGGCCCCCTTTTTGCCACCTTGAAATCCTGCTGTCAGCAAGCGCCCCGCATTATGGGCCGGCTGAGGTTGAAACAGCGGATTTGCAGAATTGAACGCCCGTGATGAGCGGGTGGAATGGTTGAAAAACTTTCCAAGAGGATTTTGAAATGGCAGCAATTACTGCAGCGCTGGTCAAAGAACTGCGCGAGCGTACCGGCGAAGGCATGATGGATTGCAAAAAGGCCCTGGAAAAGGCCGGCGGCGACATCGAAAAAGCCATTGACGACATGCGTGCCTCGGGCGCCATCAAGGCCGCCAAAAAGGCTGGCAACGTCGCTGCCGAAGGCGCGATCGCCGTCAAGACCGACGGTAAATCCGCCGTCCTGCTGGAAGTCAACTCGCAGACCGACTTCCTGGCTCTGCAAGACGACTTCAAGAACTTCGTCGCTGAAAGCCTCGAAGAAGCTTTCGCCCAGAAGCTGACCGATGCCGCTCCGCTGATCGCCTCGCGCGAAGCTGCTCGTGAAGCCCTGGTCGCCAAGTGCGGCGAGAACGTCAACATCCGTCGCCTGGTGCGCGTTGAGGGTGACGTTGTCGGTGCTTACCTGCACGGTAACAAGATCGGTGCTGTTGTCGTCCTCAAGGGCGGCGACGTCGAGCTGGCCAAGAACATTGCCATGCACGTTGCAGCTTCGAACCCAGAGTTCCTGGACGCGTCGGAAATCTCCGCCGAGGCCATCGAGCGCGAGAAGAACGTCTTCCTGCAGCTGAACGCTGACAAGATCGCCGGCAAGCCGGAAAACATCGTTGAAAACATGATCAACGGCCGTATCACCAAGTTCAAGGCCGAAGCCTCGCTGAAAGAGCAAGCCTTCGTCATGAACCCGGAAGTCAAAGTCGGCGAGCTGGCCAAGAAGGCCGGTGCTGAAATCGTTTCCTTCACCTACTTCAAAGTAGGCGAAGGCATCGAGAAGCCGGTCGACGACTTCGCTGCTGAAGTTGCCGCTCAGGTAGCTGCCGCCAAGCAGTAAGACAGACTCGTCTGTCGCCCCAAAGAGGCTGCCCGCTCACGCGCGCAGCCTCTTTGTCAAAGCGGGAGCGGTTTTCAAGGCCGTGCTCGCTGACGCAGTCGCTGCGTCACGTTAGAGTTACACGCAGGCTCAAGCAGCCCGCCAGAATTTTACAAACGCCGCAGGAGAGATTCGCAATGGCTCAGCAGGGCAGTGGTTATCAGGCTCGCTATAAACGCATTCTACTCAAACTTAGCGGCGAGGCCCTGATGGGCTCGGAAGAGTTCGGGATCGACCCCAAGGTCCTGGATCGCATGGCCCTGGAAGTCGGCCAGTTGGTCGGCATCGGTGTCCAGGTCGGCCTGGTGATTGGCGGTGGCAACCTGTTCCGTGGCGCGGCGCTCAGTGCAGCCGGCATGGACCGTGTTACCGGCGACCACATGGGCATGCTGGCGACCGTAATGAATGGCCTGGCCATGCGCGATGCGCTGGAGCGGGCGAACATTACCGCCATCGTGATGTCGGCCATTTCCATGGTGGGCGTGACCGATCACTATGACCGCCGCAAAGCCATGCGTCACCTGAACGCCAAAGAAGTCGTAATCTTCGCTGCCGGTACTGGCAACCCGTTCTTCACCACCGACTCCGCCGCATGCCTGCGTGCCATCGAAATCGATGCCGACGTGGTATTGAAGGCAACCAAGGTCGATGGTGTATACACTGCAGATCCATTCAAGGACCCGCATGCCGAGAAGTTCGATCATCTGACCTACGATGAAGTGCTGGATCGCAAGCTGGGTGTAATGGATCTCACGGCAATCTGCCTTTGCCGCGACCACAAGATGCCGCTGCGCGTCTTCAACATGAACAAACCCGGCGCCTTGCTGAACATCGTGCATGGCGGCGCGGAAGGAACTCTGATCGAGGAAGTTCAAAAATGATCAACGACATCAAGAAAGACGCTCAGGATCGCATGGGCAAGTCCATCGAGGCTTTGGGCCGCAACCTGGCGTCAATCCGCACCGGTCGCGCCCACCCAAGCATCCTGGACAGCGTCAAGGTACCGGCGTGGGGCAGCGAAATGCCGCTGAACCAGGTCGCTGCAGTCTCTGTTGAAGATGCGCGCACCCTGAAGATCGTCGCCCACGACAAGAACCTCAGCGCTGCCATCGAGAAGGCCATCCTGACTTCCGATCTGGGCCTGAACCCGTCCAGCGCCGGCACCACCATCCGTGTACCGATGCCGGCCCTGACCGAGGAAACCCGCAAGGGTTACACCAAGCAGGCCAGCGCCGTTGCCGAAGACGCCAAGGTTGCCGTGCGCAACGTGCGTCGTGATGCCCTGGCTGACCTGAAGAAGCTGACCAAGGACAAGGAAATCAGCGAAGACGAAGAGCGTCGTGCTGCTGACGAGATCCAGAAGCTGACCGACAAGTTCGTCGCCGAAATCGACGCTGCGTTCAAAGCCAAGGAAAAGGACCTGTTGGCCGTCTAAGGCCGAGGTTTTTTAATGGAAAAGACCAAGCTGGCGGCACCGTCTTCGGTGCCGCGACACGTCGCGATCATCATGGATGGCAATAATCGCTGGGCGAAGAAGCGCCTGCTGCCCGGCGTAGCCGGGCACAAGGCCGGCGTCGATGCCGTACGTGCGGTTATCGAGGTATGCGCCAAGTCCGGGGTCGAGGTGCTGACCCTGTTCGCCTTCTCCAGTGAGAACTGGCAGCGCCCTGCCGAGGAAGTGGGGGCGTTGATGGAGCTGTTCTTCTCGGCGCTGCGCCGTGAGGCCAAACGCCTGAACGAGAACAATATCAGCCTGCGCATCATTGGCGACCGTTCGCGTTTCCATCCAGAGCTGCAGGCCGCCATGCGTGAGGCCGAGGCGCAGACCGCCGGCAATAATCGCTTCATCCTGCAGATCGCCGCCAACTACGGTGGCCAGTGGGATATTGCCCAGGCCGCCCAGCGCCTGGCGCGTGAGGTTCAGGCCGGCCATCTGCGTCCGGACGACATCACTCCAGGGCTTTTGCAAGCCTGCCTGGCGACGGGCGAATTGCCGTTGCCGGACCTGTGCATCCGCACCGGTGGTGAGCACCGCATCAGCAACTTCCTGCTGTGGCAGTTGGCCTATGCCGAACTGTATTTCTCCGACCTGTACTGGCCGGACTTCAAACACGAGGCCATGCGCAATGCTCTGGCCGATTTCGCTTCGCGCCAGCGCCGCTTCGGTAAGACCAGCGAGCAGGTCGAGGCTGGAGCTCGTGCTTAATGCTTAAACAACGCATCATTACCGCGCTGATCCTGCTGCCGGTCGCGCTGGGTGGTTTCTTCCTGCTCAACGGCGGGGATTTCGCTCTGTTCATCGGCTTGGTGGTGACCCTGGCGGCCTGGGAATGGGCGCGCCTGGCCGGGCTGATGGCCCAGCCGCTGCGCATTGCCTATGCCGCTGTCGTCGCCGGTGTGCTGATGCTGCTCTACCTGATGCCTGACCTGGCGCCCTGGGTGCTTGGTGCGTCGGTCATCTGGTGGGGTATGGCCACCTGGTTGGTGCTGACTTATCCGCGCAGCAGTGAGCTGTGGGCCAGTGCTGCCTGCCGTCTGCTGATCGGTCTGCTGATCCTGCTGCCTGCCTGGCAAGGGCTGGTGCTGCTCAAGCACTGGCCGCTGGGTAACTGGCTTATCCTGTCTGTCATGGTGCTGGTGTGGGCGGCCGATATCGGCGCGTACTTCTCGGGCCGTGCTTTCGGCAAGCGCAAGCTGGCTGCCCAAGTCAGCCCGGGTAAAAGCTGGGAAGGCGTCTATGGCGGCCTGGCGGTCAGCCTGGTGATTACGCTTGCGGTCGGCATCACTCGCGATTGGGGCGTCGGCCAGATTCTGCTGGGGCTCGTGGGGGCTGCGCTGGTGGTCATGTCATCGGTGATTGGTGACCTGACCGAGAGCATGTTCAAGCGCCGCTCCGGTATCAAGGACAGCAGCAACCTGCTGCCTGGCCATGGCGGGGTGCTTGACCGCATCGACAGCCTGACTGCGGCCATCCCGGTTTTCGCGGTATTGCTGTGGGCTGCTGAATGGGGTGTGATGTGACAGCGCTACAGCGCATTACGGTCCTGGGCGCCACCGGCTCCATCGGCCTCAGTACCCTGGATGTGATTGCCCGCCATCCCGAGCGCTACCAGGTATTTGCATTGAGCGGCTATTCGCGCATCGATCAACTGCTGGCGCTGTGCGTGCTGCATCGCCCGGCCTATGCCGTGGTGCCCAACGGCGAAGCAGCCGTGCGCTTGCGTGAAGGCCTGGCGGCTGCGGGCTGCGCCACCGAGGTGCTCGAAGGGGAGGCGGGCCTGTGTGAGGTTGCGGCCGCCCCTGAAGTGGATGCGGTGATGGCTGCCATCGTCGGCGCTGCTGGCTTGCGCCCGACACTGGCCGCCGTCGAGGCGGGCAAGAAGGTGCTGCTGGCCAACAAGGAGGCGCTGGTGATGTCCGGCGCGCTGTTCATGGAAGCTGTGCGCCGCAGTGGTGCGGTGCTGCTGCCGATCGACAGCGAGCACAATGCCATCTTCCAGTGCCTGCCGGGTGACTATGACCGTGGTCTGAGCCAGGTGGGTGTGCGTCGCATTCTGCTGACAGCCTCGGGCGGGCCGTTTCGCGAGACGCCTCAGGCAGACTTGGCCGACGTCACGCCTGAGCAGGCCTGTGCCCACCCGAACTGGTCCATGGGACGCAAGATTTCGGTGGACTCGGCGAGCATGATGAACAAGGGCCTGGAACTGATCGAGGCTTGCTGGTTGTTCGATGCGGCGCCGGACAAGGTCGAAGTGGTGGTGCACCCGCAGAGCGTTATCCATTCCCTGGTGGACTACGTTGACGGTTCGGTGCTGGCCCAGTTGGGTAACCCGGATATGCGCACGCCCATTGCCAACGCCCTTGCCTGGCCGGAGCGGATCGATTCTGGTGTGGCCCCGCTGGATCTGTTCGCCATTGCTCGCCTGGATTTCCAGGCCCCCGACGAACTGCGCTTTCCGTGCCTGCGCCTGGCACGGCAGGCTGCCGAGGCGGGCAACAGCGCGCCAGCGGTACTCAATGCGGCCAACGAAGTTGCGGTCGATGCATTTCTTGAGCGGCGTATCCGCTTCCCGGAGATCGCGGGTATGATCGAACAGGTACTGGCTCAGGAACCCGTGGTGCCTGTGCCTTCGCTGGATGCGGTATTTGCTGCCGATCAGCGCGCCCGAGAGTTGTCCCGCGAGTGGTTGAGGCGCCACGGCCGCTGATGCTGCCCGGCCCAGAGGATGTGCGAAAAGTCGTTCCGCTGAACGTCATTCGGAGAAAGACATGACTGCGCTGTACATGATTATCGGCACCCTGGTGGCCCTGGGTGTACTGGTCACTTTCCACGAATTCGGCCACTTCTGGGTGGCCCGGCGTTGCGGGGTCAAGGTGCTGCGCTTTTCCGTGGGCTTCGGCCCCGGGCTATTGCGCTGGCATGACCGCCACGGTACCGAGTTCGTGGTGGCGGCCATTCCTTTGGGTGGGTACGTCAAGATGCTCGACGAGCGTGAAGGCGAAGTGCCGCCAGCTCTGGCCGAGCAGTCATTCAATCGCAAATCGGTTCGCCAGCGCATCGCCATCGTCGCCGCCGGTCCGATTGCCAACTTCCTGCTGGCCATCGTTTTCTTCTGGTTGCTGGCGATGCTCGGTACCCAGCAGATCCGTCCGGTCATCGGTGCGGTAGAGCCAGGCAGCCTGGCAGCATCGGCGGGCCTGGTTGCCGGCCAGGAAATTGTGTCCATCGATGGCAAGGCGACCAGTGGCTGGTCGGCCGTCAACCTGCAGTTGGTGCGTCGCCTGGGCGAAAGCGGAACATTGCAGGTTGGCGTGCGCGATGAGGGCTCCAGTGCCGAGCGTCAGTTGCAGGTCAAGCTCGACAGCTGGCTCAAGGGTGCGGACGAGCCTGATCCGATTCAGTCGCTCGGGCTGCGGCCATGGCGCCCTGTGGTTGCGCCCGTGCTGGCCGAGATCGATCCAAAAGGGCCAGCGGCGGCTGCCGGTCTGAAAACCGGTGACCGGCTGCTGAGTCTCGATGGGGTGGCCTTGACTGACTGGCAGCAGGTTGTCGATAGCGTGCGCGCCCGCCCTGAAGCCAAGGTGGTGGTGCGTATCGAGCGCGACGGTGCAGCGCTGGATGTGCCGGTGACACTGGCACGAAAAGGTGAGGGCGAGGCTGCCGGTGGTTACCTGGGTGCCGGGGTGAAAAGTGGCGAATGGCCTGCCGACATGCTTCGTGAGGTCAGCTACGGTCCGCTGGATGCGGTAGGCGAGGGCCTTTCCCGGACGTGGAGCATGAGCGTCCTGACCCTCGAATCCCTGAAGAAAATGCTGTTCGGTGAGCTCTCGGTAAAAAACTTGAGCGGACCGATAACCATTGCTAAAGTGGCGGGCGCTTCAGCCCAGTCCGGCGTGGGGGATTTCCTGAATTTCCTCGCCTACCTGAGCATTAGCCTGGGGGTTCTTAACCTGCTGCCCATTCCAGTGCTGGATGGGGGGCATTTGCTGTTTTACCTGGTCGAGTGGGCGCGCGGTCGTCCATTGTCGGATCGGGTTCAAGGTTGGGGGGTCCAGATCGGTATCAGTTTGGTCATAGGGGTGATGTTGCTCGCCCTGATCAACGATCTGGGTCGACTATAAAAGCTTCGCATTGCAAACCTGCCGCCATTTGCGGCAGGTTGTTTATTGCCAGTTGGAATAAAAGGACTTCATGAAACGTCTGCTGCTAACTGCGGTCCTCTCCGCATTGATGATCGCTGAAGTTCACGCCGAGTCCTTCACCATCTCCGATATTCGTGTCAACGGCCTGCAGCGGGTATCCGCCGGCAGCGTTTTCGGTGCCTTGCCCCTGAACGTCGGCGATCAGGCCGATGACCGGCGCCTGGTGGAGTCGACCCGTTCGCTGTTCAAGACCGGCTTCTTCCAGGATATCCA